>JBCCOV010000106.1:0-16848 GCA_039039985.1 Pseudomonadota bacterium | reverse complement strand
TCAACCACCAGCCTGCGCCATCAAAACCGGAGGATCCGGATCCAGCGCATCACGTCGAGTAGGCTCACGGCCGCGGCCGCAACGTACGTGTATGCCGCCGCGCGCAAGATCTTCCGAGCAGCCGGCATATCGCGCTCGGGAATGTACCGCCCTGCCTGAAGCACAGGCAGGGCGCGATTGAAACTGGCGTCGAATTCAACGGGCAGTGTCGTCGCATGCATCAGTACCGTCATGGCGATCAGCAGAAGGCCAGCCCCGAGCTCAAGAAACAAGATAGATGGTGAACGCGCCAGGAGAACGAGAAACGGCGCGGCGATGAGCAGCAACGTCGCGATGCCCTGAATTGCGGCAGCCTGCTTGGCAAGACGTGTGCGTGCGCGTAATGGCGCGTAGTCCGTCGCATCCTGCATTGCGTGCCCAACTTCGTGTGCCGCAATCACGACGGCTGCGAGCGATCTGCCGTTATAGTGTTGGTCGGAGAGCCGGACCATTTTGGCGTCCGGATCATAGTGATCGCCGATCTCGGTCTGTTCGACGCCGACATTGTTGAGCTTCATCTCAGACAACAAATGCCGCGCGAACTCGCCGCCGGTGCCCGGAAAATCCGGCCGATCGGCAGAATGGCGCGCAATCACGCTCCGTACCCACCAGCTGGGCAGAAACGAGAGCGCCAGGATCAGCACCAACACGGCAATGACGATGGCCATCAGTGTCCTTAGTCTAGCAATTGGGTGTCGGTTAGTCGGCGTGGCCTATGACACCCGGGTTTCTGTTAAATGTGGTGCGAGACCGCCAGCGCAACCAGAGAGAGGCCAGACTGGCGGAATGCCGATCATGACAAAAGAAGGAACGCGCTTATGGCTCGCATTGCAGTCCTCGACGACTATCAGAACCTGGCAAAAACGCTTGCCGACTGGTCTGCGATCGAAAAGGCCCATGACGTCACAGTTTTCAACCAGCAGCTTGTTGGAGAGGACGCCGTGACGGCCGCCTTGTCGCAATTCGACGTCATCTGTGTGATGCGTGAGCGAACACCGTTTCCCGCGAACCAGATCGCGAAACTCGCCAATCTAAAGCTGATCGTCACGGCCGGCATGCGCAACGCCGCAATTGACATTGCGGCAGCTGAGGCACGCGGCGTTACCGTCTGCGGAACACCGTCACCGAGAAATAGCCAGCCAACTGCCGAACTGGCGCTCGGCTCAATGATTGCGCTGGCGCGCCATGTGCCGGCCGAAGCAGCGAACATGACATCCGGCGGTTGGCAGTCGACCGTCGGCACCGAACTGGCCGGAAAGACTCTCGGTATCATCGGGCTCGGAAAGCTCGGCACGGCAATGGCTGGATTTGGCGGTGCGCTTGGCATGAACGTGATTGCCTGGAGCCAAAACCTGGAAGACGCTGCCGCCTCCGCGGCTGGCGCACAACGCGTCACCAAGAACGATCTTTTCCGCCAAGCTGATGTCGTGACCATCCATACCCGGTTGTCGGACCGAACGCGCGGTCTTGTCGGCGCGTCCGAACTGGGCCTCATGAAGCCGACGGCCACGCTGATCAATACCTCCCGAGGGCCGATTATTGATACCGACGCCCTGCTGACGGCGCTGCGCGCCAAGCAAATCGCCGGATGCGCGCTGGACGTGTTCGACGAGGAGCCACTGCCAACCGAGCATCCGTTGCGGTCTGAGCCCCGCGCGCTTCTGACGCCGCATCTCGGCTATTGGACGCATGAGACGCTCACGAGCTGGTACGGCGGCATGGTCGACGCGATCGCGGCCTGGCAGGATGGGAATCCAATCCGTATGCTTACAACTTGACGTTGCGCATTTGGTCGCGCACGTTAAACATTCTGAAATGATGTCCGGTCGGAATCGGACCTGCGGCGAATCACAATGCCGACGGGCGATCCAACCGGGGTTCGTCGGCTTATGTCATAAGTTGGGGGCTGGAATGCTGACAGTTTGCGACGCCATTCATGGGCGCCGGAGTATACGTGCTTTTGACCCCCAGCAGCCGGTCTCAATAACGACAATCAACGAGATACTCGCTCTCGGTGCGCGTGCGCCGAACGGGTCCAATATTCAACCGTGGGCTGTTTCCGTTCTCATTGGAGACGCGTTGATCGCGTTTCGTCAGGAGCTTGAGCGCGTCACACGCGCAGGTGAACCCGACATTCGGGACTACAGCTACTACATGTCCGATTGGCGCGAACCCTATCTCGGCCGACGACGGGCGACCGGATGGGGCCTCTACGGTCTCCTTGGCATTTCGAAGGGCGATCGGGACGGTTCATTGGAGCAAATGGTCCGGAACTACCGATTCTTTGATGCACCGGTGGGACTGATCGTTTCCATGGACCGCGACATGGGACGCGGCGCCTGGCTGGATATGGGCTGCTTTGTTCAGACAGTTCTGCTCGCGGCGCGCGGACACGGGATGGAAGCCTGCCCGCTGGCATCATTCTGCAATTACCCGAACCGCATCCGGCATTTGCTCGGTCTGCCTTACAGTTCCGTGATTGTCACCGGCATTGCGATCGGCTTCCCGCTGAAAGGGGCCGCTGTCAACACATATCAGACGCCACGTGAACCGGTGTCGACGTTTGCAACGATCTACGACCGCTTGCCAAACGACAGCACGATCGAGTTGGATGTCACGCGCCCAGTGGCACCGGGCCGCGCGGCTTAAACTCATGTCCGCCTAGCTTAAGGCGAACGAACAGGCTCTAACGAACCCGAAAACGATACGTCAGGCCGACTGTTCCCGAGAACTGATCTTCGGTTTCGATAACAGGGCTGTCGGCTGCGTCGCCGATGAGGCGGCTGTAGCGCAGCTTGGTCAACAGCTGCCAGTTGTAACCAAGGTCAATCGTTGCACCGGTTTCGAGGTGGATGTCTTTGAAGCCGGCTTCGGCGTCAAACTCAGCCAAGTTCGCGCCTGAGTTATTCGACTGGGCCTCAGAGACCCCGAAATAGGCGGCCATGTAGTCGTCGTCAGCATACGTGGCGCCAACTCGGCCGGTCAAAATGACGCGGTCAGAAACTGGAACCTTGCTGCTCAATCCGAAGCGCAGCTGGCCACCGTCCACATCCCCCGTGACCTGATGGTGATATGAGACATCAAACAACAGTCCGTACCAGCGATACCCAATGAAGCCGCCGACAATGAAGCCGTCATCGACGTCACCGAGACCATCTAAGAGATCGCCGTCGTCCTCATCCCTGCCGAACGCATAGCCCACGAGCGGACCAGCCTCGAAGCCATAGTAGCGATTGAGAAGCTTGAACCGGACATCATCGATGCCGCGGAACTCAAGTCGGTCCGCAACACCGGGCAACCTGTAACTGCTGCCAAAATCGGGAATGATAAGCGGGATACCGTACACATCGTGCTCATCGGATCCTTCGTACTTCGGCCGGAAACTCAATGCGCCGCCGACACGCAAGTGCACACCGTCGTTCGCATTCGCGTCGCCGTACTTGCCATCATCTGCGGTCGCACCCTGCAGCCAAGCAGACGCTGCAAGCAGAAGGCACGTCGATACGACGTGACAGAGCACGCTCGAATGGAACTGCATCATGATCCCCCGATCGAGTTGCCGATGCGGCAGCCTCTCCGCCCCTGTAGTCAGTCTGGTTCGCGATAACGCTGCGTTAACGTGGATGGAGAGTTCTCGATCTTAAATAGTCCAAAACGCGGCGAACACTACGGCACAAGTGCCACATGTCCTTGAAATCCACCGCATCCGGTCGATTTAGGGGGCCCGCAACTGCACTGCGAGCGATCATCCGGAGCTTGGGGGAGTTGTGGCCCCCACACTGAGTATTACGCCCTTACGCGAAACCATCCGCGAGTGCGAACATGGCGTAGATGATGCCACCGGCGAGCAAAAGACCGGCGAGCGTGGGCCATACGCCGTAATACTTGCCGATACTGCGATCTTCGTCTTCAACCATGGCCGGTTGTCTCCTGTGGGCGAGCCGTTATCGAATTGACGTGAGAGCCTGCGGTAGCCAAAGCGCGATTTGCGGTATGAACATCACAAGAAGCATACCGGTGATCTGCAGGAATATGAACGGAATCACCGACGCGAAGATTTCCTGCAAGCTGATGTCCTTCGGCGCGACGGACTTCAGCCAGAAGCAGGCGGGTCCGAACGGCGGCGACAGGAAGTAGATCTGGATGTTCATCACAAAGAGGATGCCGAACCAAACTGCGGCCCACGACGGCTCCATCCCTAGCTCCGGACCCATATCCCTCACGACGGGCGCAAACACCGGCACGGTAATGAAAATGATCGCGATCCACTCCATGAACGTACCGAGCACGACCAGGATTGCCATCATCACAAACACGGTACCCAGCGGACCGAGACCCAGCCCCGCAAACAGAGACCGCATAAAGTCCGCACCGCCGATCAGGTTGTAAATCCCGACAAACGCCACGGCGCCCAGGATCAGCCAGATGATCGTGCCGACCACCGTCATGGTGCTCGCCAGCGCGTCCCGCAGCAGCGCGTAGCTGAACCGGAACCGAACGGCCGCGACGATAATGGCACCAAACACACCGACGCCGGCTGCTTCCGTCACGGATGCGATACCTGCGTAGATTGATCCCATAACGCAGGCGATCAATGCGATGCAGAGCACGACGGCCAACATCCGCTCCGAGCTCAGTTTGCTTTCAGAGCCGGTAATCTGAGCAATTTCAGCCGCGGTTGGCGCAAGCTTTGGATTGATGTTACAGCGGATCAGCACGTACGTGACATAGAACGTGGCCAGCATAAGCCCGGGCAGGAAACCCGCTGCAAACAGATCGCCAATCGCAACGTCAGCGCTAAGCCCATAAACGATCATGACGATTGACGGCGGTATCAGTGTGGCCAACGCACCCGATGCGCAGATCAGCCCAATCGTCATGCGGCGATCGTAGCCCAGTCGCAGCAGCTGCGGCAGCGCGACAAGCCCGAGCATAACAATCTCTCCGCCCATAACGCCGGACATCGCAGCCAGAATGACCGCCACGATCACTGTCTGAAGCGCCACGCCACCACGGAGATTGCCCGCAAAAATCGACATCGCATCGAACAGATCTTCGGCGATGCCCGCGCGTTCCAGGATCGACGCCATCAGAACGAAGAGCGGGACCGCAACCAACGGATACTTCTCGAGCAAACCGAACGCGTTGGTCGAAACAAGATACAGACCACGCGGGCCAAAAAACAGGATCGCGCAAACCACCGAAATGATCAGGGTCACGATGCCAAGCGGCATGCCGGTCATCATCAGCGCCAACAGAGCCGCGACAATCGCCAAGCTGATAATGCCGATGCCGTACTCGCGCACGTCGATGAATTCACGAGGGTTGAGAGTCTCGCCAACCCCATTGATCGCCTCGTTGACAACGCCGGCTGCACTTCCTTCACCCAAGTAGTGCGCGCCAATGATCAAGAGGTAGCGCAGGACGATCATCGCCGTGACTGCAAGGACGACGAACTCCATCATTCGCGTACGAACGTGCCGGGACAGATTGACCAATAGCTGGATCAGATAAATGAACAGGCCGACAACCAGAACGGTCTTCAAGAACATTGGTTGCGGTGAGTTGAATGCCGAACCTGCGCGCTCGATCAAGTCGATCGATTCCAGCGCCCGGATCAACGTATCGCTGATCAGCATATAGAGCGCGAACACGCCAACCAGCATGGCGAACAAGTCCAGGCGCCATTTCCATCGTTCGCTGGCCATGAGATAAAAGACTGTAATGCCGATATGGCGCTTCTGAAGTGTCACGAAGCCAGCAGAGAGCATCCACGCCGACGCGCAGAGCACCATCACGACCTCAAAAGCCCACTGTGTGGGAGCATTGAATACGTACCGCGCGACCACCTCATAGAGCGTAACTGCGGCGCAGACGATGTACAGATTGCCGACAGCCAGCCCGGTGAAGCGGCTCATGTGATCGACCACCTTGGCGAATGTTCCGCCTGTGCGATCTGGATAGGCCTCAGCGTGACTCTCGGTGACGGCGACCATACCGAACCTCTGCATTCGACTTCATTGCGACGCTAGCCAACCGATTGGGCGCATCAACAATTATCGGGATTGGAAACTGAAACGCCGGGGCCAAACAGCCCCGGCAATATGACATCGCTTGGATTAGTCTGACTTGAGCAGGCCGATGCTGCGCATGTACGTCAGGTGCGCATCAAGCGCTTCCTTAGCCAATGGCGTTTTCGCACCAAAGTCCTTCCACGCGCCGACTGCGATTTCACGGAATTTCGCGCGCTCCGCCTTCGTCCAGTCGACGACGGTGACGTCCTTTCCGTCTGCGTACTTGCCTGCAATTTTCCGGTCCTGTAGACCAGCATCGCGGCGCATCGCGTCATAAGCTGCCGAGTACCAGACTTCGAGCGCAGTCTTTTCGTTTTGTGACAGCTTTTCCCAAAGGCTCTTGTTCACAACGAATTGCAAAACCGCCATCGAGTGGATGCCTGGGTAGATCGGGTACTTCGCAACTTTGTGCATACCGGACGCTTCGTTGTTTACGAATGCCGAGGCATCAGCAGCATCGATCAGGCCTTTTTCCAGCGCCGTGTAGACCTCAGAAAACGGCAGCGATACCGGCGAGGCACCCGCACGGCGGAACACCTCTGCGGCCAAACCTTCCGGAGACCGGATCTTTACGCCCTTAAGATCGGCAACGCTGCGGATCGGTTTTTTGGAAACCAGGGCCTCTTTCGCATAGGCGCCGCAGCCGATGACGTGAAGTTTTCCGTTCGTGTACTTGTCGTACAGTTTCTGGAGGATTTCTTTGCCGCCACCGTGCATGCAGAACGTACGGACCTGGTCAACCGTGTCGTAAGCCGCAATCAGGTCACCGATGATTGCGAACGCCGGATCGCGACCAGAAAAGTATGAAACGGCATTCAAGTCGCCATCGAGAATTCCGTTCGCAACGGCATCGATGGTTTCCCGGTGGGGTACGACAGCCTTGGTCGCAAGCACTTCGATCTTGAGCTTGCCGCCACTCATCTCCTCAAGTTTCTTCGCCCACGTGTCCGTCATGTAGCGGTGCGCCCAGTCACCCGACTTGGAGCTGGCCTGCACTTTCAACGTGCGCGCCTCTGCCCCGGTAGCAACCATAGCAACTAACGCGAGCGCGGCTCCGGCCGCAGCTAATCCTCGCATCCTTCGTCCTCCCAAATGTATCTGAGATATTCGCGACAACACCTACCACGGACCACAGCCGAATGCTGTGGTCGCGTTTGAGAGGAACGTTCGGGGCTATAACTGTAAGCGGTGCAGTCGAGCGCATGGCACGACCGGACAGCGCGTATCGCGCTTTGCAACATTCAGCACCCTTTGCGTTTCCTCTCGCAGATCCTGCAGGCTGCAGCCTGTCTTAGATCATCGATGAGGTTAGCCGCGCGATTGCGAAGCGTCGAGGCCAAAATCCTAATTGTTCCTTCGGCATAGGCATCAATTGTCGAATTGTTGGATCATGGTTTCACGCATGCAAAGCAGCATTGCGTTTCCGGCAGAGCAGCGTCCCGTTGCAGGGAGCGTCAAAACGCGCTGCAATTGCGAACCGAGACACGAGCAGGGGCACAATCGTATGGTCGCAGTAGAGAATGTTGCGAAGTCGAAACTCGAAGCCGGCGATTTCGTGCTTGGTGTGGGGCTTCGTCAGTCGCGAACCGTGGATGTCGGCAAGGCCATGAAGCTCGTCGGCTTCGACTGGCTGTTCATCGACCTCGAGCACAATTCGATGCATATCGATACCGCATCCCAGATTGCCGTCGCGGCATTGGACGCGGGAATTGCGCCAATCCTCCGCGTTCCGGGATTTGAGCAGCACCACGCAGCGCGCGCGCTTGACGGCGGCGCTCAGGGCATCGTGTTCCCACACGTCGACGACGCTGAAACGGCGGCGCGGCTCGCATCGTATTGCCGGTATCCACCAGACGGTCGCCGATCGATGACAGGCGCACTGCCGCAGCTTGGCTTCGCAACGCACCCAACAGACGACGTCGTCGCAGCGATCAACGGCTCAACACTGGTAGTTATGATGATCGAGTCTGCGGAAGCGGTGGCGAATGCGGAAGCGATCGCTGCTGTGCCTGGTGTTGACGTTCTCCTGATCGGGACGAACGACCTCTGTATCGAGTTGGGCATTCCCGGCCAGTACGGGCATCAGATGGTCTTTGACGCTTACCAGAGCGTGATTGCAGCGTGCCGCAAGCACGGCAAACATCCGGCGATGGGCGGGATCTACACACCGGACACGGCTGCGCCTTACATCAACATGGGCATGCGCATGGTTCTTTGCGGCTCAGACCTTACGTTCATGATGGCAGGCGGCCGCGCTGCCGCCTCCGGCATGCGTGCCGCAATCACCAGTTGATTTTATGACGCATGCTGATGTAAATCACATTGTATGATCAGCAGTCTGTCGTATGTCGTTCGTCGTTGCGTGCCGCTGGCGTTGGCTTTCAGCAGTACAATTATGTCCACACCTGGTGGCGGGACGGTGCGGGCTGAAGCCTCGCCGCCTTCCTCTCGCGCCAACTCGGCGCAGCCAAGGCGCAAAGCCCCAAGCGCGCACTTGCGAAGCGGTCGCAAGCGAACGTGCTTGTCGGGGCGGCGTCGGCAACCGGCAGTTATCGCCCGACTGCGCGATGCCGATACTTTGGTCCTTGATGACGGAACGGTCGTCTCGCTCACGGGCGCACTCCCGCCCCATGGATCAGACGCACCTGGCGTTGCTGGCGGCACCTGGCCGATTGCATCGCAATCCAAGCAGGACATCGCCAGCCTTGTGGTTGGCGCACAAGCCGAGATCATCTTCAAGGGGCGCCGAGATCGTTACGGCCACCGCCGCGGGCACGTACTGCTGCGCGGCTCGAACGGCCGGCAGCTCTGGCTGCAGCAGGAACTCGTCACGCGCGGCCTCGCCCGTTTCGATCCCGACCGTTTGCGATCCACATGCGCGACCGCGCTGTCGAAGGCGGAAGCATCTGCGCGTCGGTCCGGCAAGGGGGTGTGGAGCTTGCCCGCGTACCGGATCCGGCGGGCCAAGAAGACCGCCGATCTCCTCAAGCTTCAAGGCACATTCCAGCTCGTGAAAGGCCGCGTTGTCAGCGTCAAGAATGTACGCGGCCGGTACTTTCTGAACTTTGGCAAGGACTGGCGTCGAGATTTCACCGCAGCGATCAGCAAACGCCAAATGCGGTACTTTCGCCGGGCAGCGATCGACCCGAAGCAATTTGAAGGCCGCAACGTGATCGTACGCGGTTGGGTGGAACGGTACGGCGGTCCTTACATCGAGATTCGCCACACACACCAAATTGAGCTGCGCGATCGGACAGGCTCGCCACCCCGCAGGCAGCAAGTTGACGCCCGAGCGCACGAAAAAAATCACCCGGGCCGTGTAAGAACGACCCGGGTGGAATGGCGTCTCTAGTGATCCGCTTTGCGCACCATAATCCCAGCCGACGTTTGGCTCAGCGGTGCAATAGCAATTTGGTCAAGTCTCGTCAGGCTGCCGCCACTTCACCCGCATTGTCTTCGCGGCTTGCTTCTTCGTCAGCTGCAGCCCTACGGCTCTTTGCGCTCTTCGATAGTATGTCGACGATGCGCTGCGTTGACCCGCGCTCGTCCAAGTTCTCGACAGCAGCAATTTCCCGAGACATCCGATCAAGAGCGGCTTCGAAAAGCTGGCGCTCCGAATAGGACTGCTCAGGCTGGGTCTCCGACCGATACAGATCTCTTACGACCTCGGCGATCGAGATCAGATCTCCGGAGTTGATCTTGGCCTCATACTCTTGCGCGCGACGGCTCCACATCGTCCGCTTGATACGCGCGCGGCCTTTCAACGTGTCGAGTGCCTTCTGAAGTGTTTCGCCCTGCGCAAGCTTGCGCATGCCGACGCTTTCCAGCTTCGACGTCGGGACACGCAACGTCATCTTGTCCTTTTCGAACGTAATGACGAAGAGCTCCAGCGCCATGCCGGCAATCTCCTGGTCCTCGATCCCGACGATCTGGCCGACGCCGTGCGACGGATACACCACGTACTCGTGCAACTTGAAGCCGTGACGTGTATTGACAGACTTCTTCTCGACCGGGGCCTCGGCTTCCGGAAGCGGTGCAGATTTACGCTGCGCAGGTGCCGGCTTTACAGCAGCCGTCGCGACCGTTGCCGTACCACGACCAACCTGCAAAGGCGCACCAACCGACATCCGCGGCTTGGAGTTAGCTGACGAGGCGCCTTTTGCTGCCGCCGTGTTTCCGGCCGACGGCTTTGCAGACCGGCTCGTGCCGACGGCAGACGACTTTTTCCGCTCAGCCGAGACCTTCGCCGCCTTTGTCCGCGGTGACGATTTTGGTGCGGCTTTTGACGTGGCTTCCGTCGCTGCTGCATCGCCTGCCGCTTTCGCAGCTGTGCGCTTCGCTGTCGCGGCCTTGGTCGTCCCAGACGCTTTAGCCGACGCCTTCGCCGATCCCGCGGACCTTGCAGACGCTGCCTTTGTCGCCACGGGGTTCGCAGATTTCGCCTTCGCCGTTGCCGGCTTTTTCGCACTTGTACTCGTCGACGCCTTCGCCGCGGCCGCCGTTCGGGATTTCGCCTTCGCCGCGGTTGCAGTTTTCACAGGTGACGATTTTGTCGACGACGCCTTCGCAGCTGCGGCTTTCTGAACGCTCTTCGTAGCCGAAGAGGTTGACTTGGCCGCAGTTGTCTTCTTTGCGCCACTTTTTGCGGTCGCTTTTGGTTTCTGTGCCATTCCCACCACCTTTCCACGCTACGACAGACCGGACGCATCCAGCCTATGAACGACTTGTCACGAATACGAAATATGTGCGACTTGATTGGGTCGCGATGTGTTTCGCCATGCTGCTAGATGTCTCTAGCCCCTGGGCTACTGCGATCTAAACCTGGATATGGTCGCGCTCGCACTAAGCTTGCGAACGAGCAGTAACGACACGGACCCCGAAAGCGGATTTCTCGGGGCAGCCCATTTTTCAAACCGCGCATGGCATCTCGCGCTGTGCAACAATCCAGTTTGGTTCCTATACCACAGTTGAAACGGAAAATGAAGCACGGCGTCGCGCATTCACAACGCAATCATGAACTGACATACCTACTCGCGCGTTTACCCTGTTTTGCACATGCGGAACATATCAACCGACGCGTGCAATGCATGTGACGGAGTGCGTTCGCTCTGCCTTGAGTGTCGTCTCAGAAAGGCGCGTTTTGAATCTGAGTTACCAACAGTCTGACAATATGCATCGCGCACGTATCGGCCGAGCAGGTGCTAAAGACAGACGCGCAATCTAGTCGCCTTCGCCTGGCTTCGGCGAGAAGAACTCCTCGAACTTTCCGGCCCGATCACGATAGGAATCGGCATCCGGTAGAGGGTCACGTTTCGACGTGAGATTCGGCCAGCGTTCGGCATACTCTCGGTTGACTTCCAGCCACTTCTCAAGACCGGGCTCCGTGTCCGGCTTTATGGCATCAATTGGGCACTCGGGCTCACAAACGCCACAATCGATGCACTCGTCAGGATGGATGACGAGCATATTCTCACCTTCATAAAAACAGTCTACCGGGCAGACTTCCACGCAGTCGGTGAATTTGCATTTGATGCACGTGTCTTTGACGACGTAGGTCATCTACACATTCGCTCCCAATCTTGCGTTCGCCAGTCGCAGTCGCGTGGCGCGGAACTCGCATTCAGGTGCGGGCTCAGTTGGCCGGCCCTATCAGTCATGCTGCTTATGGCCTGGTGTTAGGTCCATGCACCTCGGCAGGTTGTCGCAACTATCCCGTATCGCGATCCGCGCAGACTGAGCAACTCCCTCATTCGGAAGCAGGTGTTATATCCGGCGACGGTTCGTATGCACCTACTAATCGTCCGAAGTTGACGGATCCGCTGACGTCCTGCGAAATCGGTCTGTCGACCGGCGATCGCGCTTGGTTGGCCGTCCTGCACCTGGTGCGCGCTTCGCAGCAACCGGCGTCGCGAGCTGGTAACTGTCTGCCGTTCCCGGATCTGCCCGGTCCCCGTCACTAACCGATGATGCCGGATGGCGACCGGGGCTGAGATCTTCATACAGAAGCTGAGCTTCGCGCGCCGGCCCTCGTCGACTTCCGGACGCGGCAACCTTGAGAACTCGGACAACGCCACGTACGGAGATGGTCACCACGTCGCCGACTTTCAACGCAAAGCTCGTCTTCACGGTTTTTTCGCTGTTGACACGGACACGACCGGCCTGAACCAGATTAGCGGCCAGTGTGCGCGTCTTCGCGACGCGCGCATACCACAACCACTTGTCAAGGCGCTGCGACTCCACTCCGGCAATCTCCCCCCAAGGGCTTCACCCCAGCATTCGGATAACAGTCGCTCTATGATGGCTTGTTATCGTCGGACATTTGCTGCTCGAGCGCCTGCTTCAACGCGCCGAGCGCAGCGAACGGTGAGTCCGGATCCACGCCTTTACCTTTCGCCTTCGGACCGGCGCTTGTGACCCGCTGCCCGTCTCTGTCGCCGCCACGTCTTTGCTTGCGATTGCGATCACGACCACCGCGGTTGTCGCTGGGCTGGCGGTTGCGTCGATCCCGCGTTTCGGACCGACCACCAGAGCGTTCCGATCCCTCGGCCGCCTGAGACGTCTGTGTTGATGGCGCGCTTGCAGCGTCACTGCCAGACGCTGTTTGGCCTCGCCCAACTCCGGACGTGTGATCTGATGCGTGTTGAGTCTGGGTGCCTTGTCCATGCCGCCGGCCGCCATGCCCGCGCTGCCGCCCGCCACCTTGCTCGCGATCGCCGGACGGACGGTCGGCCCCGCCACGTGCGCCGGGCGCTCGACCGCGGCGCCGGCCGTCGTGCCGCGGCCCCCGCTCACTACGGCGTCGCGGCCGCCAGACCTCAATCATGGCTTCTTCTTCAGTGCCAGCTTCAACGGCCTCAGCTTCCGCGCTCTGTGTCTGTAGCTCAGCGCTATCGACGGTCGTTGTGGCCGGATCTTCTTGAGTGGCGGCGGCCATGGCCGGCTCTAAGGCCTCGGCTGCAACGCCCTCGTCCGGTGTGTCAGCAGTCTGTGGCAACGCGCTTGGCGTTTCCGCCAACGGATCGCTCTCAGCCGGCATCGCGACCGCTACTGCCGCCTCATCTTCAGCTGGTTTCGGCTCAACAGTGCTGGTGTCGTCCTGAGCCGCCGTGACAGCCGTTGCTTCGTTATCGCCGGCAGAGGCCGGCAGCTCGGAGGCAGCCGGTGTCTCCGCGCCGTTGGTGGCATTCGACGATTCGGAGTCTGAGGCATTCGCCGCGCCATCTTGCGCAGCATCATCGGGCGTTGCGGCCGACGGGACTGCGGCCGTGTCTTCATCGGCTGCGGTGACAACTACCGGCTTCGGCCGCGGCCTCTTCTCCGAACGAAATCCGAGCGCTTGCAGAACTTCGCCGAGTTCCTCAGTCGAGCATCCGAGGATCGACATCATCTCCGGCGTCACCGTAAAACCGCCATCGCCGGTCGCGCCGCGCGGTGGTCCATCCTCCAGCTTGTCGGCCTTGGGCCGCCAGGTTACGAGGACGCGAATCTGATCGGCAAGCCGTTCGAGCATATCAGCACGGACCGCGCGTGGACCGCAGACGTGGAATCCGCTGACTGCGTAGAACGCGTCTGGCAACGACGGTTCCGCGGGCAAGGACGTCAAACCCGGGCGCGGCGGCTCGGGCGGGCTTGCTGCGTCCAAGCCTGACGCGTCGCCGCTCTTGAGCAACCAAAGGGCGCGCAGCAGTTCAGCGGCGCCCGGCTTCAGCAGTGCCGGGAAGAAAATGTTAAAGGCGCCAAACCGCACCCCATACCGCCGCAACTGAGCGCGCGCCGTCTGGTCGAGTGATTTGATATCGTTGGCCACCGTCTCACGGCGCAACATCCCGAAGTTCTCGATCAACTGAAACGCGATGCCACGTGCAAGGCCAGTGATTTCCTGGTCCTTCGAGAGCTCAACCAGCGGCTTCAGCCGTTCCGAGACAATATCGTTGATGAACGTCTCAACGCGTGTCTGAACCTTTTCGCGATCGGTGGCCTGGAGGTGCTCGTCGCACAAGACTTCCAGGCGGGGCTTGAGCGGATCGTCGCTCGACCGCAAGCACGCAATCTCTTCGCCGCGCCACGTAACCTGGGCCGTCGGCGAAACTCCAAACGCCTCGTTCTTGGCGGCCGCGACCCGCCGAACACGCATCGTCAGCTCTTTGCCAAGGACTTGTGCGGCAGCGTTGCGCGCGGCTTTGCCGTGAAGATCCTCCGCCCGCGTGTCGGGCAGGAATCGGAACCCAGCCAAGCGACCGACGAAATGGTTTTCGACCTGAATAGCGCCATCTTCGCCAATGTTCGCCGTCAGCTCGTCCTTGACGCGCATGCCCTTCATCAACGCGCTCGTTCGTTTGTCCACGAACCGCTGCGTTAGACACTCATGCAAGGCATCCGACAGATTGTCTTCGATCTCGCGCGTCCGGCCTTGCCAGTGAGCGGGGTCTTTCAACCAGTCCGGGCGATTTGAAATGAACGTCCAGGTCCGGATATGCGCAATCCGGTTGGCCAGGGTATCGATATCGCCATCTGTCCGGTCCGAGAAGGCGACTTGACGTGCAAACCAATCTTCATCAATGACGCCCTGGCCGATGACATCCTTGAATATGCGGCCAACCAACTCGGCATGGTTCTGAGACGAGATCTTACGATAATCCGGAATCTGGCAAGCGTCCCATAGGAGTGTGACGGCGTTCCGCGTCGATGCCTGCTTGCGCACCTCATCGTCCGAACTCAGCGTCTCGAGCGCGATCACGTCATCGGCCATCCGTGCACGGATCAGCCGCGGTACGTCGGCGCCTCGGCGCAAACTCTCGCGCAGGTTCTCAAGCGTCGAGAAATCGAGATCGCGCGCCCGCCACTGCAAGGTCTTGATCGCTTCGAAGTGGTGGTTCTCGAGTTGCTCGACGAGTTCGTTTTCGAACGGCTCGACATCGCCCGTTACACCGAACGTGCCGTCATTCAAGTGACGCCCGGCACGGCCGCCAATCTGGCCAAGCTCAGCCGGGGTTAAATTGCGGTGGTTCTGCCCATCAAATTTCCGAACCGCAGCAAACGCGACGTGATCGACATCGAGATTGAGACCCATCCCGACGGCATCAGTCGCAACCAGATAATCAACGTCGCCAGACTGATACAGCGCAACCTGTGCATTGCGCGTTCGCGGCGACAGTGCGCCCATCACGACGGCCGCACCGCCACGCTGCCGCCGGATCAGCTCAGCAATCGCGTAAACTTCGTTCGCGGAAAACGCAACGATGGCGGACCGATCCGGCAGCCGGGTAATTTTTTTTTGTCCCGTGTATGTGAGTTTGGACAGCCGGGGCCTGGAGACGAAATTCGCCCCTGGGACCAGATCCGTGATCGCCTCGCGCATGGTGCCGGCGCCAAGCAGCAACGTCTCGACCTGGCCGCGCGCGTGCAACAGGCGATCGGTGAATGTATGTCCGCGCTCGGGATCGGCCGCGAGCTGGATCTCGTCGATTGCGAGAAAATCGACATTAATCTCGCGCGGCATAGCCTCAACGGTGGACACCCAAAACCGGGCGCCTTCGGGCTTAATCTTCTCTTCGCCTGTGATCAACGCAACCTGCTCGGCGCCAACACGGCCGACAATCTTGTCGTAAACTTCCCGCGCCAACAGCCGCAGAGGCAGGCCGATCATACCCGTGTCGTGCGACAGCATGCGCTCGATCGCAAGATGGGTCTTGCCGGTGTTTGTTGGTCCAAGAACAGCGGTGACACTGCGGCTACGCGCCGACGCTTCCATGCCCACTTCCTCTGGCCTTCCGCTCGGTTTGTTGTGGGATTGCAGACCGGGGCGACAAGATCAAGCCACGGCAAAGCGCAAATTCGGGAGAAATGCACTTATTGCCGGCAACAGACGGCTATTTCACCGCTAGTATCACTGTTGACCATCGCCGTCCGTCTACTTCAACCCATTCTCAGGATCTCATCCCAACACATTCTTGATTAGTCAATCGGCGCATAGCTATCGCATCAGCGCGACCTTTCGCCGGTCCGTCGTCACCATATCGACGCGGGTCACGCGTGCAAAGGCCGTACCTGCGACCGTCGAGATGTTAACCTCACGCGCCACAACCAACTTCGACGCCGGGAACGTCCGCAGCACGATGGAGATGTCGCCATTATTTGCAACATGCTCGGTTTCCTCGTCTTTCCGCTTATGGCCGGCAACCGGGACATAGCGCAGGCCACACGTATAGTCGAATTCAGCGCCACGGCCGCGGACGCGTTGCCGCCCCTTGTAACTCAATACGAGCCGAAACCGGGTCTTCCCATCGAAAACTTCAACTTTTCGTCGGCAAGGGTTTTCGCCATCGAGACGCGACAACATTAAGATGGCCGACATCGGATCCAATACGCCACGCAGGTGCTTTTCCAACAACGGCACGCGCCCTTTCGTCTTGGCGGGCGGCGACACATCAAGCGCGACGACACGCCCGCGCTCGAACCCCATCTTGACGTCGCGTTTTTTGCGCTTGGTTTTGAACAGGATCTTTCGCTTCGAGTTGAACTGATGCTCGTAGCCGGTGGGCGTCAGTCCGCCGCGTGTGAGACGACCGTGGGACTTCAACCGGCCCGACCACTTGAAGGCGCCAAACAGAGCTTTGACTTCACCGCGGCCGCTGAGACGATACCCGCGTTTCGTCGTGTTCGCCTCAAAGGTAAATCGGCCAACGTTAATGCCGGCTATTCCGATCTCGTAGCGCGCGGCGATGCTTGATGGTTG
>JBCCOV010000105.1:0-16996 GCA_039039985.1 Pseudomonadota bacterium | reverse complement strand
CGTACGCTGGGCGTCCGACTGTGGATCTGGAAGGTCAGCTAACGGAACGGCCTTGGCTTGACTGACTTCTTCCTCGGTACGATTTCGGATGAAAACCGGCTTACCCTGCCACATAACCGTAATCGCCTGTCCGGATTCAATTGGGGACACGTCAATTTCGATCGTGGAAAGTGCGACGGCATTCGCATCAGGGTTCATCTGATCAATGAACGGCCAGAGGCTGACAGCACCGCCGACTGCGAAAAATGCCGGTCCCGCCAGAACGAGCATATCACGGCGCGTGATGCCCTCATGGGTTTCAGTGGCCAAAGTCCCCTCCTGCAAATCCGAATCGGCCCAGCATGGTCTACGCTTGGGTGACGTGCGATGCCAAGTTATTATAGTCAATCGCGATGTATAGCGATGACGCTGATTGCCCCGCGTCTTTTCGCACTGACCCTGCGGTGGTTCAACGCGACGTTTGGTCAAGCACTGTGAGCTTTTCGAAGCGAGCACCGGCCCCCGCGCAGATGATACTGAGAGAGGCTCTGATGCGCCTGGTCCTCTATCAGCCGGATATTCCCCAGAATACGGGCACGATTCTGCGCCTCGCCGCCTGTTTTGATGTTTCAGTCGACCTGATCGGGCCCGCGGGATTTGATGTTTCGGATCGGGCATTTCGGCGTGCCGGCATGGACTATCTCGCCTCCGTTCAGTTGCATCGCCACATCAGTTGGGCGGCATTCCACCGGGGTTTGGCAACGCGAGCCGATACGCGCCTCGTGCTTCTCACGACCCAAGCCGACATGCGGCATACGGACTTCGCCTTTGCGCCATCTGACATGCTGTTGCTTGGGCGGGAAAGCAGCGGCGTCCCGGACGACATCCATGCAGTTGCTGACGCACGCGTTCGAATCCCGATAGCACCGAACGCGCGCTCACTGAACGTCGCGGTTGCCGCCGGCATCGTCGTCGCGGAGGCCCTCAGACAAACCGAAGGCTGGCCGGACGAGCACACACCGCAAGCCCAGGACGGTGGCGACGGGACATAATAATACTGAGTTGGCCAACCCGTATGCCATCAGGTCCCGGCTGATAGAAGCGCCCGCATGTCGCGCAGCGCCTGCTCAATGTGCGAAACGAAACCCTCGTTGTCCGTCACGACCGATGACTTGAAACTTGAGACTGACAGCGCGAAACTGTCGGGCTTGATGACATAAGCAACGCCGTAACCGTCCGGCATGACAGGCCCAAAATGATTGACGAAGGCGGTTGCAAGCGGCACTTGCGCCGTCGTCAACTCCCAGCCGAGAGTATGAACAGGGAGCGAAAACAGGCGCGGCAAATCGGCGTCCGCAATACCTGTCTCCTTCGCGATCAGAGCCAGTCCCAGCAAATGCCGGTCAACGCCGTACCCTGCTGACGCGTCACGCCCGCGGACCGAGTGCTCAGCGAAGGCGGCTTGCGCCAGTTCCTGCTTTTCATCGACCGTCCGCGCCGGGTCATCAAAGGCTGCGACAAGCGCCTTCGACTGCGGCGAGGCGACCCGGATCGTTTCCGTTCGCCCGAGCCGGCAGGATCGCGTGGATGCAGATTCGTAGGTCTTCGGCGTTCGCTTATGAAGGCGCCAGTAGGCCAACTGAAACGCCATTTGGAGGAAGGGATCCGGCCCCATCTTGAAGGTCTTGATCAGCTCCTTGCCGAAGTCCGCGAACGCGATCACCTTGAAGTCCAGATCATCAATCGCGCTTTGGATCGTTGCAACGGCTTGGTCGAGCGCGTCATCAGCCAGAAGCGCCGGCATCGTGAAATGGAGCGCTCTCGGCTCCGGTTGGCTGGTAGTTGCGGCGTCGACAAACTCGCCGGTCGGTGCGGCGATCCGATCCAGCAACGGGCACCAGGCGCCGGCGTCAACCGGAGAGTGCTCGCCGTGAAGTGTGAAGCGACCTTGGGCATCGACCACAAGCGTCAACGCCTTATCGAACCACCGATGTCCCGGTGCGCCATGTAGGCCGGCATGCCCAAGGCTTGTGAAATCCGGGTACGACTCCCGATCCAACGCGACGTGAAAGAGCGCGCGTTCCAGGGCGTCAAGAACCAGTCGGTTGTTGACCTCATGCGTCAGCAGGTCGCGCGCACGTGACCACTGCCGACGGTCAAGCGCAGTTAGCGCGCCCATCGGCAACGCCGCGCCCGTATGCGAGTCGGCAGCTTCGATAATCCGACGGAACTGCGCGATCAAATCGCTCTGAGACAGCGGCTTCAGTTCGGCATCCAGAACATCGAACCGGAACAAGTGCCCGTCCCGGTTCACGACGATGTGGCGGCTCTCCTGCGGGGAAAAGGTCGCGATCCTGTCGGTTTCCGTTCCGGCCATTCGATTGGTCGCAAAGAACCGCTTTAGTAGCGACATATCGAACGGCGCGCCGTTGCGCTGAACCTCCGGCGGAAATGTCTCATTGAGGATTGCCAGATAGAAATCGACAGCGCCGTGCGTCACCTCGGCGGCGCGCGCTGCCTGGTCTCCCGTTGCAATCCGGGCATCGCCGGAAATCCCGATTGACGAGTTGATCGGAAGGGGTGTCGCCCACTTGAGATAGGCCGCATCTTCCCACCACCCGACAAGCCAATTGTCCCGCGCGGCGGCGCGCGCTTCAAGTGCGGCCTGCAACTGCTGCCCGACCCCACCAGCAGTTTGAAGTTCGCCAACCGCGGCCGCGACATGTCGGTAGGTCTCGTCGTCGACCAGCGGCGCAACGGTGGCCAGATAGCGCTCGCACGTTTCCGACAATGTGGGCACGGGTAGCGGCGGCAGTTTATCGTAGAGATCGAACGTTCCGGGTTTATCCTGCATTCGCGTCCCTGCTCCTGGACAACTTGATCGCGCAACGTTGACGCGCACGATGCCGTGAGCAGACGCAATAGGCGAGTCGGAGATCCGTCGAAGTCGCCCTTGTGGGCAAAGGCGCCGGTCTTTCGTTGCGCTGTTCGCACGCTCGCAGGCTCGCGGGAGTCCTGACGTGCGCTACCGCTCGCGACAAGCGCTCGCTACTTGAGCGCGGGCCAGCCGTCGGGCACCCCAGGCCGCGAATGCGGCCCGGTGCGTTGCGCCGCCCGCGCGGAGGGCCCGGCCAAAGGCCGGAATAGCCCGTGAGCGAAAACAAGCGAAAACAACACGCATTAGTCCTTAAAGACGACTACGACGGCACGGTAGCCAGTCTTCGTCAGCACGCGCGGTCGCGAGGCGACGACATTATCCGTGAGAACGTCAGTCGTGACATTTCGGGCCTTGAGTGTCGCAAGCCGTTTCGGCTGACGCGCTGACCCAATGGCAAAAGATCGGCCGTTGCGCCGGTATCCGCGCCGCACACCATAGCGCTCACGCGTCCAATAACGTGGAACCGGTCCCCAGCGCACGTCTGAGGACAGCACGCCGTCGCGACCTTGCAGGCGTTTGATGAGCGCGAGGGCATTGGTTTGCGTCATCCGGATACAGCCATGGCTGTCGATCCGACCGAGACGGCTGTAGCGGCCGCGCGTCGTCCCGTGAAATGCAACGCCGGAACGGCGACCGCTGCGATAGTGCAGGTCAAAAAACGCGACATGGATCATGCCGGGCGCATGATACCCTGACCGGACCCGTCCCTTGCGCTCGTCGAGACCGAAAACGCCAAGCGGCGTCGGGCCGGAGCGCTGATCCCCGAGGTAATGGCGCCCGGTCGAGACCTTCCAGCTGTATGGCGGCGGAACCGACTTCGGCAGGCGTTTGCGCGACCAGTACGTGCGGTCCCACATCCCGAGCCGCCATGGCTCACCAACGTTCGAACGATGGAGCACAAACATCCGTTGCGCACGCGAACCTCGCGCGGCGGCATTGACATAGAGCGCGGTCGTGAAACGCGGGTCCAATTGGCTCGGCGCGAGATAGTTCCGCTTGCCAGCCAGGCTTTCGAGATATGAGAGCGCCGGCTGACCGTACGCGCGCGCGATCCAATCGGGATCCCCTTGGCGTAGCGGCGACGCCGCGGGTGGCGGAACAATCGTTGTGGCATCAGCTGCCTGGGCACTGGCAGTCGATATAAAAATGAGGCTCAGTGCAATAATCTGTTTCATAGGCTCAAACTACACAAAAACTCCTTCATCGCGGTTACTATGCGGGTAGTCGCCAACGGAAAACACCGGCAACAACTGTGCCGGTGCGTAAGATGTCAGACTGTTGAGGCGGTGGCCCTCATCGCGAAACGGGCGCCTGCCGGTACAGTCCGCAGGGCGCTCTTGGCGCAGGCCAACCGTAGGTTACGCGGCGTGATGACCGCGACCATGGATCGCGCGCACGATCGCCCAGATAATTAGCCGGAAGAACGCACCGACCACCAAACCGGTCAGCAGCAACAGAATGGATTTCGGCCCAAGCTCACCGAATACGGTTGCATAAACCTGGTTGGCGGAGGACGGGAAGAAGCCTTCGATCCCGTAGGCAACCACATCAAGAACACTACGCGACTGGCGCACCAGCCACCCGAACAGATTGGTATGTGCCAGGTTCAGATAACCGTAGACGAGCATGGCCGCGATCAGCTCGCAAATCAGCAAGACAACAAATCCCACTACCGTCATCAAAACGGTCATGAAGCCCAGCACGAAACCACCGCTTTTCGAGGATGACGACACGAGCAGCTCTCCTTGTATGGCGTGACGCGCGCTGGTTGTGTCCTGCCGCCTCGAGAGATCGAGACCGGCTTCAGCCTTGAGATCAGGCAAAAAAAGCGCCGTCCGACATCATCCATGTCCGAACGGCGCCTGCATGTAAAAGAGATAATATGGACCAAAGCCGGCCCGGACCTGAGACAGTGTCCGCACAACCACCAGAAGGTGATGCCCGGACACGCCAACGACCCCAACGCCGACGGCATCAAGCCTTATCGCACGACGCCTTATCTCACGACTTCAACGCGTGTGCCCCACATGCCATGACGTTCCACCAGCCGGTAGAACTTGGCTGCATTTCTGATGCTCAGCCGAATACAACCGTGTGACGCAGGACGTCCGAGGCGACCCGCGTAAGTCGTACCGTGAACGGCCGTTCCGTCTCCGCCGATCCAGATCAGGTACGGCAGCGACATGCGCCATCTCTTGGAGTAGTAGTGCCGCTTCATCTTGTACGGCGTGTACACACCGGGCTTCGTCCGCCAACCTTGTCTGCCGGTGGAAACGACCCACGTGTACTTTTTTCGTCCGTCCACATACACATTCATGCGTTGGCGCGACAGATCGACTTTCGCGACAACTGTGGCGGCATGCGCCGCCGATATGCTCGCAAAGAGTGAAGCAAGCGCGACCGCAGTCGCCAACATTTTCGTCCACAGTCTGCTTCGCATGCGGATTCCCTGCCCCATCGGCTATTGATGAACTGAACTGGCCAAAGTTTGAGAAGCTGGCCGGCCGCGCGCAAGTCCGCTCAACCAATGGTGAAACCGTGGAAAACGAAATCGACAGGCACCGGTGCAGCTCGGCCACAAGCTAGAATGCCGATGGTTAAGCTCGCCTGAACGCTTGTTGCCGACTGGCACCACTCGTGCGTCCACGGCTCGGCCGGACCTGGATCGTCCTTGATCTCCATCAGCAACGCACGTCTACTTCGACCGTGCAAACACTGTCACTGGAGATCTCGGCAATGAAAAATCGGGGCACACTTTTTGTAGTCGCGCTTCTTGCTACGGCGACTGCCATCAGCGCATGCCGTCGTGAAGCTCCGGAGCCGATGGGCCTTGGCGCTCAAGTCGCTCCGGCTCAGACCGTCACGAAGTAATTCTGACGTATCTGACCGACTTACAGCTGCCAGGTTGTCGAGCAATCTGAAGGCTGCTCTCTCTCGAGGCCCCGACATTTTGTCGGGGCTTTCTTGCGTTTGAAGCCCTTTGGAGCGTTGCATTCGCCGGCCGAAATGGACTGTGGCGCTCAGTTTCAAGGCTGCGGACTTCTGATCACAGACCCGCACAATCGGCGTGCCGTTAGGCATCTGTTAACCCCGGAGACGGACGCGAATCACTTACCTTCCGCGACAAGATCAGGAGGCGGAGGGGGCGATGCGGCTGGCTCATCAAATTGCAATTCTGTTAGTTTCTTTTGGGATTATCGGCGCAGCAACGGCAATCGTGTCCAAGCGCGCAGCGGCGACTCCAAATGACCCGCAAACACCGGACTTGGTCATGATCGCACTGGCGTTCGGTCCATCATTGCGTCTGGAGCCCAACGACGCTGCAGTTGCCCGTCGCTTGGCGTCGGGCCGGACCGAGCGCGTCTATCGCTGCATCAGCGTTTTCGGCATGCCGCTTGTTTCGATTGGGTTCAACTGCCGCCGTGCGATCACATCTGCCCATAACTGACACCGCGGATCGGGATAATTGTCGCATCGACGTGTTCTGTCGGTGCTTCACGTGCATCATGGCGCCTGCTAGACATGGCTCTGAAATTTGGGCTCGTGAACCGGGCGACCGAATACTCGGGCGGCGCAAAAGCAACTGGCATTTTCCGGCGCGTTGATAAACCAAAGGCGGTTTGCGCCGACTGCGTCATTGCTGATGATAAAGGGTTTTTTATCGATGCTGAGACTCCGGTTCTTCGCGACGATCTGTTCGCTCGCACTTCTTGCGACAGGACTTGGATGGGGCACCGCGATTGTCGCGTCTGAGCCTGCTTCGGCCTCTCCGTTCAAGAACTTGAGCGGGTCCTGGCGCGGACGCGGGCGCATTAGCCTCTCGAGCGGTCGCGTCGAGCGGATCAGCTGTCGGGCCTACTACAATCCGAAGTCAGACGGCCGCAGACTTGGCTTCGCCATTCGGTGTGCAGCACCGAGCTATAAGATCGAGATCCGCTCCCAATTGAATTATCGTGGCGGACGCGTCTCCGGAAGCTGGGTGGAGCGGACCTTCAATGCGTCGGGTGCGATCAGCGGTTCAGCACGAACTGGCAAATTGGCATTGCGCGTGAACGGCACCGTATCCGGGCGGATCAACATATCCTTCTCCGGTGGATCTCAGGTTGTCGCAATCCGCACGATCGGCACGGCATTGCGGAGTGTCCGCATCGCGATGTCGCGATAGAGATGTCGCGATAAAGACATAACGTTCGCATGAGACCGCCTGCGCGGCGGCCTCGTCAAATCGAAATCTCATGGGCCTCAGGACGCTGCGCCGGTTTGCGACGCACATCAAGCGCGTCAGCCGCGGCCGACAAATGGCATTTTCGTTGCCATAACCGTCATGAACTGGACATTCGCATCAAGCGGCAGCTCGGCCATGTAGACAATAGCTCTCGCCACATGCGCAACGTCCATGACCGCCTCGGCCATGATCTCACCGTTGGCTTGAGGAACGCCATGCTTCATGCGGCCGCCCATTTCGGTGTCCGCGTTCCCGATGTCGATTTGGCTGCAAGCGATGTCGTACTTGCGACAATCGAGTGAGATCGACTTCGTCAACCCGGTGATGGCGTGCTTTGTGGCAGTATAGGGCGCAGAATCCGGCCTTGGCGCATGCGCCGAGATCGAGCCGTTATTGATAATACGCCCGCCCATCGGCGTCTGCGCTTTCATGATCTTGATCGCCTCTTGTGCACATACGAAGCAGCCGGTCAGATTAACGTCGACGACCTGCTTCCACTCCGCCACCTCAAGATCTTCCATGGGTACGGGCCGCGCACCCATCCCGGCGTTGTTGAAGACCACGTCAAGACGCCCAAACTCGGACTGAGTGCGCTGGAACAGAGCCTGAACGGCAGAGACGTCACTTACATCCGTCGGTACAGGTAAGAGACGACCGCCGGACGGTGCGCCCATTGCGGCAGTTTTCTCTAGCTCTTCCTGGCGTCGCCCGGCCAACACGACGTTGTAGCCGGCCATCTGAAGAGCGACAGCCGATGCGCGGCCAATTCCGCTGCCCGCCCCGGTCACAAGCGCCACTTTGTTTGTCATCGCGTTTCCATCCTATGTCGTGTTCATGTGGTGTCATGTTCATGTGAATGTCGTGCCGGCGGCGACGTCACAGCCGGGCCGCGCGAGCTTGATCAGGCGCACGACCCTACTGTAGCCGAGACAGGAGCGAAACCAGGCGCCGGCATAGCGGTTGGGCGTGGCCGAGATGCGCCAAGTCGCTGGCAGAGTTCGCGCATCTCGACCCGGTAATTCTCGGGTCACATTGTTGATGATAGAAGCGAGTTTAGAGATTCATCGCAGGAGACAACAGATGCGACCGATCATGGGACTGATGCTTGTCATCCTGGTCTTCAGTGCACTTGCAACCCCGGTACTTGCCCGCAAGAACAGCATCGCCGGTTATGTTGTAGCACGTAGCGACTTCGGGAACGGAACCGTCCGGGGGCCGGTCCGTCATACGCGGCTTGGCCGGCAAGTCCGCCTGCCCGGCGGCACCTGGGTTTACTGCCGTCAGAGCTGCTCAGAAACGCTGCGCGTTGAAACTGTCGATTTCTGGCAATCACGCAAGGGCGCAGGCCCCGGCAACGAATCGACCAGCGACGTAAGCATATTCGGACGTCCGCTTCGATTTGAGTTCGGCTGGTAGGCGCGTCGGCACCCAACACTATTACGATGCGCGTGTTTCAGTTCACTGCGCGCATCGCAGGTGCGCACATCAGTTGCCGGACACAAACGGGTTGGTTCGCCGTTCCTCGCCAAGTGTACTTGGCGGTCCGTGACCACAGACGAATGTGATGTCATCGCCAAGCGGGAGTAGCTTGGTCTTGATCGCGGAGATCAGGGCGTCATGGTCTCCGTACGGAAAATCCGTTCGCCCGATCGATCCTTGGAAGATGACGTCTCCGACGAGTGCAAACTTGTCCGCCGTGCTGACATAGACGAGCGATCCGGGCGAATGCCCCGGGCAGTGGTAGATGTCGAACGATCGCCCAGCGAACTCTAGCGCATCCCCCTCGTCCAGCCATCGATCCGGCGTGACGTTCCGTGCACCTCGTATGCCGTATGAGGCCCCCGATTGTACAAGCTCATCGAGCAGAAACCGGTCGGCTTCGTGCGGGCCTGAAACCTTGACGCCGAGGCGTTCGCGCAACTCATCTGCGCCAGCCGCATGATCGAAATGCCCATGCGTCAACAGAATGTCCGTGATTTTGATCCCGGAGTCGGTGACGGCGGACATGATCGCATCCACATCACCGCCAGGATCAACGACAACGCCGTCCTTGCTGTCCTCGTCCCAAACAAGTGTGCAGTTTTGCTGCAGCGGCGTGACCGGAACGATACCGGCGCGAAGTTGTCCCATGAAATGCGAACCTGCGATCTGTTGACGGCCTAGCACCAATAGAAAAGCGGGCGCCGTGACTTGGCAACCCGCTGTTCGATAGTCCAAAGGCAAGTGCGTTGCGCTTTAGGCAGCTGCCGTATCCTCGTCGGACGGATCGCGCAACACATAGCCACGCCCCCAAACCGTCTCGATGTAGTGCTTGCCGCCGGTTGCGGCCTGCAATTTCTTGCGGAGTTTGCAGATAAACACGTCAATGATCTTGAGTTCCGGCTCGTCCATGCCGCCATACAAGTGATTGAGGAACATCTCTTTGGTCAACGTCGTCCCCTTCCGGAGGGACAACAGCTCCAGCATTTGATATTCCTTACCCGTCAAATGCACGCGTTGGTTCTGCACCTCGACAGTCTTCGTATCCAGATTGACTTTAAGTTCGCCCGTCTCGATCACGGACTGGGCGTGGCCTTTAGAGCGGCGCACGATCGCATGGATCCGCGCGACAAGCTCGTCCTTGTGGAACGGCTTCGTCATGTAGTCGTCGGCGCCGAACCCAAGCCCGCGAACCTTGTCCTCGATACCGGCCAAACCGGAGAGAATGAGTATAGGTGTGCCGACCTTGCCGACCCGAAGGGTTTTCAGAACTTCGTAACCGCTCATGTCCGGCAGATTGAGGTCGAGGAGTATGATGTCGTAGTCATACAACTTGCCGAGATCAACGCCTTCTTCACCAAGATCGGTTGTGTAGACGTTGAAGCCCTCAGACTGCAGCATCAGCTCGATGCTCTGCGCGGTTGCACTGTCGTCTTCGATTAAAAGAACCCGCATACCATCCTCTCCTCGACGGCCCGCGCCGGACCCAACGTCTGTTTCCGCGAAGTCACCGCGCTTGTCTTCCCCAAGCGAATGACCACGATGGTGCCCGCGAGAGGTTAACAAAGCCTAATTTTGTCTTGAGCAGACTGGATAACGGATACTTACGATAAAGGGTTGGACCGGTAGAGCTGCGACATGGACGCAAAACGCCAGCGCAGAATGCACGGCTCGGACACGATGACTCACAGCGACAGCACTCGTACGCACACCGCCCGCCAAAAACCCGTAGCACTCTGGAAATGCAGGCAAACCCAGCCTCGAATTGAGGAATAACACTATTCGCCGCCCTGCCCTAGGACGTTCCTGACCCGCAAATTCCTGACAAGCCGTAAATTCGAACCAACGGATCTCACGTGTGGCCTTAACGCAACACGAAGCCTATTGTGGCAGATTTGGCTTGTCGCATTGACCAGACGGTCAACCACAAGTCCGCCTTCGGGTGCACTTGCAAAACGGGAACGAAAGCCACGGCCTAAAAAAGTGGCGCGTCAAGTCGCGGATCTGGCACGGTTTTTGATTGGCTGGACCCAAGTTTGGAGTGTTGTAGGGGTCGCAATGATGAAAGCTCGGGAAGCAGCGTTGCGTTTGAAGCAATTCGAGGCGGACGAGAAGGCACGCAAGGTTGGCGAGCTGGAACAAATGATCCGCGAATTTGAAAATATGGCGATGGATCTTCAGCGCCAGGTCGATGCCGAGGAAGAGCGGACCGGCGTGCGGGATTCGACGCATTTCGCTTATTCGACGTTCGCGCGATCTGCAGCTCAGCGCCGTGAAAATCTGCTGGTCTCACTCGCCAGTCTGCAGGCGCAGCTCGATGCGGCGGTTGCCGCCCGCGATGAGGCGTTTGCCGAACTTGATGAGGCAGACCCCATGCGCCAGCGCGCAACAAACGAAGAGCATGCAGAAGAGTCGTTGCTCTCGCGATAGTTCGTATCGCGTTTGACTGGAACCTTTTCGTGCTAAGGCCGGCAAGCTTTGGGCTGAGAGCACGGCAAGACTAAAATGGGCGGTGCCTCGGCGCCCCCTTTTGGCTCTCTCTTCCGGTTGACGAACCGACGTGAGAGACACGGCATCGCGAAGGCGGCGACAAGCCGACGGGATCACGCTTGCGATCCAAAGCGATCCTAGCTCAAATTCGTGACAACTAAGATTTCCGCCCCGCTTAAAACGGGATGCGTGTACGCGCGCAGTCGCCGGCACGCGCGCGAGAACACATCACGCGAATTTGTACTCAAATTGTTCAGAAGTGCAGAAAGTTGCAAGCGCTCTGCGCCGGGTGCGGCAGCGGCACAAAGCCAGCACATACCGTCCCAGTTTTAGACGTGCCGCATCCGGCCGTCTGGGCGCGATTGAGACACCGCGCCTCATCTTATGATCAGTTGCGGTACTCTTGCACGCGGGTCGCGCGCAGACCGGGCAACCCATGCTTCTCGATAGAGCGCTGCCAGCTCAAGAACTCATCGACTGTGAGTTTATAGCGCTCGCATGCCTCTTCGAGGCTGAGGAGACCGCCGCGTACTGCGGCAACGACCTCTGCTTTACGACGGATCACCCACCTTTTGGTATCTTTCGGTGGAAGATCTGCGACGGTGAGCGGACTGCCATCGGGACCAATGACGTACCGCACGCGTGATCGAAATTGCTGGTCGGCCATGATACTCTTCATACTCGCCGTTACTTGGACCCAAGCTTAGATCCGCCACCTTAAGATCGGTCTAAACCCTATAGTAAACATTGATTTTTTGATTGTTCCAGACTAGCGCTGTGCGTTCGTTGCGGCGTGGTTAATGCCAGCGAGATCACCCTGCGGCTCACACCCGCCCGCGCGGCCCTCTTGCCGAACGCCGGCAACATATTGGATACTGCCACACGAGAGCCTATGTCTTGGATTCGAGTACGCCCAAGACGGACGCGGCAATTTCCGAAGCAAAGAGATGACCGACCTGGAACAGCACCACGTTCCGACCTTTGACACGCTGTTGGCACAAGTCCCAAGCGGGGACCGCAAACGCGTCGTGGTCGCCATGTCCGGAGGTGTCGACTCATCTGTCGTCGCCGCGATAACGGCTGCGCAAGGTCACGATGTCATTGGCATTACGCTGCAACTTTATGATCATGGCAGCGCAACCGGCCGGCCGGGATCCTGCTGTGCGGGGCAGGATATCCATGACGCGCGCCGTGTGGCGGAACGCATTGGTGTGCCGCATTATGTATTGGACTACGAGGATCGCTTTCGTGAGGCCGTGATTGAGAGTTTCGCGTCCAGCTACCTGTCCGGCGAAACACCGATTCCTTGCGTGAACTGCAACCAAAGCATCAAGTTCAAAGACCTGCTCGAGACCGCGCAGGATCTTGATGCAGATGTGCTCGCGACCGGTCACTACATTGCCCTGCGCGAAGGTCGCAACGGCAATCAACTTCACCGCGCGCATGATCTCAGCCGGGACCAAAGCTACTTCTTGTTTGCGACGACCCAAGCTCAGCTTCAGCGCCTGTGGTTTCCGCTGGGAGATCTGCCGAAAGACGCTGTGCGCAGTCTCGCCGCCAAGCTCGACCTGCCCGTTGCGGCAAAGCCCGACAGTCAGGACATCTGCTTTGTGCCGTCCGGCAATTATGCACAAACGATTGAAAAGCTGCATCCCGGCGCCAGCCAGCCAGGCCAGATCGTTCACATTGACGGCCGCGTTCTTGGCGAGCATCCCGGCATTATCAACTTTACGGTCGGCCAGAGACGCGGCCTTGGCGTCGCTGCCGGTGAGCCGTTGTTTGTCGTACGGATTCATGCCGAAACGCGCCACGTCGTCGTTGGACCACGAGACGCCCTGACGACGGCCGCAGTTCACTTGCGCGATGTCAACTGGCTTGGCGACGCGCCGTTATCGGACGTGCTGAGTGCGACACCCAGTTTTCCAGTGCACGCGCGTGTACGGTCGACCCAGGATCCGACACCGGCGGCACTGCGTTACGATACAACCGGGCGTGTCGTTGTCGACCTATTGGAGCAGTTGTCGGGTGTGTCGCGCGGCCAAGCTTGCGTCTTCTATGATGGCATCGGCGCAGGTGCGCGTGTGCTCGGCGGCGGCTGGATCGACTCCACCGTGCCGACGTTGGCAGAAGCCGAAACCGCTGGCGCATCGGCGGCAGCGTAGGATGACAGAGCGTGGCGGGCGTCCACGTATGGGACGTCTCGAAAATGTGGCTTAGGATGAGACGTTGACGTAATGGAGGGCGGTGCGTGATTGGACAACCGGTAGCGGATCAACATGGCCGCGATGGACTGCTTGCCGACTCTAGAGAGCCGCGCAAGTCCAACTGGTCGAACCACTTGCCCGCGGTCGGACAACGATTGCGCAGTATTCTCGGGTGGCCGCGCCGAATGACCGTTCGTGTCTTGCGCGCCCTGATACGTCGGCGCATGGCGCGCCGCACACCCTCAGGTGACGTCAGCATCCTCGAAATCGGCGTTGGCGGCGGATCGTCTTTGACCGCCTATCCGCCAAACGCGCAAGTCACGGCTGTTGACGACGATCCGCGCGCACTGGCACGCGCCCGCGTCCGCGTTGCGGCCAAAGCACTAGACAATGTGCATGGCCTGTATCGCATGGCCGCGGAAACACTAGGCTTTCCCGATCACAGCTTCGACCGGATTGCCGCGTACCATACCGTGTTCGAATCCAAGGCTCCGGTCCGTCGTGCGCGAACGCTGAGAGAGCTCAGCCGGGTTATGCGATCCGGTGGTTGTCTGACGCTGATTGAGCGTGCCAGCTGGATCACCTCTGACCTTCGCACGGCCACAAGCGACGTGTCGCAGGATGATGCAAACCGAAGTGACGACAAGACACCAAACTGGATTGCACGCTGCGGTCTGCGCCTGCTCCATCGCGAGCAATTAGATCCGCTCGGTTTGTTCGTAGCGTTGACGTTGCAAAAAACCGAACCGGCGCCGGCGGCATAAACACGACGAACCAACGAGCGGCTGCTACCGTCGTCCACGCGTCCACGCATCCCGGTTGCGGCTTTCCGCCCGCGTAAAGAAGTCCGCTCGCATCCAGCCTGCGTAGCCGGTCATCACAAACAGCTGGCCTGCCGTCAATCTGCGTGCCCGACATTCAAATGCGCCAAGCCGATTAATGCCGGCAACTCCGCGTCAATCAGCGCGATTGGCGTGGCCCGGAGTTGATGGCTCATCTTCGATGTACCAACAAACAGGCGTCGAAACTCATCGAGATCCGCGCGTTGCCACCAGGCGGTTGCGACGCTCCCGCAGAGATAGAGCCCGTCCCAGGCTGCACTGGCCAAAACCAGATCGGCACAGGCGCGCGCGAGAAAGCCGGTGAAATACTGATAGCCGAACTCCGGCCGCGCTTCGGCGACATGCGCCTGTAGTCTTTGCAAACCACCACCCGACAGAATGTCCTCAACGGTCGCCTGACCAATCTCCAGTTTCGAGAACAGCGCGAGTTCCTCGGCGTTGTCGGCGGCCAGACGCATATGACCGGATTCCGAGGGGCAGCAGACCCACCTCTCTCCATCGCGGATCAGACTTGCCGAACCGAACCCCGTCCCGACGTTAACCGCGAGCATACGCTGACGCGCATCCCGCACCCGAGGCCGCAAATCAGCGAACTGCAGTCGGTTCTCAGGCAGGTGCGGAAGTGCAAATGCGACAGCTTCGAGATCGTTGACCAAGCGGGTCGCAACGCCGGGACCCAAGAGCGTAGCGAGTTCGCGCTCGCAAATCCGCCAAGAGCTATTCGTAAGCCGGATTTCACCATCCGCAACTGGACCGGCGGCAGCGATCACCGCGGCCGACGCCTGCGCGCCGTTCCCGACCCGACCCAAATATTCGGTCAGCGCAGCGGCAAACGTCTGATACCGATCGACCGGTGCAACCCATTGGTCGTGAATGTCTGCTGAGGAATCTGAGCGCGCAAAGCGGACATTCGTTCCTCCGACATCACCAATCAAGCGCCAAGGTTCCGTCATAGCCGTGAACGAGAGTCCTTTGATGTAAGGGCCTGTAAGAATGTCGATTGCCACCGATTTGCATCGCTCCCGAGGATGCGCTGCAACAGGGCTTTCTGCCGCTCTTTGCGTTCTTCAAGCGACATGTTCAGCGCCATATACAGTGTGTCGGCCATTTCGTCAGCATCGTACGGATTAACGATCAGAGCTTCCTTCATCTCTTCCGCCGCACCTGCGAACTTGGAGAGGACGAGGACACCCGGCTCGCGCTCGCTTTGCGCGGCAACGTATTCCTTGGCAACGAGATTCATTCCGTCGCGCAACGGCGTTACGAAGCCGACGTGGCTGCCGCGAAACAGAGCCGCCAGGATATGGCGCGGGATCGAGCGGTGAATATAGCGCAAGGGTGTCCAGTCGAAGTCCGCGAACTCGCCATTGATCGCGCCGGACAGTTTCTCCAGTTCCTCTCGAATATCGCTGTAGGCCTCAACGTTCTCGCGAGTCGGCGGAGCGATCTGCATCAGCGTCACGCGCTTGTGCATTTCCGGATACTTTTGCAGCAAGCGACGGAATGCGCGCATGCGATCCGGCAGTCCTTTAGAGTAATCGAGGCGGTCGACGCCGATGATGTGTTGGCGGGCCGTCGTCCGCCGTTGCAAGAACGCAATCTGCTCGTCAGCCTCTCTACCATGGGCGATTGCGCGAAACGACGTGACGTCGATGCCAATCGGAAAGCACGCCGTCCGCGTTCGATGACCGCCGCGGACATACTCTCCTTCGGCGTCCGACGCCAAATCCGGAAATTCGCTTTCGACAAAGTAGCGGAAGTTCGCAAGATCTGTAGAGGTTTGAAACCCGATGAGATCATATGACAAAAACGACTCGCCGATGGCCGTATAGCCGGGGATCGCCGTAAAAATGTCGTTTGGCGGAAACGGGATGTGAAGAAAAAACCCGATCTTGTTTCTATAGCCGCGTTTTCGCAATTCGCTCGCCAGTGGGATCAGGTGATAATCGTGAACCCAGATCACGTCGCTCTTTTTGAGCAGTGGCGATAGCGCGTCGGCAAACTTGGAGTTAACACGTTTATATCCCGACAGAAACGGCCTTTGGTGCGTCGCCAAGTCGAGACGATAATGGAATATCGGCCATAAGACGCTGTTGGAGAACCCGACATAGAAGTGGTTGTAGTCTTTCCGCGTCAGCGGCAGCGTAACCGTCGTAACGTTGTCGTAGGTCTTGATCGTCGGCGGTACCCGTGTGCCGGATCGTACCACGGTGCCGTCCCATCCGAACCAGATCCCGCCCTTTGCCGCCAACGCGTCCGCAAGTGCAACGGCAAGTCCACCTGACTGAGCAGCATTGTCGAAATCAGCAACCCGGTTCGATACGACGACAAGTCGGCTCATACATACGTTTCCCATGGCCGCGACAAACGCATCGCGCCATTAATAATCCCGACCATCGAATACGTTTGCGGGAAGTTTCCCCACATCTCTTTGGTCTCAAAGTCGGTATCTTCAGAAAGGAGACCGAGATGATTACGCGTATCCAGGATCGATTGGAAGATTTCGACAGCTTCCTCCCGTCGTCCAATGCGATGCAGCGCATCGAGACGCCAGAAACTGCAGATATTGAATGCTGTTTCCGGCAATCCAAAATCATCGGCCGATTCATAGCGCATCATATGCGGGCCCCGCGCCAGATTCTCTTCGAGGCGTTCGACGGTACTGACAAACCGAGGGTCCGTCGGCTCAATCAATCCGACCTCTGCCATCAACAATACACCGGCATCGAGATTTGTGCCACCAAACGTATCAGCGAACGCCTGGCGCTTGTCCGACCATGCCTTTTCGAGAATGACGGCCTTCACTGTTTTTGCACGCTCGGACCAAAACTCCGCCCGT
>JBCCOV010000104.1:0-17069 GCA_039039985.1 Pseudomonadota bacterium | reverse complement strand
TTGCAAGCGCAGCGCCGCCGCCAATTGTGTAGAACAGTGCCGACCGGATTCTGGCGACTTCGCCAACGATCACGACCAACAGCGCCGGAATGATCGACAGCGCCGAAATCAGGGCTGCACCGCTTTGCAATGCCGAGATCACCTCTGCGATGTTGGTGGTGTCGATGTTCTCGGAGGCTAGGCTCTGGGTTATCCGTTCGAGGCCGAGGGTGACGAGAACAGCGCACGCGGCAGCGGCTGCAATCAAGAAGGCGATCGGAACAAGAAGCAGCCGGCCGAGCGTTCCCCAAACCGTCATTCTGCGACGGCTCCTGCTCTTTCACTGGCCCGCACCTTCTGGCTCTCCGACCGTAATTGTCCGCAAGCGGCCAGGATGTCACGCCCGCGCGGCATACGGACGGGGCTGGCATAACCGGCGCGGTTCACGACCTCAGCAAATCGCTCGATCTGCTCCCAGTCTGAGCATGCGTAGCGGGTGCCCGGCCATGGGTTGAAGGGAATCAGATTGATTTTTGCCGGTATGCCTTTGAGCCACCGAACCAGTTCACGCGCTTCAGCGAGCGAGTCGTTCACATCCTTCAGCATGACGTATTCGAACGTGATGCGCCGGGCGTTCGATAGCCCTGGATAGTTGCGACACGCATCCATCAAATCGGCAATCGGCCAGCGCCGATTGATGGGCACGAGTTCATTGCGCAGGTCGTCTCGGGTCGCGTGCAGCGAAATGGCCAACATCGTGCCGGCCTCGGCGCCCCATCGCGGAATCTCAGGCACAACCCCGGACGTTGACAGTGTTATCCGCCGCTTGGAGAGCGCAAGGCCCTCGTTGTCGGAGGCGATGTCCATCGCGTCACGGACATTCTCGAAATTGTACAGCGGCTCGCCCATGCCCATCAGGACGATGTTCGTGATCTTCCGCTCGCCGCTCGGCAAGAGATGCCCGTCACCGGGGCTTTCCGCGCCAGGCCAGTCTCCGATGCGATCGCGCGCGACCATGATTTGCCCGACGATTTCGCTGGCATCGAGATTGCGCACGAGCTTCTGCGTTCCCGTATGACAGAACGTGCACGTCAATGTGCAGCCGACCTGGCTGGAAATGCACAACGTGCCGCGGTCAGCTTCCGGAATGTACACCGTCTCGACTTCCGGTGGCTTGACGTCGCGCGCATGTTTCGGGAGTTGGATCAGCCACTTCCGCGTTCCGTCCGCAGAGATTTGCTCGGAGGTGACCTGTGGTCGTTCAAGCGTTGCCGAGCCCTGCAGCGTCTGTCGCAGCACTTTTGATACGTCGGTGAGCTGATCAAACGAGGTGACGCCTCTCACGTACATCCAGCCCCAGATCTGCTGGACGCGCATGCGCAGTTGCCGGTCCGGAACGCCAAGCGCTGCGAGCCGGTTGCGGAGACCATCTCGGGACAGCCCGACCAGTGACGCGCGTGCAGCGTCATGAGACTCCGTCTCAAGGTGTTTTCCGGCGTTCAGATCCGGCTGGAGATCGAGCAAGGTTGGCATGGTCTTTGGTCAGGCCCTTGCCGGGCGCGTTAGTAAGCGTTGATCCTGATGAGCGTTGGACGCTGAGCGGCCATCTTCTAAAGCGAGCGGGCGTCCGCTTGGACGCCCGCAAGGTCACAGATAACGCACATGGCATTCGGTATCCAGGCTACCGATGCCGGCCAAGGTTCTGGCGCGGCATCGCCACCCATGTCGTTTACTTCTTCACACCGTCCTCAGAACCGACTTTGCCGTCGCTACCTGCCGGCGTCTTGGCGTTAGCCTCCGGTGTCTTGGCGTCGGCAGCTGGCGTCTTCTTAGCGGCCTTTTTCACGTCGCCAGGCTTACGTGCAACAATGTCAGTTGGAATGCCACGCAGCGTCGCGATTGCGAACTGAAGCTGCACGTCATCCTTCGGATCCTGAGGAACATAAGCTGATGAGCCGGCATTTTCCTTGCCGTCTTCAGTTCTCAAGTGGCCGCGCAGTCCGGCTTCCCCACGTGGACGCCGCTTTTCGCGCCGCGCGATGTCTTCCGGTGTCTTCTGCTCAACCAGGAGGTCGGGATCGATTCCCTTGGCCTGAATAGACCGCCCTGATGGTGTGTAGTAACGGGCTGTCGTCAGGCGGATTGCGCCGTTGCTCCCCAGCGGAATGATGGTTTGGACAGACCCTTTTCCGAACGACCGCGTTCCAACCACTGTCGCCCTGTCATGGTCCTGCAGCGCGCCGGCAACGATCTCTGACGCAGATGCGGAACCGCCGTTGATGAGTACGATGATCTTCTTACCATCAGCCAGATCGCCCGGCCGTGCCTGACTCCGCTGCGTTTCTTCGAGGTTCCGACCCTTGGTCAGCACGATTGCGCCGCGGTCCAGAAAGTCGTCACTGATCTTGACGGCCTGATCAAGCAGCCCGCCCGGATTGTTACGCAGATCAAGAATGTACCCCTTGATCTTGCCCTTGTTGTCTTTCTTCAACTTGGCAATGGCTTTGACGAGGTTGGCGTGCGTTTGCTCGTTGAACGTCGTCACTTTCAGGTAAGCGACTTCGCCATCACCTTCGATGCGCGCCTTTACCGGGTTAATCCGGATGACGGCACGAACGATCTTGATATCGAACGGCTCGGAGCGACCTTTCCGTACGATTGTCAGCTTGATGGGCGTATTGACGCGCCCACGCATTTTCTCAACAGCTTGCTGCAGCGTGAGGCCGACGATCTGTTCATCGTCGAGGTGCGTGATCAGGTCGTTGGCAAGAACGCCGGCCCGCGCTGCCGGCGTGCCGTCGATTGGCGCGACCACTTTGACGATGCCATTTTCCATCGTGACTTCAATGCCCAAGCCACCGAATTCGCCGCGGGTTTGCACCTGCATATCGCGAAACAGCTTCGCACTCAGATAGGCAGAGTGCGGATCGAGCGAGGACAGCATGCCGTTAATGGCAGTCTCGATGAGCTTGGCGTCATCGGGTTTCTCGACATAATCGGTCCGGACGCGCTCCAGCACGTCCCCGAAGAGATCCAAGTGCTTATAGATCTCGCCGCTCGGTGTCGTTGCCGAGTATGTCTTGGTGACATTCATGACCGTGGTCACGCCAGCGACCGCCGCCATACCGAGGAAAGTCCAGAACGCGAAGTCGGTTTTGCGCATATGAGTCCTCATCGTTGCGCGACCTTTTGGTCCTTTGCCCACCATCGTGTCGGGTTGATCGGTCGACCACCCTTGCGAAATTCGACATAGAGCACTGGAGCGGACCCATCCTGTCCGCTTGCCGGCGCCGAGCCCATTGCGCCGACCGGCTCAGATGCCAGTATAAATTGGCCGAGCTGGACGTCGATACGAGAGAGGCCCGCCATCACAATATGGTATCCGCCGCCGGCGTTAATGATCAAGAGCTTGCCGTACGAGCGGAACGTCCCAGCATACACAACCCAACCATCAGCTGGTGATGTAATACGGGCATTTGGCCTGGTTTCAAATACAACGCCTCGTGACTTGCGCCCAATTCTGGTGCGTTCGTTAAAGCCAAGAACCAGCCGTCCGGCCGTGGGCATCGGCAGTTTGCCGATCGCCTTCTGGAACGGAATCGCCGGTGTCAGGCGCCCGGCCCCTAAAGGAACGGAGGTTGCGCTCGGCACAAGCGTGGCGGTCGGTCCGTCAAGCGGTGCCAATGTGCGAAGACCTGGATCGCTGCCAGGTTTGCTCGGCGAGGGGCTGGGCGACGGTGCCGTTGCGGGCGGTGCGCGGGCTATGACCCGCGATTTATCCGGCTTCGGCTGCGATTGAATGCTGCGGTTATAGTCCCCAAGTCGCGTGCGGGCGGAAACCGTCTTGTCGAGAGAGGCAATCAGCTCACTTAGCGTTTTGATTTCTCTCGATTTTTTTGCAGCGTCAATGGCGATGGCGTCGAGGTCGCTGCTGTAGCGTGCGATCAGCTGACGCTTCTTCTCAACCACGCCATCCAGATCCTGGCGTTCGCGCTCCAGCCGGATCTTCTCGTCCTGTTGCTGTTTCCGCCGGATCAGCTGGTCGGCCTTACGCCGTTCCTGCTCCTGTCGGATCGCAATCCGCTTTTTTAAGGTTTCGGTAAGCTGGCGGGCTTCCGTTCGGAGCTCCGGGAACGCGCGCGCGAGCAGCATGGCGCTGCGCACCATCGAAAGTGCATCAGTTCGGCGCGTTACGATGACTGGCGGCGGGTTCCGCCCCATACGCTGCATCGCCGCCAGCAGGCCGGCAATCTTATGTTTCTGAGCTTCGAGCGATCGCTGAATGTCTTCCTCTTCGACCTTCAGCTCGGCCAAGCGGGCCTCCAGAGCGGCCAGTTTGGCTTCGATAGCCGTCAGACGGCGCTCTGTTTCCTGCTGCTGGCGGGCCTTCATAATCGACCGGCCGGTCAGGTCCTCGCGCTCCGCGATGGCGGCCGCCTTGCTCGACAGTAGCGCCTTTTCTCGCGCTCTCGTCGTTGCAAGGCTTTCCTGCCCCTGCTTGAGCCTGCGGCGCAATTCCTCAATCGACGGCTCTTTTTGCGCGACCGCCTCGATGGCTCCCAGAAGAGCTGTCACACCAACCGTGGCCAGTGGAAGACCGGCATACAAGACCAGGACGCACGCGACTCGAATCAGCTTGGCGCGTCTCGACGCCGCTGGTTTTTCGCGTGTGAGCAGGAAGTTCGACATCGACATCCGATCAGACGTTCTCAAATCTCAACTGCAAACTACAGGTGGATTTGGGCGATTTGTCAGCGCCTATTGATATCAGCGCCGATGATACATGTATCGGCGCGGAATGCTGCATCATGGTGAACTCTCGTGCACAGGACGTAAACTCTATCCAGCGTGCACACGGTTTTCGCCAAGGGGATTAAGCGCTTCAGCAGCAGGGTTGCTGCTATGCGGCTGATCTGCTCAAGTCGCCGCACGTACAAGTGCTGCAGCCCGAGCGTCGCCCCCCTCCAAGATTCGGTCCAGATTCGGCGTTGGGCTCTAAGGTTGGGCTTCAAGGTAGATTTATCGTTTGGCGCGTGTTCCACGGCGAAACTAAGCGTCAAACTCCCAAGCATAGGCAGAGAATTGAGATGGGCGATACAACCTACTACCTCACCTTCGTAGCTTCGCTCGCCGTACTCGTGGTGTTGGGCTTTGGCTTGTTCAATCTCGCCCGCGCTGGAACTGCCAGCCTGAGCCAGCAGCTGATGCGTTGGCGGATCGGGCTCCAGCTTCTCGCGATTGTGATCATCATGGCAGCGGTTTACTTCGCTAAGGGCTAACGTCTGCATTTGACGACTGGCGGATTCATCCCGGTTAGAAAGCTGATTCACGAATGGTTGTTCTCAACAAGATCTATACACGCACCGGCGATGACGGGACGACGGCGCTGGGCTCAGGCGCGCGCGTCGCAAAAGACGGGCCGCGTGTCTCAGCGTACGGGACTGTCGACGAAACCAATGCCGCTGTTGGTGTTGCGCGTCTCGCGCTTGGCGAAAATGCGGCCAATGTCGCGGCTCAGCTGCTACGTATCCAGAATGATCTGTTTGATCTCGGGGCCGATCTCTGTATGCCCGATCACGGCGAAGCCTTGCCATACACGCCATTGCGCGTAACGGACGATCAAGTCCGCCGGCTTGAAACTGAGATCGATGCATTGAACCAAGAGCTGCAGCCGCTTCGCTCGTTCGTGTTGCCGGGCGGCACGCCGGCTGGGGCAGCGCTGCATCTTGCGCGGACCATCTGCCGCCGCGCCGAGCGCGCGACAGTTGAACTCGCGCGACTGGACGATGAACCGGTCAGTGATGCGGTTGTGAAGTATCTCAACCGGCTGTCAGACTATCTTTTTGTTGCAAGCCGTTACGTGAACGACAAAGGCGCTGCCGATCAGTTATGGGTGCCCGGTGAAAATCGCTGACGTCGGCGAGGTTAAGCTGTAGACACGAATGAGCGTCAGCCGCCCGCTCGACGGTCTTTGCTTAGCCCGAGTTGCCAATGTTCGTTCCCATCCATGACGAAAACTCCTTGAAACACGTTCCGTTTCAATATGTTACGGTTCTGCTGATCGCTGCGAATGTTGCCGTCTTCCTGCTGCAGCAGTCCGGCATGTCATTTTGCCAGCTCGCCAGCTTCGCAATCATCCCCGTCGAACTGCTGGGCGTTGGCGTTTTCAACAACGGATCGTGCGCGGCGGCAGGTGCGGTTCAGATCCCTGAGAATCTGACTGTTGTTTCGTACATGTTCTTCCACGGCGGTTGGATGCACCTGATCGGAAACATGCTGTTCTTGTGGGTGTTTGGTGACAACGTCGAAGACGCCGTCGGCCACTTGAAGTTTCTTCTGTTCTTCATCTTGTGCGGTGTTTTCGCCGGATTGCTGCACACCTTCGTCATGAGCGAATCGGCCCGTCCGCTGGTGGGTGCAAGTGGTGGCGTTGCCGGAGTCATCGCGGCCTATCTGATGCTGCATCCGCGGGTGCAGGTTTGGGTCTTGGCGCTGCGCTTCATTCCGCTTCGGATCAGTGCAGCCATTGCTCTTGGCCTTTGGATCGGCCTTCAGTTCGTTATGGCGCTGATGCCGGATGGAACTCCGGTTGCATGGTGGGCACACATTGGCGGCATCATCGCGGGTGCCGTGCTCATCCTCGTTATGCGAAGACCGGGCGTTCCGCTGTTCGACCGGAACGAATCCCGCGGGTAAAGGCCCGGGCCGTTTTTACTCAGGCTCGCTTTGCCCTTGTCCGCATTTACAAAGTGCATGGCAGCCTTGAACGTCGGTCATCTCGTCGCGCTGTCCAATCAAGACGGGAGTCTTTCGGATTGAGCTGGAACCACCTCACACCCTTTGTTCCGGTCGTCGTGGCAGCCACTTAACGGTCCGATGACATGGTTGGCCAAACGACATCGGATGTTCCCGATGTTGGCGATTCAAGAATGCCGAACTTGGAGATATGCGAGTTCGGGACGGGGGTGTGGGCCGACGGCGTGATTCCGCTTATGGCGGAAATGCTCCAGGTCATTCCACCTGCCTGATTGACTTGCAAATTCCGCGTGCCTTAGGCTCGGTGTTCGCACGTGCACAATGCACCGAGCCAAAATGCGTTTGGTTCCGGTTCACGGTGCGGGCTTTACTGCAACGTTCCGCGCGGCTGACAAGGCCAGAAGGGCCGCGGCGCGACAGAGGTTGCCGTCAATTACGGGAGCAAGCCATCCAATGAAAATCCTCGTGCCCGTGAAGCGCGTGGTCGACTACAATGTTAAGATCCGCGTCAAGCCTGACGGTAGCGGCGTGGAACTTGCCAATGTCAAGATGTCGATGAATCCGTTCGACGAGATTGCCGTCGAGGAGGCATTGCGCCTCAAGGAAGGTGGTAAGGCTGACGAGATAGTTGTCGTGTCCATTGGTCCAGACAAGGCACAAGAGACCATTCGGAACGGTTTGGCCATGGGTGCCGATCGCGGCATTCTGATCAAGACAGATGAGGGTTTGGCGGTCGAGCCGCTTGCGGTCGCGAAGCTGCTCAAGGGTGTCATAGCCGACGAAGCGCCCGGGCTTGTGATTATGGGCAAGCAAGCGATCGACGACGATTGCAATCAGACGGGCCAAATGTTGGCGGCGCTATTGGATTGGCCGCAAGCGACTTTTGCGTCGAAGCTGGAGATCGGTGACGGCCGGGCCGAAGTCACGCGAGAAGTTGATGGTGGCTTGCAGACGCTGTCCATCAATCTGCCAGCGATCGTGACGACCGACCTGCGTCTGAACGAGCCGCGCTATACCAGTCTGCCGAACATCATGAAAGCGAAGAAGAAACCGATTGATGTCAAGGCGCCGGACGATTTCGGTGTCGACGTCACGCCGCGGTTGACCGTTGTCTCGACGACCGAACCGGCGAAGCGCGAAGCTGGTGTCGTCGTCAAGACCGTGCCTGAGTTGATCGAGAAACTGCGCAGTGAAGTGGGGGTTATCTAATGTCGGTTCTGCTTATTGCCGAACACGCTCAGGATGCGCTCAATGCGGCGACCGCCAAGGCGTTGTCTGCTGCGGTCGAACTCGGCGGCGATGTTCATGTTTTGGTTGCCGGCCACAATTGCGGTGGCGCTGCGGAAGAGGCGGCCAAACTCAGCGGCGTGGCGAAGGTGTTTGTCGCTGACGGGCCCCAGTACGCCCACATGCTGGCTGAGGAAATCGCCGCCCTCGTTGTGCCCTTGATGGCGAACTACGAAGCCGTTGTGATGCCGGCAACGGCCAGCGGCAAGAATGTTATGCCGAGAATTGCGGCCAAACTTGACGTGATGCAGGTCTCGGACATCACAGCTGTTAAATCGGCAGATACATTTGAACGCCCGATTTACGCTGGAAACGCCATTCAGGTTGTTCAGTCTCACGATGCGAAAAAGGTTATAACGGTGCGTACCGCAGCGTTCGCCGCCGCGGGGACTGACGGCTCCGCAGCTGTCGAACAGCTATCTGCTCCTGAAGCGGTCGGTGTCTCGGCGTTCGAGCGAGAAGAAATCGCCGCATCCGATCGGCCGGAGCTGGCGTCGGCCAAAGTGATCATCTCGGGTGGCCGGGGTCTTCAGTCCGGCGAGAACTTTGAGAAGTACATTGAGCCGATTGCCGATCGTCTTGGTGCCGCCATTGGCGCGAGCCGCGCCGCTGTCGATGCGGGATACGTGCCGAACGACTATCAGGTTGGGCAGACCGGCAAGGTTGTTGCGCCCGAGCTTTACATTGCCGTCGGCATTTCCGGCGCGATCCAACATCTTGCCGGGATGAAGGATTCCAAGGTTATTGTCGCAATCAACAAAGATGGAGAGGCTCCAATCTTTCAAGTCGCCGACTACGGATTGGTTGCAGATCTGTTTGAGGCATTGCCTGAGCTGGAGGCCGAGCTCGCCAAAGCAACAGCTTGAACACTGCGAAGCTGTGAATTGAGCCGGTTCCGAGGTTCGGGTGTGAGAGTGGTGGGGCCGCGCAAGGTCGTCTGGCAGTTTGTACCAGGCGACGCAGAGGACGAAAGGGCTCTTGGAGCCGCTGACAGCTGAGATCGAGGACAGCATGACTGCCACCCCATCGACTGGTACTGATGCGCAGGAACTCGCACGGTCGCAAATCCGTCGTGTTGGAATTATTGGTGCGGGCCAGATGGGGAATGGCATCGCGCACGTTGCGGCGCTTGCGGGATATTCGGTCCACATCAACGACATCTCGCCAGACCGCCTGCAAGCTGCGTTGACGACCATTGAACGGAATCTGGGCCGGCAGGTCTCGAAAGGCATCATCGCTCAGGACGATCTTGCGGCGGCTTTGAGCCGTGTCCAGACAGTCGACTCGATTGGTGGGCTGAACGAGTGCGATATCGTCATCGAGGCCGCGACTGAAGACGAGGACGTCAAGCGTAAGATCTTTGCGACGGTGGTCGAGCAGCTACCAGACAATGTGATGCTGGCCACCAATACGTCGTCGATTTCTATTACGCGGCTGGCCTCCATTACGGGGCGGCCCGAGAAGTTCATTGGCATGCACTTCATGAATCCGGTGCCGCTGATGCAACTCGTTGAATTGATCCGCGGCATCGCAACTGACGACGAAACGTTCGTGATGTCGCGGGCGTTCGTGGAAACGCTCGGCAAGACCACTGCGGTCTCGGAGGATTTCCCGGCGTTCATCGTCAACCGTATTCTGCTGCCGATGATCAACGAGGCGATCTACACGCTCTACGAGGGCGTCGGGACCGTCGACGGGATCGACACGGCCTTGAAGCTTGGCGCCAACCACCCGATGGGGCCGTTGGAGCTGGCTGATTTCATCGGGCTCGATACCTGTCTGGCAATCATGCAGGTTCTGTATGAAGGTCTGGCAGACACGAAATATCGTCCATGTCCGTTACTTGTGAAGTACGTCGAAGCGGGTTGGCTCGGCCGCAAGGCCAAGCGCGGGTTCTATGACTACCGCGGTGAGGTGCCGGTTCCAACGCGTTGATCTCGTTTTGGACGCGCGCGAAGCAGCATGTTGCACTGATTGCCGCTGGTGTCCGTGAATTGCCGAACGATTTGCGTATGCCCGCAACCCCGGTTGCCTGGATGTACGCGGCCGTGTTCACGGTGTACGGCCTTCATGTTCCCTATCTTGCCGTTTGGTTGGCCAGTCGCGACCTTGGGCCCGAGGCCACGGGCTGGATTCTCGCTGTCCCGTTATTCGTCCGACTGATTGCGACACCGTCAGCCGCCATCGCAGCTGATGCGGGTGGATCTCACGCTGCGATGATCCTCCGGCTGTCCGTCGTCGGTCTGGCGGCGACGTTTGCACTCGGTTTCGTCGACGGCGCCGTTGCAATCGGTCTCGGCGTTCTTGTGATGCTGGTTGCCATCCAGTCCCTGATGCCGCTGATTGAGGTCGTCGCAATGCGCTCTGTCCGCAGCCAAGGGACCGATTACGGTCGCCAAAGGCTCTGGGGCTCGTTGACGTTTATCGCGATGACGATGGTCGGTGGGCTCGCGATTGCCCAGTTCGGCGGCGGTATCATTCAACCGCTGCTGGTTGTGGCGACGTTGTTCGTTGTGATTGCGGCTTTGCAATTGCCCCGGCTCGGTGGTGAACGCGGGGGTATGCCTAGAGGTGGCGCAAATGCGATGCGTGGGCGCAGCAGCGCGCACGTTGGCGGCGATCTCATCGCGCGTATCAAGGATCATCTGGGCCGGCTTATGCCGTTGCTGAAGAAGCCGGGCTTGGTCGTGTTCCTGTTCGGCGCCGGCATCGTTCAGGCTTCACACGCGGTCTATTACACGTTCAGTGCGCTACACTGGCAGGCGCTTGGGATGTCCGGCTTTTGGATTGGCGCGTTGTGGTCACTCGGTGTGGTGGCCGAGATTGTGTTGTTTGCCTGGTCCGGATCCGTGGTCCGGCGCCTTGGCCCGCTGGGCCTGTTGCAGCTTGGCGCGGCCGCTGCCGTCGTCCGCTGGACGGCCATGTCGTTTGATCCGCCTCTCCTCGCTCTCATTCCGCTTCAGGTTCTACATGGCCTGACATTTGGCGCCACGCACTTGGCCGCCATGTTCTACATCGCGCGCAACACACCTGAGACCAGCGCCGGTGCCGTGCAAGCTCTGTTCGCAACCATAGCAACCGGCGGTGCCATGGGGGCAGCCACGCTGCTCGCGGGATACCTCTACGCCGATGTTCAGGCATTTGCCTATTTTGCAATGGCGGGTCTGGGGCTTGCCGTTCTTGTCTATAGTAGCCTGCTCTGGCTACGTGGCGGTGGGCAAACGGCGTAGGACACAGGTTTCCACGATGGGTTTTTGGGGGGCTGGCCACGTTATCCCCATAACGCCGATGTCGGCGGTGACATCAGACCGCTTGGGTCGATCGTCATGGCATGCGCCCGGTCTTCAGCGAGCAGCAGCGGACTGTCGAGGTCGATCCAGTCGGCTCCAAGCTCGGCGAGCCGGAACGCGGGCGCCATCGATAGTGAGGTCGCAACCATGGAACCGATCATCACGCGGAGCCCGTGTGATCGAGCTGCGTGCAGCAATGCGATAGCCGCGGACAAGCCGCCGGCCTTGTCGAGCTTGATGTTGACAGCATCGTAACGGTCCGCAATTGCGCTGATGTCACCGTCGGGAGGCAGGGACTCGTCGGCACAAATCCGAACCGTGCGGGATATGTGCGCCAGGGCGCCATCCTGGTCGGCGGGAAGCGGCTGCTCGATCAGCTCGACACCGGTGGACTCAGCCACTGAAAGTAGCATCGCAAGTGCATCGGGTGTGGTCCAACCTTCGTTGGCGTCGACGACGATACGGGCGTCCGGTCTTGCCTCGCGGACAGCCCTTAGTCTCGCAACGTCCATGTTCGGGTCGGCATCCCCAAGCTTGAGTTTCAGAAGTTTATGCGGGGACACATCGCGGGCTTTCTGCGCCATGCGATCGGGAGCCGCAAGGCTGATCGTCAGGCAGGTCTGCAACGGGCCGTCGCTGTGCGATCGTTGACAGCTGAGCTGCGGAAACGCACGATCGATGCAACAGTTGACGCCGTGCCCGGTGCGCTTTGCGGTGAGGTCCCAAAGTGCGCAGTCTAACGCGTTGCGTGCCGCACCTGGCGGGAGCTGGGTCCGGATCAAGTCGTGAGTCAGAACTTGGCCCTGAGCAACATTGGACTGCAGCGCGCGGATGTGTTCGCACGTCGTTGTTGCCGTCTCGCCGTACCTTTCGTAGGGCACGCACTCGCCCTGGCCGCAATGATCGCCATCGCGGATTGTGGCGACGACGACGTCAGCGGTTGTCTTGGCTCCCCGCGAAATACTGAAGACCTCTCGCAACGGCCAGGACTCGCGTGTCGCAGAGATTTCGGCTCCGACGATCGGCGCGACGGGCGTCGTGTCCTCCGTCATGGCCGCCTGATCTGATGTGGCTGGATCTGGCTCACGTCAGCCGCTGGCTTGCATGCGCGAGGAACAGGTACACGCGTCCCGCGTCCTGGACGATGTCGTCCTGGGCCGCACGCCCTGACGGATCTCGGGCGTCTGCATCGCGCAGGTGGATCTCGAAGTTATCGAGGAACTGGTCGACGTTCGCGCGGAACTCGGCTTCCTTCTGGTAGCGCTCCGCGGTTTCATCGAAGACCTCGCGCGCAGCCTGAGCATAGATGCTGCGCACCATGAAGCCGCGCTGCCCGGAACGAAAGCGCGACCAGATCGCGCCGGCGAGATTGGGGTCGATGGCGCCGGCAATCGTCTTCACGTCGAGGGCGCTCCCCTTCGTGACCGGTCCCTCCTCGTCGAGCGAGGCCCGCGCCAGGAGATCGCCCACCGACCACTGCCGGCCGCCGTTGGACTCCGCATTAGGCGCCGTCTCTTTGGCCGATGGCTGAGCCGTTCGCTGCCCATTACCCTTGTTTGCGGGCCCGCGCGGTTTGCGCTGGCTGAGTTCGCGCGCAAGGGCCGTCGTGAGATTGGAGAACCGGCGCGTGCGATCGGTCCCATTGTTGTCCGAAGGCGCAGCCGGTGCTGGCTGAGACGGCGGCGCTGTGGGCGCATCTTCCTGCCGAACCGGCACCGGAGCCCGCGTTACGTCCCGTCCTGCACCCGTCTTGCCGGCCAGAGCCGTCAATCGATCCAACGCGCGAAGCTGGTCCTGAAGTGCTCTGCGCATTGCGTCGGCGCTATCACGCGTTGCAGCGGGCAACTGGTCAAGCTGTGCGCGCAAGCGCTCCTGATCCGACCGAATGTCGTCCGCGGCTTTGCGTGCCCGGGCGCGAACTTCGCCTGACGTGTTGGCGAACTGTTGCGACAACACCCCGAGGCGATCGGTAACCTCTCTTGTGACCGTTGCGAACTCAGCCTTGAGTTCGTCGAGCGCCCGATCCTTTTCGCGGCTTGCTTCGCTCGTAATCCGCGTGAACTCATCGACGGTCTGACGTGAGCGCTCGCGTGCCTCGCGGCTGAGTTCTTCCGTCAGCAGGCGCGTACGCTCGCCAGCCTCGTTGACGGAACCTTCAAGCTGCGAGGAATAGTCTTGAACGACCCGGCCAAGTTCGTCGGCCTTCCCTGACATCCGGTCGAGCGTCAGATTGATTTCCTCATTGCGCTCGGACAGTGCCTTGTCGATCTTGTAGTTTGCCGATTCAAGCGCATTGGCAGACCGCATGATGTTCTGCCCCTGCGTCTCGAACCTGCCCGTCACGGTATTGATTTGGCCGAGAAGGTTCTCTGAAACATTCTTCAGCATGTCCGCCTGATTGGCCAAGCTCTCAATCGCGCGAATCGATTGGCGTGAAATGTTCTCGCTGGTTTGGCGAACTTGATTGATCCCCTGCATCAGTGTGCCATCGAGTTCCACTGCCTGCTTGCTGATGGACTCGCTCAGGGATTCCGCGTGATGCTCCATGGCGGACGTGAGTGCGCGGGCATTCTCGCCGACGGCACTGTCAATGGCCGACGTCGATTTGACAATCGCTTCATCGAACAGGCGCAGGCGTTCCGTGAAGGCATCGTCGAGCGATTTCGTGCGTTCGACCAGTTGCTTGTCCAAAGCGTTGGCGCGGTTGGCAAGCGTTGTGTCGAGCGCCAGAGCATATTCTTCGAAAACCGACTGAAGCGTTTCCGTTCGCTTGCTGATCTTGTCGTCGATTTCCATCATTCGCCGATCGAGTTCTTCGTCGACGCTGCGACTGTGTTTTTCGATCAGGCCCGAAATCTGGTCGCCGCGCTTTTCCAGCACCGTATGCAAAGCTTCGGTATACGTGCCGAGCGTGTCGTTCATCGACGTTGCGTGGCCCGTCAGTGCCGTATCCAGGTCGGTGTTTTGCTTTGAGAACATCGATTGGAGATGCTCGGTCCGCGCATCGAGGATCTGCTTCATCTCCGTCGCACGGCTGTCAATGGATTGACCCAATCCACTAACGTACTCATCGATAATCTCTTCAAAGCGCCCGGCGCGCTGATCAAGCGTGGCTTCCAAGCGGTCGTTTTGTGTCGACAGCGATGCCTCAAGCGAGGTGAGATTGTTCCCCGCGTTTGCGATGATACCGGCCAGGCGGCCCTGCTGGGTCGACAGGCCCTCGATCAGTTTCGGGACGTCGTTGGCCAGCTGCGCAAGTGTACGCTGGAAATGTTCTCCTGTTCCGGTGAGCGAGTTCCGCTCACTGGCGAGTTCCTGCAAAAGCCCACGAATTTTACGCTCGTTCTCTTCGTAGGATCTTTCGAGGGCGCCGACCTCGCTCTGCACCATCGATTCAAGCTCACCGGCGCGTCCCAAAGCCATGCCGACGGCTTCGTTCATATAGTTCACCTGGCGGCGAACGGCGTCGCCAAGCGACGCAACCTGTTGTTCGGCCGTGCGATCGGGCTCAGCAAGCCGCACCGCGACTTCCGTCATTGCACTGGATCGCATGCGCAATTCGTCGGACCGCCACGCGAGATAGGCGAGAAACCAGAACAGCGACACAGGGCCGATCAGCGTTGCTGCAGTTGTTAAAATGCTTGTTCGGCGGATGATCTCGATAATGTTGCCGCTCGTTGCCGCAACTTCCGGCGCAAGCACGATGTAGGCTATGGCTAAACCCAGGCCGAGCCATACGGCGCTTCCGATTGCCGCAACGTGGAAGGGCTGGTTAGACGGCTTTTGGTTTAGCGCATAGATCAGGCCGCCAATTGAAGGTGTGTCGTCGTTGGCCGCCACGCGCTGGCGTGCCGGGCCAGCCGACCGCCTACGGGCCGTGCGCCGCGATTCGGTTACCGGTGCAGTCTGCGAAGCATCATCGGCTGCTGGATCGCCTGCGGGCTCTGGCGCGACAGGCCGTGCTGGCGCCGCAGTCCCTAATCTGCCGAGGCGTTGGTTCTCTGTCGGGCCCGGTTTCGCAACCTCGTTGGGCTTGCGCGTTTGGTCTGCGCGCAGTTCCAGTCGCTGACCGGGCTCTACATTTGGTTGGCCAAGCGTTTGGCCAAGCGTTTGGCCAGGCGACTGGATTGGCGATTGGTCTGGCAGCTGATGTGATGGCGGATTGGCCAGCTGGCCGGGCAATTGCGCCGGTGCTTGGTTGAGCGGAAACGCCCTCTTGGCGCGCGCCGGCTCGCCACGAAGCGGGAACGGCTCGATCTTATTCGCGGCGGCCGCAGCGGCTGCTTGGATCGGCGGCGGGGACGATGACTTGTTCTCCCGCGGTTTCGCTGATCGCTTGGCAGACTTTGGCTGCCGAGGCCGACGATCCGGCTTTGAGTTTGCTGAACTGGTATCTGCTTCAGACGCCGGTTTTGCAGACGTCGGTTTTGCAGGTGCCGAATCTGCAGATGTCGAACTTGCAGATGTCGGCTTTGCAGGCGACGACTTTGATGGTTTTGCTTCGGCTTCACCGTCGGGCACGCCAGGCAATGGCGGCGGAGCGTCACCGCCGGCTTCCTGGAGTTTGTCGCGCAAGGTCCCGGAGGACGGCGAGCCTTTGCCGTCCCTGTCCGACGCGAACGGGTCATCCGGCTTGTTGTCGGCGCCTTTGTCCACGTTTCGCTCTTGCCCCATTTGCGCCTACGTGCCCTTTAAGAAGTATCGACGTTCGTTCTCTTATACTCTGGATAACCCAGGCTGCCCAACCCGTGAAATGCTCAATGTGGTATAAGTCCAGGCGATTCGCCGATTAAGGACGTCTCAGGCGGTTAGGCCTGATTTGCGTCCAAACCAAGATGCGCCGCCGGTCGTGCACCGATGGTATCGTTACGGCTTCCTTACACTTTCGGTTGTTCTCCGCAGGCCCGGTTGACGTTTGATTAACAGGGCTCATGCCATGAATTATGTGGATACGGACGTCCGTTGCCAAACGGGATCCGTCCGGCAGGCTGAGAATAAACATCCATGGATGCTGATCGTGCCACCGCCGAGCGTACATGATCGAGACGTACCGCCCGTCGGGGCGCAAAGCGACGCAGTATCAGCCGCCCCGATCGACCGCGCTCACCTTGCGAAGTTCACGTTTGGGGATCCAGAGCTTGAGGCCGAGGTCGTTGGTCTGTTCGCCACCCAGGTTGTTGCATTGTGTCGCGATCTTCGGACTTGCCGCGATAACTCCGGCTGGGCCTTTCTGACGCATTCGCTCAAAGGTAGCGCGCGGGCCGTCGGCGCCTGGCGAATGGCCGAGCTGGCAACAGTGCTGGAAGCCAACAGTTTTGCGGATCCAACCAACACAGCCCTGCTGGACGACGTTGAGCAGCTGCTTCAGGACGCTGCACAGCATATGCAATTCGATCCAGGTCCACCGCCGTTCGGCGCGTCTGCCTGATGCGTGTTTTCGCTCGCGGTTGTTGTTTATCGCTCACGGCAATTCCTCGCTTCGCTCGGGCCCCATCGAGATGGCGTGTTCGCCATCTCGACATCTCAAATGCCCAACGCGGGAACACCCGCGTTGGGGTGGGGGCGGCGCAACGCGCCGGGCCGCGTTCGCGGCCTGGGATCGTCCTCACAGGATAGCCAGCGGTTGTTACTTATCGCTCACGGCTGTTCCTCGCTGCGCTCGTGCCCCATCGAGATGGCGTGTTCGCCATCTCGACATATGAAATGCCCAACGCGGGAACACCCGCGTTGGGGTGGGGGCGGCGCAACGCGCCGGGC
>JBCCOV010000103.1:0-17197 GCA_039039985.1 Pseudomonadota bacterium | reverse complement strand
GCAATGCCGATCGCGACGGCTTCGCCGTGGCGGAGATGGTAGTTGGTCATGCCTTCGAGCTTGTGCGCGGACCAGTGGCCGTAGTCGAGCGGGCGGGCGCTGCCTGTTTCAAACGGATCGCCGCCTTGCCCGATCTGGCGCATGTGCAACTCCGCGCAGCGGCGGATCATGTACGCCATGGCCTCCGTTTCGAATGTCGCGAGTGCATCTGCATTCTGCTCAAGCCATGCAAAGAACTCCTGATCGCGGATGAGCGCAACTTTCACGGCTTCCGCCATGCCGCCGATTTTCTCGCGGTCCGGAAGGCCGATGATGAAGTCGAGGTCGTTGAGGACGGCGAACGGCGGCGCGAACGTCCCGACAAAGTTCTTCTGGCCGAACTGGTTGACCGCATTTTTCACGCCAACGCCGGAGTCGTTTTGCGACAAGACCGTTGTCGGCATCCGGATATGGCGGACACCGCGGTGCGTGGTGGCCGCGACGAGACCAACGGCGTCGAGCATGGCGCCACCGCCAATCGCGATGCAGTATGAATGACGGTCAATATGATGATCGGCCAGCATGCGCTGCATCTGCTCGACAAAGTGCAAATCGGCCTTGATGCGTTCGCCGCCCGGCACCAGTGCGGGATCGCACACGAGCTGCATATGTGCGGCATGTGCGGCCGCATAGGCTTTGATGCGATCGATGAGATCAGGATGCGATGCAGCCAGGCCGTCATCCACGAACACCAGACACCTATGGCACTTGTCGTCTTCGTGGCGGCACAGCGTATCGAGAAGCACTGTGTTGGTCGGGTCAAAAAGATCGCGCGTGAAGCAGACGGGAAAATCAAAGGCGACTGTAAACCTCTGCCAATGGGTCGTCGCGGCGTCCGCAAGCCGCTGCGCATTCGGACTTGCGGCGTCTGCCGGCATACTCATTTCCCGCATCAGAATTCTCCGCCGACCGAAAGCAACGTTTCCGACCATCATCTATTGTGATTGTCGTTGAGGCAGATTGCCGGTCCGGTGGGCGGTTGTCCATAGACGTGCGCACGGCTTGGGCGTATGGCCGAGCGGAGGACCGAGCTGCTTGTGCCATCACCCGCTGCGCAATGGCCGGTGACGGGTCCAGCCAGATGAGGATGGAGATGAGGTTCGTCTACTTTGTTTTTGGGACGCTTATGATCGTGTTCGCTGCGGTGCAGTACAACGATCCCGATGGACCGTTTTGGGTCGGCATCTACGCCGTGCCAGCTGTGTTTGCAGCCATTGCTGCATTGCGGCCGAGCTGGCTGTCCGGCTTCGGTCTCGTCCTGCTTGGTCTCGCAGCCTTCGGCGCCGCCGCTGGCACGGTTTACTACTGGCCAAAGGAAGTGGCGTTCTGGCGCCAGGACGTTTGGTGGAACAGTGAGACGGCGCGGGAAGGCATGGGCATGATGATCATCCTTGCCGGCCTCTTGTTGATCTTGTGCGGCCAACTTGTCGGGCGGCGATCGTCCGGTTCATGACGACGGTGACGTGTCTGTGCGCTCAGTCGCCGCGAACATGTGAGCCAGGGCCAGATCCTTGAACGCGGTTGCGTGAATCGACTGATCCGAGGCCGGCAGCAGGTCCGGTCTTGAGCTGATGACCAAGGGGCCATCGCCAGGGTCATCCGTCAGGCGACCGTGCGAGCCTTTGACCAGTTGCGTGTCTTTGAGTGAGATGACGTCGAGTAGTCGCCGAAAGCCGAGTTTGCGTAGCGCCAGCCGCCAGCCGGCAGCGAACTTTGGCGATCGGTATGCCGGGTCGAAAAACAGCTCGACGGGGTCATAGCCCGGTTTGCGATGGATATCGACGGTGCGTGCGTAGTCCGGCGCGCGGTTATCATCGGTCCAATAATAATAGCTGAACCAGCGGTCCGCATGCGAAACAGCAACGAGGTCGCCCGAGCGCGGATGCGCAAGACCATGCGCGCGTTTGCCCTCCTCGTCGAGCACCATCTCAACGCCGTCAAGTTGTTCCAGCAGCGCTTTGATTTCCGCTTTGGGTGCGCTGGGCTGCAAATACACATGCGCGATCTGGTGGTCGGCCATGGCAAACGCCAGGGAGGCGCCGGGGTCCAATTGTTCGCGGCCCATCTCCTCGCGCACGCGAATGTAGCCCGCCGTGCGCAGTGCGCGATTGATATGGATGGCGTCAGTTACCGGCGTGATCCCATATTCCGAGACGACGATCACATCTCGTCCGGACCGCTCAGCTGCGGTGATGAGCTGCCCGCATTCGGCATCGATTTCGGCAAGGTCGTGTTGCAATGCGGGATGGGTCAGGTCCGGGCCCAGTCGTTGCAGATTATAGTCGAGGTGGGGCAAATACGTGAGTGTCAGCGTCGGATTGCGGGTTGCCATCATGTGCAAGGTCGCTTGTGTAATCCACGTGGTCGACGTGATATCGGCGAGCGGCCCCCAGAACTTGAACAATGGAAACTGTCCCAGTCTTGCGTCCAATTCATCGTGCAGCTCGGGTGGATCGGCGTAGTGGTCCGGGATCTTTCGGCCGTCGGCAGGATACATCGGCCGCGGTGTCGCGCTCCAGTTGACGTTGGCGTACATATTGTACCACCAGAACATTTTCGCGACGGTAAAGTCTGGGTTGCGTTTGCGCGCCGCGTCCCAGATCCGTTCGCCGGTCACCAGTCGGTTCGACTGACGCCACAACATAACTTCCGAGAGATCGCGGAAGTACCAGCCGTTGGCGACGATGCCGTGATCGGTCGGCATCAATCCGGTGACGAGCGATGTTTGTGCGGAACACGTCACTGCTGGCAGGACTGTCGTCAGCGGACGCATGCCACCCGACTTGACGAGCCTGGATAGGTTCGGCGTATGCTGCCCGACAAGCTTCGGTGACAACCCGACGACGAGAATAATGAGAAGCGGTTTCATGCATCGAAGATGTCGAATGCTGTGCTGCGCTTCAAGCGGTCTCGCGTAAGTCGACTGCGAAAGGTGTGGCGAACAGGCTCACGAAGAATGAGCCGGCAACTCAAGCAATGTCAGGGGGGAGCTGTGACGGTTCCAGCGACCGACTTGCTGATGTCGTGGATTGCGCGGCAGGCCTCTGCCGAGCCGTTGGCGTGGCTTGAGTCGCAACGCGCAAAACTCTCTGCCGGCCCGTCTGACCGCGATCTGCAATTGGCGATCGGTCTGGTGCCGCGCAAGCTGGGGCGCGATGACCTCCAGCTGAATGACCAGGATCTCGCCGCGGCATCTGCGACTCGTGACGGATGGGATCCGAGCGGCTGGAGCGTCGATGTTGCCGCCCGCGCGATGCTTCTGGCAACGGCCGCACCGGGATTGAATGCGTTCGCGGACCGGTATGCATCGCTGTGCCGTTATGGCGATGTTGCAGAGCAAATCGCCTGCTATCGTGCGCTTCCGTTATTGCCGCGGCCCGACGAATTGGAGCCGCAGGTTGGTGAAGGGTTGCGGACGAACATGCGCGCTGTTTTTGAGGCGATCGCGCACAACAACCCCTATCCGGCTGAACAATTCGATGAGCATCGTTGGAACCACATGGTGCTCAAAGCGCTGTTTATCGACTCAACGCTGCATCCGATTGTCGGGCTGGATCGCCGCGCCAATGCGGATCTGGCCCGTATCTTGTGCGACTACGCACATGAGCGGTGGGCGGCCGGACGTGTCGTGACGCCGGAGCTGTGGCGCTGTGTCGGGCCGTTCGCCAGCGCTGCAATGATCGACGATCTGGTCAGGGCGGCCGACAGTGACGACGCGCTTTCAAAAGGGGCAGCCGCACTTGCGTTGCGCGCCGCGCCGGACGCGCGCGCCGCATACGTATTATCCGAACTGCCGGACGAGGCTGCTGCCGTGGCGTCCGGTGCTTTGACATGGACAACAATCGCCGAGGGTTTGGCTCAGAGAGCATGACGAGACGTTGCAGACTTCGCCGGAATCTCCACGCGCTCGCGTCAGATCAACTGCTGCCGCCTCTGGCAGACATGTTGTGGGCTTTGGGTGCTGTTTCAGGGAACGCCAATCGATGATGTTTATAGATCCACATGCGCACATGATTTCGCGGACCACCGATGACTACGAGGCGATGGCAGCCTCCGGCGTCGTTGCGGTGATTGAGCCAGCGTTTTGGATCGGCCAGCCGCGCACGCATGTCGGCACGTATGTCGACTACCTCTCGGCCATTATCGGATTTGAGCGGTTTCGCGCCGGGCAGTTCGGCATCCGGCACTACTGCACGATCGGACTGAACTCAAAGGAAGCGAACAACGAAGCGCTGGCAGAAGGCGTGATGGAGATCCTTCCGCAGTTCGCGCTGAAGGAGGGCGTCGTTGCCATCGGCGAGATTGGCTACGACGAGCAAACCGATCTGGAAGACAAGTACTTCCGGCTGCAGCTTGAGTTGGCCAAGGAAACTGAACTTCCCGTCATGATCCACACGCCGCATCGCGACAAAAAACGTGGGACGACGCGTTCGATGGATGTGTGCGAAGAGCATGGCATGGATCCACGCCAGATCATTGTGGATCACAACAATGAAGAGACCGTGCGCGAGGTGCTCGATCGCGGATACTGGGCTGCGTTCTCGATCTATCCGAGCACGAAAATGGGTAACGTGCGCATGGTCGAACTGCTCAAACAGTACGGTGGTGAGCGGATTATTGTCGATAGCGCATGCGACTGGGGCATTTCCGATCCGCTCGGCGTCGCAAAAACGGCGAAGCTGGCACTAGAGCGCGGCATTCCCGAGGAGCATGTTCGCCTCGCGACCTATGCCAATGCGTTGGCGGCCTATGGTCAAAGCGGTCAGATGCGGGAAGACGACTGGCTCAATCCGCCGGCCATCGACCAGCGCACGCTCTATGAAGGGAACTCGATCTTACGCGGTGGTCGCGACCCGGTGATTGAAGAAACGAAGGTCAAACGTAAACAGGATCAGCTAATAATCGAATAGTTTGTATCTGCGCGTTTCATTGGGCGCATGAATTTGAGTTGGCTGTCTGCGCCATGGCGTAAGCATTTTATGTTTGCGTTTCAGGCATATATTGTTCGTTTTTCAGTTTCTATTGACAGCAGGTTATCACTGCGAGCTGTTGCGATTGCGCGTGTCAGACGGCGCCTGCTTTCTAATATGGACAATTTTGTAACCCACTGCTTAACTGTTATCCGCGGCGTATGGAATGACCGCGAAACTTCAAAAATTCGCTTATAAACGAGGAAACGACCATGAAACTTGGAAGGCTCGCCGCGGTTCCCGCGGTGTGCGCACTGCTGCTCTCAGGAGCCGGCAGTGCCTCCGCGCAGGTGAAGGTCAAGTTTGAGCCATATGTTACGGGTGTGAACGCGCCGCTGGCCATGGTGCAGCCCCCCAGCGACAAGCGCATGTTTGTCCTTGAGCAATTCGGCCGCATTCGGATCGTCGAGGACGGAAAGCTTAGCGCTGAACCGTTCCTGGATATTCGCAACAAGATTCCGAAATTGCACTCGGACTTCGACGAGCGCGGCATCCTCGGCCTTGCCTTCCACCCGGACTTTGCCAACAACGGCAAGTTTTATGTTGCTTATTCCGCAATCCTGAACTTCCAGGGCGATCTCGCCAAGCAATTCTGGTGGAGCCACACGAACGTCGTCTCGGAGTTCACCGTGTCGAGCGACGATCCAAACACGGCAGATCCGAAGAGCGAGCGCATTATCACGTCGATTGACTGGCCGCAGTTCAATCACAACGGCCATTGGATCGGTTTCGGCTCTGACGGCATGCTGTATATCTCAACCGGAGACGGCGGCTACGCAAACGACTGGGGTATTGGCCACAACGTCACCGAGGGCAACGGGCAGGACATGACATCGCTGCTCGGCAAGATCCTGCGCGTCGACGTCAATACGGACGGCAAGGCCCCGTACAAGGTGCCAGACGACAATCCGTTTGTCGGCAATCGCAATGCCGCGCCCGAAATCTGGGCCTATGGACTGCGCAATCCATGGCGGTGTTCGTTCGACATGAAAGGTGGCGACCTGTTCTGCGCCGACGTGCAGCAAAACAGCTTCGAGGAAGTGAACATTGTCACCAAGGGTGGCAACTTCGGTTGGCGTAAGATGGAAGCCACGAAGTGCTTCGACTACACCAAGCCGGACAATCACCCAGCCGAGTGCGACAAGGCCGGCCTGGTGATGCCGGTGATGGAATACGACAACTGCACCGCAAAGCCGAAGAACTGCAAAGGCATTTCGGTTACCGGCGGCTACATTTATCGTGGTCAGCACAAAGCCTGGGACGGCAAGTACATCTTCGGTGACTGGTCGAAATCGTTCGGCGCCATGGACGGCCAGATCTTCGTTGGCTCCAAAGGCAGCGACGGCAAGTGGTCGATGGAAACGGCCGAAGTGACCGGTGTTGATGGCAATACGCCGTACATCCTTGCTTTCGCTCAGGATGAGGCCGGCGAAGTCTACGCACTGACATCCATCACGACAGGACCGGTCGGTAGCTTGGATACGATCTACAAGATCGTGCCGGCGAAGTAATCGCCATTGTTTGAGAGACGGTGCGTTTGCGCCGGGGGACACGTGGTGTCGTCCGGCGCAAACTTTGCGGTCGCTGTCACCATCGGAGTGTACACCGCGTCTGGTGTCGAAACGGTTCAGTCTACCCGTGAAGAAGGACGATGAACGATGCTGCAAATGAGATGTCGGGTGAGGGGCACGACGGCGTTGGCGGTTGCGGTGTTCGCGCTTGGCCTTTCATTGGGCAGCAACGTCATGGATGCTGCAGACTCCAAGGCCACGCCTCCGGCACCGGTGATCCCCGAGTTTACGGCGGGCTTCCTGAACGATCCGAAGAACCTGGCGGCGGGCAAAGAGCTGTGGGATGATCAATGCTCGCATTGCCACGGCCGCAATGCCTATCCCGGCAAGGCGCCGAAGCTGAAGCCGCGAAAGTATTCGCCGGACTTTGTCTATGATCGCTTGACCTACGGCTTCCGAAAGATGCCGGCCTGGGAAGATGCGTATTCCGAAAACGAGCGCATGCAGATTGTTGCCTATATCATGAGCAAGTCGTTTTCACCATGAGGGCCTGCGCGGTGCGTCATGTGCCGCCTTTGCACGTTCCGCCTTCGCATGTGCCGTCTTCCAAGACTGGGGCGTCGTGGCCGGCTTCGATGACACGCGGCTGCTGTCTTGCGATCGCGATTGTGCTCTTCGCAACGTGCCGCATGTTCATTGCAGAACCCGCGTGGGCGATTGATCGGGAGAGGCTCTATCGCGAAGCCGTCCATATTCTCGGTGGACATGCCAATGTCATCAATCGTTGGCGCGGCACCATTCGGTTTTCGTATGCTGGAGATCGGCGGTACAGACAGCAAGCCCGCACCATCGTAAATGAGGCCGCAGCGCTTGCCGCGATCCGTGTCGCGGATCTGTCCGGGAACGGGCCGTCGGCGCTGGATTTCATCGATCTCCTCAAATCGCGACGGCCGGATGCGGCCGGGCCATTTTGCGGAACCGACGTCACGGCAGGATGCGTGAACTTCGTTGTCGTGCTCACCGACGCGAGCACCATGCGTGCGCTTGCCGCAGCGATACCGCTGAGAAGCCTTTACGTCCGTGCCTTGCGCCGACACCCGCAGCTGCCCTGCTTTTTCGCACCGTTCATTCGGGCGCGAGGTGAGATCTACCGTGCTGTGATCTATGTGCGGCACGACCTCAGCGCTGATATGCGGCGCACGTGTCTGGCAGAGGAGATCTATCAGTCGCTGGGTCTCTTCAACGATTACACCGGTGCCAGGTACTTCTCGTTCAACAACACCGTTGCGCCAAAGTCGATCACGCGGTTTGACCGCTTGCTGTTGCGAGCCCTCTATGATCCGCGCATACCGTTTGGGGCACCGGTGAACCGCGTTGTGTTGCGTTTTCTGGACGACCTCGGCAAATAGCTGGGCGTTGATGACCGTTGTGCGAATCCGGCGATGAGTTTGGCCGGCGCCGGGCGACGGCATGCCACGCGTGCGACCCGTGTGACAGGGCGCAGAAGTGATCTTGGAGGGCTTCAAGCCATGAGGGTTGCGGCGCGCTGGTTTGTCATTCTGGTCGTTGTCGTTGCGCTTGTGGTCATTCCGTTTGTGCTATTGGAAGAGCAAATTTCCGCCTATGTGGCCGAGCGCGTGCGCGATGACACACCGGCCTTCGAACTGATTGCGGTCATCATCGCGGCTCTGGCCGTGGATGTGTTTCTGCCGATCCCGTCCAATCTCATCAACACCGCAGCGGGCGCATTGCTCGGCTTCGGTCTGGCCACGGTGATCTGCTGGGTCGGTATGATGCTTGGCTGTTTGATCGGCTACGGTGTCGGCGCAACGGGCGGCACGGCGTTGGTGCGCCGTCTTCAGGGCGATGACACATTTGCTCGTGCCCACGACATGGCCGAACGCATTGGCGTGCCGCTGCTTGTGCTTTCGCGGCCGGTTCCGGTGTTGGCGGAAACGTCAACATTTGCGGCCGGTGCAACGCGCTACAGCCTGTGGCGTTTTTTGATCGTCGTCGGTCTCAGCAATCTTGGCATCTCCGCGGCCTATGCCGCTGTCGGCGCGTTTGCGGTTGAATTGAACTCGTTTGTTGTCGCGGTCGTGGGCGCCGTTTTGGTGCCGCTGATCGGATTGGCAGGGCACCTCGTTTGGCGCCGCTACCAGTCTGCCTGATGTGCTCAGTGCTCAAAGCCTGACAAGGCGTTCGCAGTTCAGTGCGTGCAGCCGCGCGTGTTGCTTCGTCTTGAGATGCCAGACTATGCCACGTCGCCAACGGGCTGAGACTGCGTCGGCATATGCACGTCCACTTGCGGGAATGGGATCGACAGCCCGGCGTCTTCGAGTGCCTGTTTGCCACGTTCGGACAGGTCGCGGCGCACGGACCAATAGGCATCAGTCGACGTCCACACTCGCAGTGCCAGGACCACGGCGCTATCGGCCAGCTGCTCGACAAATACGATCGGGCGGGCCGGCTCCTGGTGCGTCCGCTCATCGCCTTCGGCCATGTTGAGCAGCACCGTCCGCGCTGTCGCGACTTCGTCGTCGTATCCAATGCCGAATGTCAGCTCGACCATCCGATTATCATAGCGGGAATAGTTGGTGATTTTTGTATTCCAGAGCTCGGCATTGGGAACGAATTTGTAGATTCCGTCCCAGGTTTTGAGTTCGGTTGCGAACAAGCCCACGTCGACAACGGTGCCTGATGTTCCGGATGTCTCGATCACGTCACCTTTGCGAAACGGATGCAGCCACAGGAGCATGAAGCCGGCCGCAATGTTCGACAGCGTGTTTTGGAGCGCAAGGCCGATGGCCAGGCCGGCCGCGCCAAGGGCCGCCAGCAAGCTGGTGGTCTGGAAGCCCAACTGGCCGAGCGCGGCAATCAGGACGACAATGGTGACGGCATACCGCACGAGGCTGCCGGCCACGGTTGAGAACGTCGGGTCAATGCGTTCGTCGCGTTGCACGAACCGTCGTGCTGTTCGTCCGGCCCATGCGGCAACAAACAGGCCAATGACGAGGATGAGGAAGGCTGCGATCAGATTCGGCACGGCCTGGACGAGCCACTCAAGAAAGGCGCCGACAAAACGATCTGTCTGGCCCTGCAGAGAGTCTATAAATGGCATCTTTTCAATCCGTTATTATGTGTCGTTTTGTGAGAGATCGCGGTGAGTTGACTAGCCTGTTGTGACGGCATAGCGCGTCAGGTGAGGTTGATGAGGCGAGGTCGTTTCGGCGCGAAACGGCGACGTGTCGGTGTTGTGATCGTCCTTCATGACGGTCACTTGGAGACTCGCGCACCGGGGCCGCACAGATAGACCCGAAGCTGGTCGCGACGCCAGGGCAACAGTGCATCTCGCGCGACAAATTTCGGCTCACCCACCGTCGTCATAGTTGGTCTGGTGCGGACCGGAGCGTGGGGAGCTGCAGGACGTATCTCACAAGATCTGTCTGCGAGCTGGTATTGGTTTTTTGAAATGCGGATTTCAGCTGATTGCGCACCGTATGCTCCGACAGGCTCGCCGCCTGCGCGATTGTCTTGACGGAACTGCCCCGGGCGAGCGCGATCACCACGCGTGATTCAGCTTCCGTCAGGCCGAGCAACCTCTGGATATGCTCAGATGGTGTTTCGATTGCACGCCCGGGATCGGAAATCAGCATGATCGCGGCCGGCGCGTCCTGTAAGTAGAAGCCGGACGTCGAGATGCGGGACAATGGTGCGACACTGATCGACAAACTGGCACCATCTGGGCGTCCCGGCGCGCCTATGGTGAACTGAGCGGACGCCTGCCGGCCTTGCGGCTGCAAGGCATCGGCGAGCGCCCGCTGTATGCGCAATGACTCCTGTGTCTGGCGAAGTTGCAGTGTGCCACTTCCAATGCTGACGTCGCTATGGTCTGCAATCAGTTCGCGCGCTGTCGAATTCGCAAAGTCAAGCTTCCCGTCCGCAGTGAATAAGGCAACGCCGATCGGCAGAGCTTCAAGGCCGGCCCTCGCAAGTTCGCGGTCTGCGCGGAGTTGATCCAGAGCGGCGCCGAGTTCGTGCGCCTTTTTGACGTGCGGCATTAACAAACTGAAGCGTTCGACTTCGCGATCTGAAAACGCAAGTCCGGCCTTCCCGCGAAACACGCCTAATGCAAAAATCGTATCCTTGACGGCCGGAGCGCCGACCACAAGTGAGTATTCGGCATCCAACGGGTCCAGGATCTCTTGATACATCTTGGAGGCATAAAGCGTGTCTTCCGCGATCACACGACGACAGCTGAAAGCTTTGCTTGGAAACCGCTGCAGATAATCAACGCGAGGGTCGCTCGGCATGAGAGATACAAAGTGCTCCGTCCATCGTTCGATGGCGAGGTCCTGAGATCGATCGCTCTGGCGGCCGTAAATCTGACGAAAGAGGTCATGGTCCACTCCGGAAATCACAGAAATGGGCAGCGAGGTCGTCTGCGTATCCAGCAATACAAAGTGGCTGTATTTCGCATCAAAGACGGTTCGCAAGCGCGCGAGGAAATCCTGAAACTGACTTGGGTTAAGGGCGGAATCGTAGATTTGCAAAATGATGTCGCTCAGAACTTGATCGAGCAGGGGTTCGTCTTTCTGCGGGCGAACTTCGATTGTGCTCATAACATTTACCCCATGCAATTTGATCTCAAAAGCTTTGGCCTGTTGCGCACGCATGGCGTGACGCCGGCGATAATCGCTTGGCCGGACGACGGTCTGTTCGCCTTTGGCGAACGTGCATCGCCGGCCCACGCCCCGTGTGCGATTCAACTTGGCCGGCCACGCCACCCATAAGATCCCACCCATGACATCGTCCCGTTGGGTGGTCGCCCAGGAAGACCGAACGAACGGGTATGGGAAGGTTCAAGCTGAACTTAATCTGCTCCGAGCCAGTGCAGTTTGAGCAGAAAGCTTGTGCCCTTGGGGCGCCGGGATGGTGTGTTGCGGTCCTGTATGAACCGACAAATGCTCAATTCTCCAAAACAAGTGGTCAAGTCGGCCTGCGAAAATAGCACTTTCGGCAGCGTCGCTCCAGTAACGATATGCAGCCGATAATCTTGCTGCGGCGGTTGGCGCGTCACGAGATCATGATGTGCAATCGCACACGGTTCAGACGGCATTTTATTGTTTGGATCTGCCGGTTTAAAATGTTCGGTCAGGGAGCCATGGTGTCCATGTGCTTGGATCGAGACTGCCGTGCAGCCCGGGCAAGTTTGGCCTCGCGACGGGTAATATACGCCGTTGATGCAAAGATGATTGCGCCGCCGATCCAAACCGGTGTGTCGGGGACTTCAAGAAAGATCAAAAGGCCGACCAGTGCCGTCAAAGGAAGTTTGACGAACTCCAGCGGTTGGAGCTGGGTGATTTCGGCGAGGCTGCACGCCCGTGTCCAGAAATAGTGTCCGATTGTGCCTGCGCCTGCCAAACACACCAACCAGAATAGCGTGCTTGGTGCCGGCCAGGTCCAAACGAACAACGCCGGTATCAGCGAGAGCGGCGTCGATAAAAGAACCATCCAGGTGATGATCTGGTCGACCGAGTCGGTTTTCGTCAAGCGCTTCACGACGATCGCTGACAGCGCCAGCATGACGGCATTCGTCAGCGCCAGCGCAGCGCCCAGGGATACGCCACCGATGTTCGGTCCGACGACAACAAGGACTCCGGAGAACCCGATGGCGAGCGCGACCATGCGCCGGATCCGGATCCCTTCGCCAAGAATGAGAATGGCCCCGATTGTTGCAAACAGCGGGGCTGTAAACCCGAGGGCTGTCGCTTCCGCGAGGGGGATCAGCGTCAACGCGGTGAAGCCTGAGGCCATACCGAATATCGTTAGCCCGGCGCGGACGAGTTGAAGCGGCATGTTCCCGGTTTTCAAACGTCCGGAACCTGATCGCAGGACAATCGGCAGCAAAATCAGAAGCGCGAAAAAGTTCCGAAAAAAGACGACCTCAAGCGTATGGATATCTTCCGCGGCAAACCGAATGAATATGCCCATGGAGGTAAAGCACACCATCGCGAGCAACATGCTGATGGTTGCTTGAACCGGTTGGGCGACACCGCCGAATGTCAGGACGAACGCAAACCGATTTGACCATGCCGTCGTGAGCGTTTGGGGGTGATCCGCGGCTGAGCGCGGCGGCGCGTCAGTTTCACGCCTATCCGGTTCTGGTTGGCTCGGCATGCGGTCCGCCTTGCTGCCCGCGGCTGGATGTCCAACCGGCGGTGGAGGTCATCTGATGCTTGTGCGTCGCGACGCGGCCGCGCCGCGACTGCGCAACGGGCGTGGTTCGAGGTTTTTGATGCGTGGTCTGGCTTTCATGTTGAACCACGAACGGCCGCGTCTGTGCACTCTCAGATTTGCATTGCTGACAGGATCGCAGTGTTGAGAGGATCGCAATGCTGGTGCGGCCGTTCGGGCGGGTCCTTCACAGGGCCGGTGTTATCAACCGTCCGAGATGGCCCAGTCTTCGAGGAACAGGACCATGTCTTCGTTCCCGCAGCCCTCAACGTCGTTGCGATTCAACCGGGCCCCGGCTTCGAGGAGCAGTCGCACGCAGCTGATGTGATCCCGCTTCTTCGCGTCAGGACAGAACTCGGACCCATGGATTGCCGTACCGAGCGCGTCGCCGCCGTAAGCGTTCTCGTAGGTCAGGTCTGGGTCCAGCGACAGAAAATAGGTCACATAATCAGGGAACCCCTGCCAACCGGCGGCGTGAAGCGGCGTCACCGCCATTTCGTCGGGCTCGTCCGGATCCAGGCCAGCAGCAATCAGGGCTTTGATATGTGCCAGCGCGGACGGTGTCGCGGCAAGGCGCGTGAGCAAGCGACGGTCCTCCTCGTGGAGACTGTCCAGATTGAGTGGTGTGGTCGGCGCAACGCCTTGTGCGCATTGCGCGAGGGTCTGCTCTGTCCGTGAGAGCGGCGTCGCGTAGCCGCGGGCGCTGAGCCGTTGCGCGACCTCGAAGTTGCCGTAGATCGTCGCCATGGCGAAGGGCGTATGCCCCTGCCACGTCGCCAGTGGTTCGGCATTGTGATCGAGCAGGAGGTCCGCAATCTCGGCTGAACACCAACGGCGCGCGGCCTGATGCAATGCCGGAATCCGGTCGACGGGCTGCTCGCTGGGATGGCCAGTGACGGTTTCGTTTGGGTCGGCTCCGTACGCGAGAAGAAGACGGACGGCTTCAGCGTCGTCGAAGTCCATGGCGCGAAGAAGCGCGTTCGTCCCGCGCGTGTTCACACTGTGCTTCATCAACAGCTTCAAGCCGTCATGGTGGCCGAGTTCGGTCGCATGATACAGGCTCTCGTGGTCATCGGGCGTCGCGCCATGGTCCAACAGCCACTCCGCCAGCGCAAGATTGTTGGCGTGCCCGAGCGCGCCATACAACGCAGACAGTCGATGATCAGCCTCCGGGTCCGGCGCAAATCCGTCATTCACATCGGCGCCGTGCTGCACCAGAAGGTCAGCGATCTCCAGCATCGCCTGTCGCTTTTCCGGCGCCATATGGATGTGCTGCGAATAGGCCAAGTGAAGGATCGGCGTCCGAGGGCCAATCGCAGTTGTGGCCACCGCCGGTGACGCTGAGACCGCCTGCGCGACGGCCCGATGATCGTAGAGTGCGATCTGCAGCCGGAGGTCGTCGTTCGGCAAGGTTGGATCTTCGTTGAGCAGGTTTGCGACGACCCAGTTCTGACCGAAGTACACTGCGCGAACGAGGCGATCGATCCGCTGTTCCCGCGTCATTTGTGCGGCTTCGACGGCGAACTTGAGCTTTGGCCAACTCTCGAAGCCATGCTCGCGTGCGACGACGTGCAGAAAGTCGGCGTGACGTGGGGCCTTCGGTTCAGCAACGACCGCACGCAGGCGTTCAACCGCTTGTGCGTCATCGGCATGAAACGCCTTCTTGAGGCGCTTGGCGGCCGTGCGCAGTTTCTCGATGTTGAGATGCATTGGCTTTCTCCATCAACATCACCCAATGGTCCGCTGCTCGGGCAGGTGGAGAAAAGCCAGAAACTGGCTGGTTCTATGCAAGGTGCTGCAACAGCTTTCCGCGGACCCGGTTGCCGCCTTGACGGCATTAGGACTGTACAATCATGATGTCATCCGATCAACCGTTTCAGGGATCGCAAGCAACTGGCAGCCGCTAGCCCGCAAGCGCCTTGGCCAGTGTTTCGGCGCCGGCATCCGCGGCTGTTCCGGCCCGGGTGACCAGCACCACCGTTCGCATGGTCTTGCCGCGTGACAGCGCGCGGAGGTGGATTTCGCCACGCGCATAGCGCAGGACGTCCGGTTTCGGCAAAATCCCGAACCCGACGCCAGAGCGGACACATTCCGCAACCGCCTCAACGGTATCGAGAACGATGGTGTCGCGGGGTGTCAGATTTCCAGCGGCCAGGTGGCGCGCAATGAGGCGACCGATACCAGCCTGCGGCATGAAGTGAATGAAGGTCAGTTTGTCCATACAGGCCGTGATAGGCCACTTTTCCGCGCCGAGCGGCAGGCAATAGACAAGTTCTTCGTGCGCCAGAACCGTTTCCCGCGTGCCGCGCGGCAGGTCTTCGCCTCCGGTAATGATCGCAGCGTCAAGCGCACCTTCCGCGACTCGCGCCAGGAGATCGTCCGACAGTCCGGTCTCAATCGCAAACCGGGCGTCCGGGAACTCGGTTCCGGAACGGGCGAGAAAACCCGGCAGCAAACGAACGCTCGACGTCAAGACGAAGCCGATGCGGAAGTCGCCCTTCAACGTGCCCGGGGCCTGGCACAAGCGCAGAACGTCGTCGTGAGCGGCAATAACGCGCCGCGCCTCTTCAGATACGCGCCGACCCAGTGGCGTCAGCTTCGGTGGGCGAAAGTTGCGATCAAAGAGGTGCACATTCAACTCGACCTCCAAGGCTTTCATCTGCATACTGACAGCTGATAAGGTCATGTTGCAAGCCTGTGCTGCGCGCGCGAACGAGCCGGAATCTGCAACCGCAATCAAGGTGGTGAGGACGCGTGGAGTCATGAGGAACCTTCGCAAACCTTTGCAGTGCTTGCACGTGTCAGCTGCGACCAGCCCGTCTCGCGCAAGGTCGTCAGGCACGCCGCATCTTAACTTCAGAATATCTGAAGATAAGATGCAGTCTTATTCGGTTGCGCTTGAGCAAAATCCACTTCACGATGCCGTGAGGATGCGGAGGATGACCAAGTGATGATGACCGCAGAACAAGACGGAACTGCCGAACTGGCTGCCGCACGCGCGCTCGCTCAGACAGTGTTTGCCGACCGCGCTGCGCACTGGGACGAAACGCGGACCTATTGCTGGGACAACATTCCCCATCTCGTTGATGCCGGTTTGATGGGCATGACCATTCCGGAAGCCTACGGTGGCCGTGGTCGTTCGTTTTACGACGCTGTTCTCGTGATCGAGGAGATTGCCAAGGTCTGTACGCTCACGGCGCGGATCGTCATCGAAGCCAACATGGGCGGCGTTTCCGCTGTCATGGCGTATGGCACGGAACGGCAAAAGCGCCTGGCGGCGTCGTTGGTCCTACGCGGCGACAAACCGGCGATTTGCATTACCGAGCCAGGCGCGGGCAGTGCCGCGACAGAAATGACAACAACGGCGCGCCGCCGCGGAGACCGCTGGATCGTTAACGGACGCAAGCACTGGATTACCGGTGGCGGGGTGTCCAAGCTGCATTTGATTTTTGCCCGTGCGATCGATGAAGACGGCACCGAACTCGGTATTGGCGGGTTCCTGCTCCATGTCGATCCGGACGCCGGTGTTGCGCCTAAGGGTTTCCATGTTGTGGGCCGCGAGCGGACGATGGGTCTATGCGGTATGCCCGAGGCTGAGCTCGCGTTCACCGACCTTGAGATTGCGGATGATATGGTTGTGCGATCACCGCGTGGGTTCGGTGGCGGCTTTGCAGACCTGATGAATGCCTACAACTCGCAGCGTGTCGGCGCCGGTACGGCCGCGATGGGTATTGCCGCCGGAGCCGTCGAGCATGCGCGGCGCTATCTGCTGAAGCGCGAGCAGTTCGGGCGACCGCTGGCGGAATTCCAGGGGTTGCAATGGATGCTGGCGGACATGGATACGTCAGTTCACGCGTCGCGCTTGTTGCTACATTTCGCGGCCCGTTCCCGCGGTCCGAACGGCAGTGCATTTCCGGACATGACAATGGCCGCGCGCGCGAAGCTGTTCGCGTCAGAAGCTGCGATCAAGGTTGTCAGCGATGCGCTGCAAATGTTTGGTGCCCGTGGGTACGGCGCACAGGAGCCGCTGGAACGGATGTACCGGGACGTGCGGATGTTCACGATCGGCGGTGGCACCGCCCAGATTTTGCGCACGCAAATCGCTGGCTCCGTGCTGGGTACGAAAACGCCGCAGTCGCGCGACGGTTATGATCGGCTCGCGGCAGAGGTTCGCCCGATCTCCGAAGCCGCGGAGTAGGTCGGGTCACATTCGCCCGCTCAAGCGTTCGTCCGCAACGCGTTGCCTCACCCACGCGTTACCTTACCTATGCGTTGCCCCAACGTGTTTGTCCCTGAGCGTTTCATCATGTGACGGGCCTTGTCTGTTTGGCGCTGTTGGCTGCGGCGTCGGTTCCTGCGGCGCTTGCCCCGCAACGGTCCGTCAATAGGCGCGTTTTCGGACAATTCCGTTCCCGTGTGTCGCAATTTCGTGTGTCGCAG
>JBCCOV010000102.1:0-17210 GCA_039039985.1 Pseudomonadota bacterium | reverse complement strand
CTGGCTGTTCTCATGGCCTTGAAGGTTCTCAAACCCGGTAAACGCAATGCCACCGACAGTGCCGCTATCGTACCCTGTGATGCGCCACACCACATTGTCTGCCGGGCCGCCGCGTAAGGTGTCGTTGGTGCCGGAGCTCTGGACGGCCTCGATGTCTGTGAACGTCGCGAATGGCGTCGAGTCGCTTGTGCCGCGAACATCACCTGAGCCGTCGGTTGCAACGCGCCACAAATGTCCATCAGTCGTGGCCGATGAGACGACGCTGTCGCGACCGCCGCCGCCGTCGATCTCCACGAATGCAGGTAGCGCGTCGAGCGGTGTCTCGAACACGAAGCTGTCGTCGCCGGTCGAGCCGTTCAGCGACAACGCATTGACTGGTGACGTGAACGCAATCGCGAACACGCCATTCGACAGGTGCGCTTCGACGGTAATCTCGCCGTAACCGTTGCTTGAAACCCTGAACTCTGTTGGCAACGACGACGCGATCGAGACATTGAAACTATCGTCGGCTTGCAACTCGTAGGTAACATCAATGTCGTTCGGCAACGTGGCTGGCAGGCCGTTGCCGTTTGAAACCACATACGGCGCGTTATCCGGTTGCGCCGGGTCGGTCGTTGACGCCGCGTTCGCTTGAGGAACCGCTGCACCTTGCAAAGCCCCGGCATTGGACTGACTGGTCTCCGGTTTGGCTTCAGCTGTGTTGACGGGATTGTCTACCGCGTCGACTTCCAGAATAACATTCTGGGACCCGGCCGCTGGCAGCAGTGCCGCGGGATCAGCAGAAAGAAGAACACGCGGTTCAAGCGGCTCGAACAGAAGGGGCGGCGCATCGTCGGCTGCGTTGTGATCAGGCTGGTCGGAACACGAATTACGGCGCCCCATTAGCAGCGCTCTTATGTGACTCCATGATCTAAAATCATGATTGCCCATTCCAATTCTCCCCACGTCGCCTCGCGATCGGTCACCTCGGCGTGTGCCGCCATGGCCCGTATGCTGGTTACCGCCCCGCACCGATTGAAAAACCTCAATCCGCACGGCGTTCTGGAAAAGTATGTCAACGCAATCATTGATCTTTATACGGATCTACCGCCTAACGATTGAATCATAGCAAGTATTGGTTGAGGTGCTCGATATCAGCGTCACCGATCACACCGATGGCCGCCTTAAGCCGCGTGATCGCAAGAATGTATTCGACCACAGCATCGAACTGGTCGCGCTTGGCGCGAACAAGATCTCGCTGCGCCTTAAGCACATCGACGCTCGTGGCAACGCCGGATCGTCTCTTTGCGGACAGATCATCAAGTCGACCTCGATTCGACTCGACAACGCGCCCCAACGCACGGAACTTCTGAATGGCACCGCGCAAGGAGCGCACGAAGCCGGTAATCTCGCGAGAGATTCGAACATGAAGCTGCTTGAGCTTGAGTTGCTCGACCCTGATCTCGTGGTTCTTTTTGATGTGTGGCCGGCCGAGGCCGTTCATATTGAAGATCGGAATTTCAAGTCGCAGTCCGACGGTGACATCACGCGTTTCACTACCGCCGCCAAACTGGCTGCCCTCTTGATCGGTGTAATCAATCGACCCCTTGAACTCGAGTTTTGGCAGATATTCTCCAATCTCCTGGTTCCGATCGAACCTGGCCGCCGCAATCGTTAGCTTTTGTATCTGAAGTTCCTGATTGCTCCGCTTTGCGCTGTCCATCAACTCCTTGACGGATCGGATGTTCAGCGGGCTCAGCGGTGGAACCACCGAGAAAGCAGCCAACTGCTTCGGCGAAGATCCAATGATCTCGCCAATGACGTCCAAACGGTCGCCCAGGCGGTTTTGTGCCTCGATGAGTTCACTTGCCGCCAGTTCAGCCTGCGCGCTGAGTTCGAGTAGATCACTGCGAGATGCACGACCGGCCTCAGCCCGCTCCTGAGCGTCCCGCAACTCGACCAGGATTGCCGCTTGCGCCGACTTGACCAGAACGACGCGCTGTGCAGCTGCGAGCGCAAGAAAGTATGCCTCGATCACTCGCACGATTAAGCGCTGGCGTTCGAGTGCGAACTCGGCGAACGACCGCGATCGCAGCGCACGCCCCCTTTTCATGCGCGCGAAACGCCCGTAATCGATCAAGGGCTGGCGCACTTCCAATAGCGCCTGCGTGATGCTGTACTCGGCCTCGCCAAGTGCAAACACTTGGTTGTCGCTGCTCAGAATACTCTGGTATCGCCGGTCGCGATCCAGGCGCGCGAAGATCCTCGGAAAGTAGCCGAACAGGGCGTCGCGAAACTCGCGCTCACCGATGAGCTTTTTCGTCCGTGCGGTCTCAAGTACCAGGTCTTGGGCCAGCGCGCGCTCGTAGATGTCCGAGAGCGTCGACGGAGACGAGGCCGCAACGGCCGTCGATGCAACAACAGCCAATGTCACAACAGCCGACGCAACGCTCATCACCAACGCAAGCAGGGCAACCGTTGTGTGGAACGCAATGCTTCGCAATGTCGGTCTTGCTCGCATACTCGCTCCCCCAAATTCCACCAATACCAAACTGCGACATAACGTCAGGCTACGGATGAAGCGTACGCATGCAAGATGCGACCTGTAAATATCATTTGAATACGAATTATAATTCTAATTTGGCTGTGATCCTGCAATCACAAACCTTGCCAGCACCAATTCAACCGTCGCTGGGGCCCACCTCAACCGTCGGTAGGCACAGCGCCTCTGTGTCCCCGATCACTCGCGCACGAATGTTGCCTGGCACCGAATGCCCGCCGGAATGGCATGGTCTGCGTTATGGATTGTGATTCGCACGCGCGTCATGCCGCTTGCAGCATCCGCGACGGGATCAATCACGCTAATCCGTCCGGCGATGCGCCTCTCAGCAAGCACGTCTGAAACCAACGTCACCCCTTGTCCGCGACTGAGGCTGCGGCTTAGTCTGATCGGAACGAACACTTCCGCAAACAAGGGATCCAGACTCACAACTTTCAGGATGTAGGACTCAACGCGATCCGTGCTTTCGCCGGGTTGACGGGCGACGTTGATTACGACGCCATTGATCGTGCTGCGCACCTCGCGCAGGGCCAGATCGGCAAGCGCCTGTTGAACCTGCAGCCTTAAGAGATTGCTCTCCTCGCGCGCTTGATCCAGCTCTATCCGTGCAATCCACTGCGCGGTTCTGATCTCGTCAGCCTCCTTCTCGGTAATGACCTGGGTTTCCATGAGCTTTCGGTTACGCGCCAGCCGTCGATTTTCGAAGGCAAGACGGGTGTGCCGCAACGCGATCTGAGACTTTGCGTCGGCGCGGGCGCGCGCAATCGTCAACCGGGTCTTCTCGAGCCCGGCGTATAGGCGCGCAACGATCTGTCCCGTTCTTACGCGATCGCCGCGGTCGACAAGAACCTGAGACACAACGCCAGACACGGGTGCGCTCAACTCTGCGGTTGCACTTGGTTGAATCAGACAATCGAACGGGCCGATCGGCTCGGGCGCCTCCGCGCGACCTTCGAGGTGTGCGGCGGACCACGCGAGCGCGGCGCCCAGGGTAAGCATAGCAGCGGTGGCGTGAGACGTTTTCAAGATTGGTACTCCTGTGATTGATGAGCATGCGACCGGTGATCCGAGCGGGTGGCCCGGAGCGCGACGCGGTCCTACTCCGGCGGTCCGGCAAATGCGAGCAAGTCGGCGAGCTGTCGATCTTGTTCCAAGCAGGCTGCGCGCTCCTGCGCGCTCCGGCGTTCCAGATCTCGCTGGGCCCGGGAGATCGCCTGTTCCGCAAGCCATCGCATTGGCCATACCCCGGTTCGCAACGGCCATTTCAAGAAATTGGCGAACCCAGACCAGTGAGATTGCGCAACAAGCGCATCCTCAAGCGACAGATACGTTTCCACCAGACCGGGGTCGCCTTGGCGCGCACAACGGCCGACCAACTGCCGATCGATCCGCCGCGCCTCGTGCCGTTCGGTTATCAGCACAGCCAGGCCGCCCAACGCGCTGGCACCCGGTCCGAGTTTGATATCGGTTCCGCGGCCGGCCATGTTGGTTGCAATCGTGACGCGGCCTGTGAAACCTGCCTCGGCGATGATCTCAGCCTCTTGTGCATGATGAACCGCGTTGAGTACATTGTGCGTGAGCCCGATGTCTGACAGCCGACGGCTCAAATCGTTGCTGGCCGCGACTGTGGTCACGCCGACAAGCACAGGCTGGCCGGATTTCTGTAAAGCGGCGATCCGCTGGACGATCCGATCGAGTTTATGCGCGCGGGTTGCCATGACGCAGGCGCGCTTCACGATGCGCCGATTGCGCCGCCGCGGCGGTACGCGCATCATCGCAAGCCCATAGACCGTCCAGAATTCCGCCTCCACTTCCTGAGCGGTCCCGGTCATGCCGGAGAGGTGGCTGTAGCGGCGAAAGAAGCGTTGGAAGGTGATCTGCGCCAACGTGTTGGTGGTTGGTGTTGGCGTGCACTGTTCCTTGACCTCCACCATCTGGTGGAGGCCAGCGCCCAGCGTCCGATCGGCCATGATCCGGCCGGTGAATTCGTCAATCAGCTGAACCTTGTCATCAAGGACAACATACTCATGGTCGCGGCGCAGGACGTGCAGAGCATACAGCGCCTGCTCAATCAACTCTTCACGGCGGCGACGCATCTTGAGCAGCAGATGTCTGTCACGTGCCAGCTCCTCGGCCCGCCTGCTGCCAGCCGGCGTCAGGCGCACACGCCGGTCCGTTTCTCCATGGACCACATGCGTACCGGTTTCGAGTTCGCGAGCGATGGTTATCGCGTGCCCTGCAAGCTCCGCCTGCTCCAGGTCGTCACCCTGTTGTGAGAGAATAAGCGGCGTTCTCGCTTCATCGACGAGACTGCTATCGGCTTCATCGATAATCGCCATGTGCAGTCCGCGCATGACGGGCCCACCGTCGCCCGATTCCGGCGTGCACAAGCGCATTGCCGCGCCCCGGTATCGGTCGATATCATCGCCGAACGCATGCCGATCTCGCAGATAATCGAAGGCGATCTGCTTACTCGTTGCGAAAACCACGTCGGCACGATAGGCAGCTCTCAATTGGTCGCGCGATGCGCCCTCGTGCGGATGGCCAAGCGTAAGGCCCACGCCGTCAGCCAGGTCTTTCATCTCATTCATGTCTCGTTTCGCGAGATAGGCATTCGACGTGATGACATGAACGGGAATGCCGGCAACACCTGCCGTCGCTGCGGCGAGCGCTGCCGTAAGCGTCTTGCCTTCACCTGTCTGCATTTCGAGCAGCAGACCGTTTAAAATCCCCAGACTGCCGAGCAATTGCACATCGAACGCTGCAAGACCGCGCCGCCGCGCAGCGATCTCGGCGACCAGCGCGAGAGTCGCCTCAGCGGATGCAGATGTCAGGCCATGGCGCCTCAAGTCTCTGCGTTGGGTTATCAGCCTGTCTGCAAGTTGTGCGTCTGATTGCTTGGCGAGCCGCGAAATGTGATTGCGCGTGCGGCGAACGGAATGTTTGAGCGGTCGCCCGAGAAGCCGATAGCGAAACGTCTGCCGGGCCCACAGTCGTGCGTGATGCAGCAGTTTATCGACGGCCGCCGTCGTAGGTTCACTTTCGATTATGTGGCCATGGCCTGGCCAAACGGGAATGACGGGCAGAGCCCTGACACTGTCCGGCATCGGGCTACATCCACAAGTGGCGGAGAATGAGTTGGCGTGCCGGGCGGTAGAGCTGCCACAATAACGGCCGCGCGCCGTAGTTGACACGTACAAATGCTCGCGTACCGACTCGGCTCAATACAGGGCCTTGCGGCACGACCAGTTCAAACGTGACAATCCGACCGACAGTTCTCAAGGGATTTTTGGGATCCGGATTGAGTTGAAACGGCCCGCCACCTTGCGTCGATATGGCTTTACTTGGGAGCGTGTTGCCCGCGAGCGGCAATTCCCGCATGACTTGTGCCGGATAGACCGTTCCCAGGTCGTCAGAGAAGCGCACGTCGGCCTTGCCCTGAGACGCGCGGACCAGATCCGCATCGAACTCTGAGACCGCAAGCCGCAAAATGACCGGGGCATCGCCATCGATCACAAATCCAATGACATCCCCTCGCCGCAGGTACTTCCCTTTCACGGCACCGTCTGCAACCGCAACGAAGCGACCGGCGCGTGGCGCGCGCACAATGAGCGCCGCGGCCTGCGCCTGCGCAACGGACAACATCCGCCGCGCATGAGTCAGATGCTGATTGACCTGATAAGCCTGTGATGGGCTATCGGTCAGTGCCAGCCCCGCCCGCGCCTCAAGCTCGTCAACTCGTGCCTTCAGACCGGCGATGCGGGCGCTAAGCGCATCGCTTGAGGATACGGCAACGACGTCGCCTTGCGCCAGATGCACGCCATCGGTAACCGGCACGTCCTCAACCAATCCACTACCACCGGCAACGATCCGCGCCTGCTCCGGCATCCAAACCACACCTTGCAGAACACCGCGATGCGGGACTGGAACAACCGCGAGCCCCAGTCCGATTACAGCGCATAGCGCGATGCATCGGAAAACTGCACGCAACCGAATGCCGCCAAGTTCTTTACTGCTCATGAGATATCCCAAACCGTTCAGGACTGGCATGATCAATATTTGAAAGCCGTAAACAATAGCCATCAGCACGCCAACAAAGAAATAGTGGTTGGCAATGAAAAATATGATCGTAATCCCAATGAACATACGATAGAGAAATGCTGCTACTGCATAAACGACAAAAAATATGCCTTCTGCGATTGTCCGAGCCGACCCCTTAACGGTCCGCAGGCCGAGAACGAACTTTTTGAAAAGATAACCCAGGTCGGTATTTGCACGCGGGCCCAAATTCGGGCTCTCGGATACATCCGCGAGAACATAGTACCCATCGAATCGGAGAAGCGGGTTTCCGTTTACGACAACCGTTGAGATGCCTGCTGTCATAAACACTGCAAATGCGGCATCGGCGACAAAACCCGCCTCCACGTTCAACCAGATAACGGCCGCAACGACCGCGAGCGTGACTTCAACCATGATCCCCATGGCAGCCACCAAGGCGCGGCGCCATTTTTCGGGCCAGGCATTCGTCGATGTGGCATCCACATAAGGCACCGGGAAAAATAGCAGTAACATTACGCCAAACTCGTGAACGTCTGCGCCCCACGTCTTCGCCGCATAGGCGTGCCCAAGCTCATGAAGGGCTTTCACGAACGGATAAACAGCCAGCATCATCAGGCCGTTTTGAATCGTGAACAGCTGATCCGTCCACTCAGGAACACTGTCTTGCAACGCAACCGCGATGTGCGCGATCGCAATCAACATCGACAAAAGCCAAATTACGGCTGTTGATTTTGAAAAAATGAAGTCGACATGAGGTGTAGTTTTGGTCAAAAAGCGGTCGGGATCAAATATGGGAACTTTGATGGACAACGGCGTTTTGACCCGCTGCCAGATCTTTTTTTTTCGTTCTTGGTCGCTGCGTCGATCCATCTCGCCGACATCGGGTAAAGTATCGGTCATCAACAGGTCGGATCGCGACATGCGTGACAGAAGGGAAATGGTATCGTCCTGCGTTGGAGCCTGGTCTCCTGCGTGGACGACCACAGCGTGCCATATGTCGTCGACAGAGCGATCTCCGTTCATAAGCCCTATGACACGCGAAGCGCTGGTATCGAATCGATAGATCCTGCCGGTCATTTCGTCGTGGACAACAAACCAGATCTCGCCACGGTAAACATGACGACGAATGCGGACGTTCGCGCGCAGCCGAGGCTTGAGATTGCGAACCCGATACCAATGAGCGCTGAAGATGGGCATGCCTGAAGCCGACTACGGTTGGTATGTCCATATCTGCAAGCGCAACCAACGCAGAAAGTTATGGAACCAAAGCCACCACAACGGCTTTCGCCCAGCGTTGATGCGCGCACGACCTTTGAATCCCGGGCGAAGCGCCGGTGACCTTTGTCCCAACCTGGCCTCAACCCGGTAGTAGCTGCGGCCGTCTTTCGACTCCAGAACCGGAGAAACCTTCGACACCTCGAACGAGAACGTGTCCTCAGGCACCCCTGCAAGCACAAGCCCGCCGGACTGGCCAACTGCAACTGCGGCGACATCGAACTCGCTCACTTCTACAACCAGGCGGTACGAGCCTCTTGGGGCCAATTCGAAAACGGCCTCACCCGTGGCGAGCGGCTTCCCAACGGACTCGTTGAGATCTCCCGCAATGATGATGCCGTCGATCGGCGCGCGTATAATCGAATGCGAGAGCTTTCGGTCGACCAGGCGCAGCTTGGCGTCGATTTGCGCAATCTGGGCACGTGCGACCGCGACTTGGGCAAGCTTGTACTCCGCAGTCGCGGCTTGCAATCGTGCCTCGTGCTCGCGCCGGTCGGCGACCAGTCCGTTGCGCTCCAGGCCAAGGTCGATTACGTCGAGCCTTGCCAGCACGTCGCCCTTTCGAACGATATCGCCTGCGCGCCGCTCTGAACTCTCGAGGTACCCGTCAAACGGTATGGATACCACGCGCCGCGGCCGCGCCTCGATGGCGGCCGGCGCAGCGACCTGGTAGGGCGCATCTACGACTATCGCCAGCAAACACAGGCCGGCAACGGCGAGTGCCGCTAGCTTGCTGCGGACATGGCCGGCCCCAACCAGTTGCGCAGCAAACTGCAACACTGCAGTACCGACCTTCACAAAGATCGAACGATCGTTCAGGCGCTTTTCGTAGAGAACGGGGCCGATTAACGTTGCAATGGCCTCTAGCTGCGCCTGGTCGTCAGCGCGAAACGGTTTTGCCCTTTGAAGCACCATGGCGCCGATGGTCTCGCCATGGGCCGTCAAGGGGACTGCGGCTGCCGCATGAACGTCGTCCTGCAACTGCTGCGCGGCATGGACCGTGACGTTCAAGTCCGCGGTGTCTGACGGAGGATTTGGCTTAGGGTCTGGCTGAGTATCTGGCGGTACGACAATCGTCGCCCGTTGATCCGCGGCTTCATCCATCGCGGCTTCGATGCGGCGCACAACCTCGGCGCGATTGTCGGCATGCACGGCGTGCGAGACTGCCACAACACGGGTTCGGTGCCCCCGCCGGATACCGATACTTGCCCGGTCGAGCGCAAACCTCTGAGCGAATTCAACGGCCAGAGCCGTTGCAGCACTTTGAAACCGACGTTTGCTGAGTGTGGTCGCAAAGATCCGAATCGCCGCCGCGCCTTGGTCACGTGTGATCGCGCCAGCCTTGGTGTGACCGAGCGCAGTATTGCCGGACGCTGTGTTTCCGGGTGTCGTGTTTCCGGGCGCATCATCGCGATGGTCACGTCGATGCGGCCGCAGCCATCCGCCCCCCCATTGCAGTTGGCGTATTGCCGGCTTGAGTGCCGAACGCTCACCCGCGACTTCGACCACGACGATCGCGACGACGGCGTCACCAGATCGGATCGGGTAGGCCACCAGCCAGTTTTTGCCGTCTTTGTCGGGTTCCACGACAGGGTCTTGGGACGACCGGGCGGCGTCAGCCAGTTCCTTGAATTTCTGCGTTCGCGCACGGCTCGACGTCGTTGCCGCGACCGGTCCGGCGAGTTTCGCGTCACCAGGTACATTACGCCACAGCGCCGCGGCGGTGCAGCCTTCAAGAAGCGAGGCCTGTATCGTCAGCCATGCGTTTTCAAAAGTTGTTGTATCGTCCGCCGCGTTCAGCGTGCGCCACAAAGAGTCCTCATCGTGCTGTCGCACATGTTCGTTCATGGTGCAGCCGTCCAACGCAAAGAGACGCTAGCAGATCGTCTCTACTCGCACAAATAACCAGCTTTGTACGTCATCTGCAAATGTTTGCTGTTGATCTGCAGGTTTCGGCGGATGATTGGTAACCGGCTGACCACGCCACGTGTCGGCGGCCATCCGCAGGCCGGCGAATTGGCATATCCGGTCATCGGGCGAACGCTCGTACACGGTTCTGCATTTTGGAGTTCCTGCCGACGGGCTCTCGTGGCACTCTCTCTTGCCATGATCGAGAAGCTGGAACTCTTTCTTGCGCTGGCGAAGGAACGGCACTTTGGACGCGCTGCCGAAAGTGCCGGCGTGTCACAGCCGTCTCTGTCTGCCGCGATCAAGAGCTTGGAAGATGCGCTTGGCGTCGTACTGGTCAAGCGCGGCTCGCGGTTCCAAGGTTTTACACCGGAAGGTGAACGCGTTCTCGAGTGGGCTAGGCGCCTCGTCGGCGATGCGCGCGCGATGCGCGATGAAATCGACGCGATGACACGCGGGATCACAGGGCACTTGCGGCTTGGCGTGGTCCCGACGGCGCTGCCGTTCGTGACGGAGCTGACCGTGCCGTTCCTTGCGCGCCACGGCAGCTGTAGCGTCTCGGCTCACTCCCTGACGTCAGCAACGATCCTCTCCAAGATGGAAAACCTCGAGCTTGATCTCGGCATCTCGTACATTGACAACGAGCCTGTTGGTAAATTCCAGACACTTCCACTGTACACAGAGCGGTATGCGCTACTTGTGTCGCCGAACCATAAGCTTGCGCGGCGGGCCAGCATTCCGTGGCGCGAGGCGACGACGCTGCCGCTGTGCCTGCTGACCCCGGATATGCAGAACAGGCGGATTATCGATCGGCATCTCGCAGACGCGGGCGGTGCGCCGACGCCGACGTTCGAGTCGAACTCCCTGCTTTTGCTCGCGTCACACGTCCGCAGCGGCAAGTGGGTCTCGATTATTCCCTTCCGCCTGGCCGAAGCCCTGAGCCTCGCGGGTCACCTGCCAACAATCCCCCTGGTGGAGCCGAATGTCACCCATGACATCGGCCTGATCGTCCCCGGTCGCGAACCCTTCTCGCCGGTCACTGCCGCATTTGTTGCAACTGCACGGCGAGCCGTTGCGCAAACTTCCGGTTCAGCCGCCCAGCAGGGTTGATAGGATTTCGCTATCGCACAACGGATCAAGCCGATTGATCCATGACGCGTGCTCGCAGATCATTGTTTCTCCGGTTCGGAGAAAAATATGACTAATGTCGAACCCTGGAACGAGACACAGGCACGGGTAATTATTGAAGCGCATGCGGCACTGGACGGCGCCCTGCTTCCGATCTTGCATGCCATGAACGACCGGTTCGGCTACGTGCCGCGAGACGCAATCCCGCTCATCGCCGAAATGCTTAACCTATCGCGCGCGGAGGTCCATGGCGTCGCGACGTTTTACCATGACTTCCGAACAGAACCGGCTGGCCGGTCCGTGATCAAGATTTGCCGCGCCGAGGCCTGTCAGGCGATGGGCTGCGAACCCTTGGTTGCGCGTGCAGAGTCCCGACTCGGCATCAGCTGCGGGGAGACCACGCCGGACGGCCGCATCAGCCTTCAGGCCGTATATTGCCTCGGGCTATGTGCAACTGCGCCGGCTGCGATGATTGAGGACCGGGTCGTGGGCCGCCTCACGGACGAGAAACTCGAACACCTGCTCTTGGAGAGTGGGTGATGACAGTAAAGATATTCGTTCCAACAGACGCCGCGGCTCTCTCGGTCGGAGCCGATACTGTCGCACGGGCAATTGTGGTCGAGGCCACGCGTTTGGGCGCAGATATCGATGTGCGTCGCACAAGTTCCCGCGGTCTGCTCTGGCTGGAGCCGCTCGTCGAGGTTGCGGTTGGCGCGGCGCGCTTCGGTTTTGGCCCAGTGACACCGGATGACGTCGCCGACCTCGCAGCGGCCGGGTTATTCGACCCGCAACGCGTCGCATACATCGCCCACCACCTTGCCATTGGAAACGTTGAGAAACACCCGTTCCTTTCCCGTCAAACGCGGCTGACGTTTGCACGCGCCGGCCTCACAGAACCACTCTCCCTCGACGGCTATCGCCACACCGGTGGCTTCAAGGGTTTGGAGCGAGCGCTATCGATCGGCCCCGAACAGGTGATCGAAGAGGTCATCGCGTCCGGCCTGCGAGGGCGCGGCGGCGCCGGGTTTCCCACAGGCATCAAATGGAAAACCGTCAGCGCAACGCCGGCCGCGCAAAAGTACATCGTCTGCAATGCCGATGAAGGCGACAGCGGCACGTTCGCCGACCGCATGCTGATGGAAGGCGACCCGTTCGCGCTGATCGAGGGCATGACAATTGCCGCGCTGGCTGTTGGCGCGACCAAGGGCTTGATCTACGTGCGCTCGGAGTATCCCCACGCGATCAGGACGTTGCGTGCTGCGTTGGCGATAGCCCGCACTGCCGGCCTGCTCGGGCCAAGCGTCGCTGACAGCGGCACGCCGTTTGACATCGGCGTGCGGGTTGGCGCTGGCTCTTACGTCTGCGGTGAAGAAACCGCGATGCTGGAAAGCCTGGAAGGGAAACGGGGCGTCGTCCGAGCCAAGCCGCCGCTGCCGGCCCATGCCGGCCTGTTCGGCTGTCCGACGGTGGTTAATAATGTCCTTTCGCTAGCAGCGACACCGCACATCCTCGCGGACGGCGCAGACAGTTACGCAAGTCTCGGCATGGATCGCTCGTGCGGAACGATGCCCATTCAGCTCGCGGGCAATATCAAACACGGCGGATTGTTCGAGACGGCATTCGGGCTCACGTTAGGCCAACTCGTTGACGATATCGGTGGCGGTACGGCGAGCGGACGTCCCGTCAAGGCTGTGCAGGTTGGCGGGCCGCTCGGGGCCTACTTTCCGGTGTCGCTGTTTGATACGCTGTTCGACTACGAAGCCTTTGCGGCACGAGACGGCCTGATCGGCCATGGCGGCATCGTCGTGTTCGACGATACGGCCGACATGGCGCGCCAGGCGCGGTTTGCGTTTGAGTTTTGCGCCATCGAGAGCTGCGGCAAGTGCACACCTTGCCGAATCGGCGCCGTACGCGGCGCGGAGACAATCGATAAAGTCATGCGCGGGACTGACGTGGACGACAATCTCGCGTTGATCGACGACCTTTGTGACACGATGAAACTCGGCTCGCTCTGCGCACTCGGTGGGTTCACACCGTATCCGGTCCGCAGCGCCATTCAGCATTTTCCCGAAGACTTTCGCCGAGATCATCGGCGTTTCATAGCCGCGGAGTGAGGACCATGAGCCTCGTCACAGAAATTGACTACGGCACACCGCCTTCGCAATCGCCAGAGACCGTGACGCTGACGATTGATAGGCGGGAAATCACGGTTCCGGCGGGCACGTCGATTATGCGTGCGGCGCGTGAATTGGGCACAAGCATTCCCAAGTTGTGCGCAACCGACAGTGTCGCGGCCTTCGGGTCCTGCCGCCTGTGTCTTGTCGAAATCGACGGGCGATCGGGAACGCCGGCCTCTTGCACAACGCCCGTCGCCGACGGCCTCGTCGTGCGCACCCAGACGCCGCGCCTTCACAAACTGCGCCGCGGCGTTATGGAACTCTACATTTCGGACCATCCGTTGGACTGCCTGACGTGCGCAGCGAACGGCGACTGCGAATTGCAGGATATGGCGGGGGCCGTCGGGCTTCGCGACGTGCGCTACGGCTACGCCGGCGAAAACCATGTGTTTGCGGAGAACGGCGCCGAACCGAACGCGCACTGGATGCCAAAGGACGAGTCCAACCCTTACTTCTCTTATGACCCGTCGAAATGCATTGTGTGCAGCCGCTGTGTCCGCGCGTGCGAAGAGGTTCAAGGTACTTTCGCGCTCACGATTTCCGATCGCGGTTTCGAAAGCCGCGTTTCGGCCGGCATGGCGGAGTCGTTTCTCGACAGCGAGTGTGTCTCGTGCGGTGCCTGCGTCCAGGCCTGCCCAACAGCCACGCTTCAAGAGAAATCAGTGATCGAAGCCGGACTGCCTGAGCGCTCTGTCGTGACGACGTGTGCGTACTGCGGCGTCGGTTGCGCCTTTAAGGCCGAGGTGCGCGGGGAAGAAGTCGTCCGCATGGTGCCCTACCGAGACGGCAAGGCGAACCGTGGCCACTCGTGTGTCAAAGGTCGCTTTGCGTGGGGCTACGCCACCCATCGCGAGCGCATATTGACCCCGATGGTGCGTGAGTCTATTGCGGACCCCTGGCGTGAGACGACGTGGGACGACGCCATCGCTCAAGTTGCAGGCAGCTTCAAACGCGTTGTTGCGGAGCACGGTGCTACGGCCGTCGGCGGGATCACGTCGTCGCGCTGTACCAACGAAGAGACATTCCTGGTCCAGAAATTCATTCGCGCGGCCTTCGGTGTCAACAATGTCGATACCTGCGCACGCGTCTGTCATTCGCCGACCGGGTACGGTCTCAAGACAACCTTTGGCACGTCGGCGGGAACGCAAGATTTCGACTCGGTCGAGCACAGCGACGTCATCATCGTCATCGGTGCCAATCCGACCGACGGTCATCCCGTTTTTGCAAGCCGCATGAAAAAGCGGCTGCGGGCCGGTGCCAAGCTGATCGTTATTGATCCGCGCAAAATCGACCTCGTCCGGTCTGCGCGTGTTGAAGCGTCCCACCATCTGGCGCTAAAGCCCGGTACCAATGTCGCGGTTCTTAATGCCCTCGCCCATACCATCGTGACCGAGGGGCTTGTCGACACCGCCTTTGTCGCAGAGCGGTGCGACCCGGACGCCTATGCGGCGTGGGCTGCGTTCGTTTCCGACACGCGCAATTCGCCGGAAGCACTGGCAGAGCATTCCGGCGTGCCGGCATCTGAGCTGCGGGTCGCAGCACGCTTGTTTGCGACCGGTGGCAACGGCGCAATCTACTATGGGCTCGGTGTGACCGAACACAGCCAGGGGTCGACGACCGTTATGGCGATTGCGAACCTGGCCATGGCAACCGGCAACCTCGGCCGGCCGGGAGTCGGCGTCAATCCGCTGCGCGGACAGAATAACGTGCAAGGCGCATGCGATATGGGCTCGTTTCCTCACGAGCTGTCCGGCTACCGCCATATCTCGGACGAAGCGACACGGCAGTTGTTCGAGGCGGACTGGGGCGTGCAACTGAGCCCGGAACCCGGCCTGCGCATTCCGAACATGCTCGATGCAGCCGTCGACGGGACGTTCAAGGCGATCTACATTCAAGGTGAGGACATTCTTCAGTCAGATCCGAATACGCGACACGTCGCATCGGGCCTTGCGGCGATGGACTGCGTCGTCGTTCAGGATCTCTTTTTGAATGAGACGGCGAACTACGCCCACGTCTTTCTGCCGGGCTCCACGTTCCTCGAAAAGGACGGCACATTCACCAATGCGGAGCGGCGTATTCAGCTTGTCCGCAAGGTCATGACACCGCGCAACGGCTACGCCGACTGGGAGATCACGCAACTTCTGGCCCAGGCTATGGGCCTCGATTGGGACTATCGCCACCCGAGTGAGATCATGGCGGAGATTGCGCGCCTGACCCCCACGTTTGCAGACGTGACTTATGAGAAGATCGACGCGCTCGGGTCGGTGCAGTGGCCGTGTAACGCGGCGCATCCGACAGGTACGCCAGTGATGCACGAGGCCGGCTTTGCGCACGGCGCAGGTAAGTTCATGCTGACCGAGTATGTGCCGACCGACGAAAAGACAGGGCCGCGCTTTCCGTTGCTTCTGACGACCGGGCGCATTCTCTCGCAATACAACGTCGGCGCCCAGACGCGACGCACGGCAAATGTTGTCTGGCATGAGGAAGACCGGCTGGAGATCAACCCGCACGATGCCGAACAACGCGGTATTAATGACGGTGACTGGGTGAAAATTGCGAGCCGTGCCGGAGAGACAGCCCTGAGAGCGCTGGTGACGGAGCGCGTTGCGCCAGGCGTCGTCTACACCACGTTCCATCACCCGCTGACACAAGCCAACGTTGTCACGACGGAGTTCTCCGACTGGGCAACGAATTGTCCGGAGTACAAAGTTACGGCCGTGCAGATCTCACCGTCCAACGGCCCCACCGACTATCAAGTGGACTATGTGCGGGAGACGGAGCAGCGCCGCCGGATTGTGCGGGAACCGGCTGATGCAGATGCGGGATAATCCGACGATGACGGGTGCGAGACGTGTGCGCTCGCTGAAGCGCACGACATCGAAATCGACCCCCCATATCCGGTATGTTCCGGAAGAAGTTCCGTGTGCCTTCGTGTACAATGGAACAACCCATGCGGTGATGCTGGCCTCTCCGACGGACTTGGAGGCCTTCGCGTTGGGGTTCACCCTCAGCGAGGGGATCGTGACCTCTCGCGAAGACATCGAGAGCGTTGAGATCGTCACGCACGACGCCGGCATCGAGTTGCGATTGTGGTTGACGACCGAGCCTGCGGACCAGCTTGCAACGCGCCGGCGCTTCATGGCCGGGCCGACAGGATGCGGCCTGTGCGGTATCGAGAGCCTTGAAGCGGCGATCCCGCACTGTCCCAAGGTTTCCGTCGGCTTGACAACGCACATCGACGAGATCGCACAGGCGGTTGCGGCCTTGGCGCCGGCGCAGGCCCTTAACCGCCAAACTTACGCCGTCCACGCCGCCGGCTTCTGGACAAGAGACGAGGGCCTTGTCGCGATTGCCGAAGATGTCGGGCGGCACAACGCCTTGGACAAACTCATCGGGCACCTTGCGATCCAGGGCACGGCGTTCTTTGGCGGCATCCTGGTTATGACCAGCCGGGTGTCCGTCGAATTGATCCAGAAGGCCGCGCGGGTTGGCATGCCAGTCATTGCCGCCGTTTCGGCCCCAACGCATCTGGCGATTACGGCATCCGATGCTGCAGGTATGACACTGGTTGCGATTGCGCGAGACGACGCGTTTGAGGTCTTTACACACGGCCATCGCATTCGGGATTTGCGCAGCATTGCGGCCTGCGAGAGTGATAACCATGGAGCATGAGAAACTCGTCACGATGGCGAACCAGATCGCGCGGTTCTTTCTGGCGCAGGGCCCCGAACGTGCTGTCGAACAAACTGCTGATCATCTTCAGAAGTTCTGGGACCCGCGCATGCGCCACCAGATCCGCCAGCATCTGGCTAGCGGTGGCGACGGCCTCGATCCCGTTGCAAGAGACGCAGTAGCCAACTTGCCTGCGACTTAGGGGAGTCTTTGATTGGCGCTGTTCGCACGCTCGCAGGCTCGCGGCTCGAGCGAGAGTCTTTAGTTTGCGCTGTTCGCACGCTCGCAGGCTCGCGGCTCGAGCGCGGGCCAGCCGTCGAGCACGGGTTCGAGGCCGCAACTGCGGCCCGGCGCGTTGCGCCGCCCACGCGGAGGGCCCGAGCAAAGCGAGGAATAGCCCGTGAGCGAGAGTCTTTGATTGCGCTGTTCGCAGGCTCGCGGCTCGAGCGCGG
>JBCCOV010000101.1:0-17262 GCA_039039985.1 Pseudomonadota bacterium | reverse complement strand
TATATGACAGCGGGGTTCACGCCGGAAATGGCGGCGTTCGTCAGCCAGTACATTGGCTTGCGGGATGAAATGCGCGACACGCTGCGGATCATCAATACAACCCAGTTCCTCGGCTTTACGGATGGTCATCGCCTGCGCTCAGACGGCTGGAGACTAACGGCCGTTACAGAGGATTTCAGGTCCGCGTTCACCGACGGCGAACTCATTGTCGCGTGGTTCCTGGCCTTGGGTCAGATGCTTGAGGCGGCACTGGAGAACCCAACGGCAGGCTGGCGATCGACGCCGGAGTTCGAACGGATGCGGGCCGAGCTGCAGGACATGCGGGACCGGTGCCACGAGCCGTATTACGAGCCGCAACCGGTCGTCGAGGACTATGAGCCGGACATGGCGGACCCGGACTACTACTATTACGAGCGCTGATCTGGCATGCGCGGGCGCGCTGCGGCGAGCCTTGCGTCACTTGAAGTGCTTTGAGAGCTTCAAGCCCTGCGCTTGATAGTTGGAGGCCATATCCGCGCCGTATAGCGCCTCGGGTTCGGCGCTCATCCGCTCATAAATCAGACGGCCGATAATCTGGCCGTCTTCAAGAATGAACGGCACGGTGTGGCTGCGCACTTCCAAGACAACACGCGCGCCGGTGCCTCCGACCCCGGCATACCCAAAGCCTGGATCCATAAACCCCGCATAGTGAACGCGAAACTCGCCGACCAGAGGATTGAACGGCATCAATTCCGCAGCGTGGGTCGGCGGAATGCACACGGCTTCCTTTGAGGCCAGAATGTAGAACTGGTCCGGATCGAGGATCAGGCGCCGCGCGTCACCCTTCAGGATGATCGGATCCCAATAGTCATCTGTCTGTCGGCTCGCGGGCAAATCCACATCGACCACGCCGGTATGGCGCTTGGCGCGATATCCGACCAGTCCGCCTTCGCGCCCAGCGACATCAAGATCGACGGACAGCGCAATGCCGGCTGCAATGTCATCTGTCCCGCCCGTCACGAGTGCTTCCTCGGCCTGCAGCGCTCTGAGAGCCTCATCGGTTTCGCGCGGGTCTCCGCGGCGGAACCGGATTTGTGAAAGCCGCGAGCCTTCACGCACGACGATCGGGAACGTTTGCGGGCAGATTTCGGCGTATAGGAGCCCCTGAAACCCAGCCGGAATCTGATCAAATGCCGATACGCCGTCGGCAATAACCCGCGTAAACACGTCGAGGCGGCCGGTCGAACTCTTTGGGTTGGTCGCCGCAGCAAGGTTCGCCGGCAATGCTAGCTGCTCTATTAAGGGAACCAGGTATACGCAGCCCGTCTCGAGCACGGCGCCCTGCGAGATGTCGATGTCGTGCAGCGCAAGGTCATCAAGCCGGTTCAGAATGCGTTCGCCGGCGCGGGGCAAGAAGCTCGCACGGACGCGATATGCCCGCGTGCCGAGACGTAGGTCCAGGCTGGCCGGCTGGATTTGCCGGTCTGCAGGCGGCGATGCGAGCCGGATTGCAGAGCTGTTAATCAGGTCCCGAATGTCCTGAGACGGTAGGATCCCAATCGCGTCAGTCTGTTCTATCGTCGCTTTGGTCGCCATAACTCGCCCCCTGTGCACAGATGTATGTCACAGCGATAGCTTCTGCGAAATCGCCGAGGCCCCGGCAAGGTTGGTTGTCGATAAGGGGCGTGCCCACCAGGCTTCTCAGTGGGCCAACCTTGACCCCAAGCCGATCACCAACTAACGATGCCACATCGTGGTGATTTGGCCGGCCGGCTTGCAGCCACGTTAAACAACTCGCTAAAAGGCCGTGCGCGTCTCGCTTTCCCGCGTCCGGCCCCTAGGTTTGGTGCGCTGCGGGAGATTAGGCCTCCTGCATCGAGGCTGAAGGAGACCGCCGATGACAGATTCTCAAGACAACTCCACACGTCTCCCGTTTGCGGGTCCCGCGGGACATCAGCCCGCCGCCGAGACGGTTTTGGTCCACGCCGGGACGATGCGCTCGCAGTTTGACGAGACGTCCGAGGCGCTGTTTTTAACCCAGGGCTACGTCTATCCGGACGCGGAAACGGCTGAGGAACGCTTTAAGAGCGAGGCTGGCGGCTTCATCTACTCGCGCTACGCGAACCCGACCGTATCCATGTTTGAAACCCGGATGTGTGCGTTTGAGGGCGCCGAAGCCTCGCGCGCGACGGCAAGCGGCATGGCCGCGGTATCATCTGCAATCCTGTGTTATCTGAACGCTGGCGATCACATCGTTGCCGCGAGGGCCCTGTTCGGTTCTTGTCGCTACGTCGTCGAGACGCTCTGCCCACGCTTCGGCATCAGCTGCACGCTGGTGGACGGAACCGATCTAGACGCCTGGCGCGCGGCGATGCAGCCAAACACCCGGTTGTGCTTTTTCGAGACGCCGTCAAACCCGACGCTTGACCTTGTCGATATCGCGGCCGTTGCGGAGATTGCCCACGCCAATGATGCCATGGTTATGGTCGACAACGTTTTCGCGACCCCGCTGCTGCAGCGGCCGCTCGCGCACGGGGCGGATGTTGTCGTCTACTCGGCCACCAAGCATATCGATGGTCAGGGCCGTTGCCTTGGCGGGATTGTTCTTGGGCCCACGGAATACATTGAGAAACATCTACACCCCTACCTGAAGCACACGGGCCCGTCGCTCAGCCCGTTCAATGCCTGGGTGCTCTTAAAGAGTTTGGAAACCCTGCACGTACGGGTCCGGGCGCAATGCGCCAGCGCCGCCGAGATTGCGGACTATCTCGCTGGCCAACCCAAGGCGCACCGGGTGATTTACTGCGGCAGACCGGACCATCCGCAAGCTGCGCTTGCCGATCGGCAAATGCCCGGTGGTGGGCAGATCATTGCCATTGAACTCGACGGCGGCAAAGAGGCCGCGTTCCGGTTCCTGAATGCTGCGTCCCTGATCCGCATCTCGAATAATCTTGGCGATGTGAAAAGCCTGATGACGCATCCGGCCACGACGACGCACCAACGGCTCACGCCGGAAGATCGCGCGATGCTCGGCATTACGGACGGGCTTATTCGCCTGTCGGTCGGTCTTGAGGCGACGCAGGACCTTATTGCGGATTTGGAGCAGGCGCTGGCCGCTGCGGCTCAGGGCTGACGACCGCCGTGTCTCGTCCGTCATCAGACGTGTCCGGGTCGATCACGCCGTCGAGCGTGCGCCACGCGAGCACGACACGGCCAGCTGCCGACGCGAAACATAGCGTTGCGTAAACGTAGGCCATGACGGCAAACCACGATGGAAACAGGCAAATCGCCAAAAGGAAGGCAATGGTTTCAGAGCCTTCCGCCAGTCCGGCCATGTAGTACAGCGACTTCACACCCTGGGCAGAGGTCTCGAGCGATCGCTTTTGCGCCATAATGGCAAATGCCAGAAATGTCGTTCCATTCGCGAAAAAGCTGAGTAGGAGGACCGCACACGCCAGGGCGTTGGCTTGCGGGTCGTAAATCGCGAACGCCAGCGGCATCGCACCGTAGAAGATGAAGTCCAGAACGATGTCCAGGAATCCGCCGCGATCGGTCTTTACGGTCGCCCGGGCGACGGCGCCGTCTAATCCGTCCGCCAGTCTGCTGATGGCAATCAATAGGACTGCCAGTGTGAAGTAACTGGCAACAACCGCGGGAAATGCCATCATCCCGATCACGAAACCAGCGATCGTGACGGCATCGGCGCTGACCCCGGACCGCGCCAAAACGACGCCCATTTTGTTCAGTGACGGATCGATAAGCGGCCGAATTCGAGCATCGAACATGGCGGTCTCGCGCAGTCTTAGTGGCAGCTGAGCGCTACCACGTTCTATGGCACAGTGCAGTGCTCGATTGCGTGAAGCGTTGACCCGAGGCCAAGCCGACGTATGCTCGGCTTGCAATTCCGCCTTCAACCACATCGCGAGAAGCGGTTCTATCTGACAATGTACGAAGCCGTCACAAATGGAGTGCGCGTCCGCGTTGAACCGGATTTCGATCCGCAGCGTTCTGATCCCGACGAGTCCTATTACTTCTGGCTCTACACCATCGAGATCTCCAATGATGGCGAAGTGCCCGTGCAACTTATGGAGCGCCACTGGCGGATCACCGACTCATTGGGCACGACGGAAGAAGTGCAAGGCCCCGGCGTGGTCGGTCAAACCCCGTTGCTCGCACCTGGCGAGAGCTTCACGTACACCTCCGGTTGCCCGTTGCGCACGCCGTCCGGCATTATGCTCGGGACCTATCGCATGATCGACGACACTGGTGATGCGTTTGAAGTCGAGATTCCGGCCTTCTCGCTGGACAGCCCATTCGCTTCTCACCAGATGAACTGACGATACGCGCAATTCAAACGCACTCTGCTGCACGGGAAACCCTATGACGACGCCAACGGTGCAAACGTCTCAGGCCGTAGACATTTTACGCGACCTCGTGTCGTTCGACACGACCAGCCGGGAGACGAACCTTCCGCTGATTGATCACGTCGAGCGCTATCTGTCAGAGCACGGGATTGTTGCAACTCGCATTCCAGACGAAACCGGCACCAAAGCATCGCTTTTTGCGACCATCGGACCAGACGGTGCGCCCGGTGTTGCGCTGTCGGGCCATACGGATGTTGTGCCTGTCGACGGACAAGACTGGGAGACCGATCCGTTCAGTCTGGTCGCACGTGACGGACGCCTTTATGGCCGCGGCGCCTGCGACATGAAGGGATATCTGGCGTGCGCACTCGCGATGGTGCCCGCCTTCAAGGCACGTGCACTCAACGTCCCGATCCATCTTGCTTTTTCTTATGACGAGGAAGTGGGCTGCACCGGCGTACTCCCGATGATCGCGCGCCTGGGTGAGGATCTCGTGAAACCGCGGATCGTTATCGTCGGCGAGCCGACGAGTATGCGCGTTGTCGATGCTCACAAGGGGCCGTGCCGCTGGATGGTCAACCTCAAGGGGCGCGCCGTACATTCGAGCCTCTCTGATCGCGGCGTAAACACAATCACCTATGCCGGCCGACTGTTGGCTGAACTGGATGCCATGGAACGCGAATTGCGCGATCAACGCGAGGAGAGGTTCGACCCGCCGTTCACGTCACTGCAGGTCACGCAGATCGAGGCCGGCCGCGCCAGTAACATTGTGCCAGAGGATTGCTGGTTCGGCTTTGAAATACGCGCCCTTCCCGGTCTCAATCCGGATGTTGTGGAAGCGCGTGTCCGAGCTGTTGCTGAACGTCTGACAGCTGAGATGCGCGAGCGTGCGCCGGAGGCAGGTATTGAGATTGTCCGGTCGAACTACGTTCCGGCCTTCCGCGCCGAACCCTCAGGCGAAGCGCTTGTCTTGACGCTCAAGCTTGCCGAGCAGAATGAAACGTTTGCGGTGGCCTACGCAACGGAGGCCAGTCACTTCGAAGGCGCGGGTATGGCGTCGATTGTCTGCGGCCCCGGTGACATCGCGCAGGCGCATACGCCGAATGAGTGGATCGCTGAGGCCGAGTTAACCAAGTGCTTGGCTTTTCTCGGCCGTCTGGGCGAGTGGTGCGCGCAATCGCGATGATCTCGGCCTCCTTTGGGTGTCAGAGTTTATTGACATTGATGTGTGTCAATTTTGATTGACGCATCTCCTCTTAGCCTCGTCGCAGAACAGTGCGGGAGGCCCAGGGTATGCGCATTCTACTCGTTCACCCCAACTACCATTCGGGCGGTGCCGAAATCGCGGGGAACTGGCCGCCGGCCTGGGTGGCGTACATCGCCGGCGCACTGAAGCAAGCAGGCCATACCGACATCGAATTCTGCGATGCGATGACCAACGAGTTGTCGGACGATCAGTTGCGCGACGTCATCCGGGAGTACCAGCCGGATATCGTCGGTACGACGGCGATCACACCATCAATTTACAAGGCCGAGCGGGTCCTTGAGATCGCGAAGGACGAAAACGACGCGATCATCACCATTCTCGGTGGCGTGCATGCCACCTTCATGTACCCGCAAGTTCTGACAGAAGCCCCCTGGATTGACGTGATCGTCCGCGGTGAGGGCGAAGAGATCATTGTCGAGCTGATCGATGCGATCGCGGACGGCAGCTGGCCAGCGAACCGTCGCGACATTCGCGGCCTCGCGTTTCGGGACGGCGAGGAAATCGTTGCCACGCAGGCGGCGCCCACAGTCAAAAACCTTGAGGCCATAACGCCGGATTGGAGCCTGCTGGAGTGGCACAAGTATATCTACGTGCCGTTGGGCGTGCGGGTCGCCATTCCGAACATGGCGCGCGGGTGCCCCTTTACGTGCTCGTTCTGCTCGCAATGGAAGTTCTGGCGCGACTACCGGATCCGCGATCCCAAGGCGGTGGTCGATGAAATCGAGACGTTGGTGGATGAGCACAATATCGGTTTCTTCATTCTTGCGGACGAAGAGCCAACGATCAATCGCAAGAAATTCATCCAGTTCTGCAAGGAACTGATCGCCCGCGGGCTGCCGGATAAAGTGAAATGGGGGATCAATACCCGTGTAACCGACATTCTGCGCGATGAGAAATACCTGGCGCTATATCGCGAGGCTGGTCTCGTTCACGTATCTCTTGGAACGGAGGCTGCGGCCCAGTTGCGTTTGGATCGGTTCAACAAAGAAACCAAGATCGCCGACAACAAGCGCGCAATTCAGCTTCTGCGCGAGGCGGATATCTTCACCGAGGCGCAGTTCATTGTCGGCCTGGATAACGAGACGGCAGAAACGTTGGAAGAAACCTACCAGATGGCGTGGGATTGGCAGCCTGATCTCGCCAACTGGGCCATGTACACGCCTTGGCCGTTCTCACCGTTGTTCCAGGAACTCGGCGACAAGGTCGAAATCTTCGATTTTGAAAAGTACAATTTCGTAACGCCGATTATGAAACCGGAGGCCATGGATCGTGCGGAGCTGCTCGACCGGGTTATGAGCAACTATCGCCGCTTCTACGGTAAAAAGGCCTTGTTTCATTATCCGTGGCGGGGAACAGGCTTTCGCCGCCGCTATCTCCTCGGCTGCTTGAAGGCATTCCTGAAAGCCGGCTTCGAGCGCAAATTCTACGACCTTGGCAAGGTCAATTACTGGGGACCGCAATCGAAGAACAAAGTCGACTTTCATTTCGATCGCACCCGGAAAATCGCAAGAGCCCAGCAAGACGACTGGGAGGCAACGGCAGAACGTGCCGCCAAACTGAAACAGCAGCGTGCCGCAGTTCTGGCTTGTGGTGGCGGAACCGAACAAATGCCGGATGAAGCCGTTCATTCGCAGGAGCGCGTGGTGTGGAAGCTACCGGAAGCGCGTCAATAGCCGCCGCCACGGCGCCCGCGGCACCGGATCGCGATCGCACATCCGGTCGCGTCGGCCCGAATGCGGTCTTGCAACTCGTTGCTGCGCTGCGCGCTGGCGGTTACGACAAGCTGCTGGACCAGCTGTTTGCGGAGGCCCATTGCCCGGAGCTGCTATACAATCCACCGTCGATAATGGTTCATGAGGGGTGCGTCGCCCGGCTGTACCATGCGCTTTATGCCAGCCTGCCGCATGATTTGGCATGTCACATTGCGAGCGACGCCGGCCGTCGCACGGCGGACTACATTATCGCGAACCGTATTCCCAAGTTTGCGCGTTGCATGTTGACGCGTTTGCCGCCGCCGCTTGCTGCCCCATTGCTCGCATCTGCAATTACAAAGAATGCGTGGACGTTTGCTGGAAGTGGTCGGTTCTCGGTGCGGTATCGGCCGTCCCTTCGGTTCGCGATTGCGGCCAATCCACTTGCGGTACCTGCGACCTGCTGTAACGGCAGGGAACCAGCGCCGGGATGTCATTGGCACGTCGGCGTGTTCACGCAGCTGTTTCGCACGCTCGTCGGACATGACGCGCGGGTTCGCGAAATAGCATGCTGTGGATGTGGCGACGATGCATGCCAGTTCGACGTTGCACTATGATGCGTTGCGTCAGAGGGATCACATCACCCCTTTGTCCAAGATGCGGCGATAGACGTCGCGCAGTGTCATGAGGTCGCCGACCGTTGTGTGCTCGTTGATCGCATGGATGGTCGCGTTGACCAGCCCGAACTCCAGCACCGGGCAGTGCGCCTGGATAAACCGCGCATCGGATGTACCGCCACCTGTCGTCAATTCGGGGATGCGTCCCGTCACATCGTGAACAGCATCTCTCACGCTGGCGACAAACGGCCCGGGCTCAGTCAGGAACACGTCTCCGGTCCCGGAAAAGCTCAAATCGTATTGCGCGCCCACGTCATCTGCTGCATCGCGACACAGTTGCGCGAGCCGGCTCTCGATTGTGTCTCGCGTCCAGTTCGTATTGTAGCGAATGTTGAACTCAGCGTAGGCGTGCGCCGGAATGACGTTGGTGGCACGGCTTGCTGCGCCGATAACGCAGACTTCCAGATTTGATGGCGCAAAGTGCTCGGTCCCCTCATCGAGATGCGCGTCCGACAGTCGGTTAATCATGCGCGCGAGCTTCGGCACCGGATTGTCTGCCAGGTGAGGATAGGCCACGTGGCCCTGGCGGCCATGCACAACAAGCTTCCCACTCAAGCTGCCACGGCGACCGATCTTGATTTCGTCACCGAGTGCCTTCGGGTTCGTTGGCTCTCCAACAATGCACGCATCGAGTGTTTCACCGCGCTCAGCCAACCAATCGAGCACTTTCACGGTGCCGTTAATGGATGGCCCTTCTTCGTCGCCCGTAATCAAAAGTGAGATGGACCCGTGCAGCGGGGCGCCATTGTTTGCCGACAGGTGATCGAGCGATGCGGCGACAAAACAGGCGATTGCCCCTTTCATATCGACGGCGCCGCGGCCGAACAGCGTCTCGCCCCGCAGCTCTGCCGCAAAGGGTGGCGCATCCCAAGCCTGTTCATCTCCTGCCGGCACAACATCCGTATGTCCGGCGAAACAGAGATTGGGGCCTTCAGTTCCGATTCGTGCGTAGAGATTGTCGACGTCCGGCGTGTCCGGCGCAGAAAACGTCATGCGATGGACGGAGAACCCGGCGCGCTTGAGAACCGAGGCCAGATAGTCGAGCGCACCATCGTCGTGCGGCGTGACGCTCTGACAGCGGATCAGGCTTTGCGCAATGGCAACCGGATCATGCCGGCTCATGCGGTTGCCTGTGCCGCGCGTTTGCCGGGCTGAGGGCCGTACCGGTTCTCGCCACGTGTCCCACGGTAGAAGCCAAGTCGAACGAGGAACCACAAGCCGGCGGCGCCGGCGAGCCACAGCGCCCAACCTGCCCAATAGGCAAAGTCGGCCATGGCCGGCGTATCACCGACAAAGACCTTGGCCGTGCCAATCGCAGCCGGTGCGTAAAACAGGACCGCATGCAGCCCGGACTGGTCGAGATCATGCAGCCGCTTGGTGTTGAGGGCGGCCAGCGGCACAAACAGGACCAGCGTCCAAAGAGCACCCACCGCCCCCAGTGATTGGATCGCCGCGAGCGCGTCTCTGAATGGGTCTTGCGAGAGCACCGTCCAGATTGAAAATGGTGAGATGGCGACCAGCACGATCAAGCCGATCCAATAGGCGAGCCGTCCGATGCGGCCGTTGAATCCCAGGAAGAGGTGAATTGGATTGATCATCGGTCGTCCTGCTCGTTGGTGCTGGCGCGTGAGACGATGCGTGGTGCGCGGTTGGGCGGTCGAACGGTGTCGCGAATGTCTCGGGCATGCTCGTCCGACTGGATCATAGTGATCTTCTGCCAGATCTTCGACGACAGATTGGCCGAAACCGTTTCGAGTTCGGAGACCGCATGCAGAACCGTGTTGTCACGTGCGCTTTGCGCATAGAGCGCGGCGATTTTTGCGGTCAGCGACAGCATCTCGCTGCAATAATCCAGATAGCGCGTCAGCTGAAACGGCGTGAGTTGGTGCACCGGCGAGGATTTCGTTCGGTGGCTTTCGGGCACGATGCGCGGGTCTTTAGTCAATTGGTGCATGTCGATGACGTGCACAATTGCGCGCAGTTGGTGCAGGTCATCGAGCGCCTTCTGCCGTTTCCAGCGCGATTCAATCGTGGCCAGAAAAAACACGCCCGCCCCCATCAGGACAACCGTGTTGAGGAGCGCATCGATACCCTCGAGAACACCGAACAGGTTCTCCGCCTCGCGCTTGTACTCGATAATGGACGCGACGTATACGAGCGTACACAAGCCAAACGCGACAATGGTCCAGCTCGCGATCCGTAACGGCATGTTCGGCGTTGCGATCCGCGCGACCCGCTCTTGGCTCTGCCCGGCAATCTGGATCAGTTCCTCGCAAACGTTGGCCAATCCCGATTTCGGAAACCGTTCGCTGATGCGTGCGTGCAGTGTTGTCAGCGTCTTGAGGATCTTGGCTGGATCCAGAGAACGATATGGCATGACTGATCCCTGTCACCAAGACGTGTCGTACGTCGGCCCTGCAGTCATTTTGTCGACAGCTTGTGTGGCAAGCGACGACGGGGCAGACCAAGAGTTACGGCTCAATGGGCGACCGCGGCGGAAAGAATAGGGCCTCAATCAGGATCCAAATCCCGATGCCGCCACAAATGAAGAAAATCGAGTCCTGAACGAGCGGCGGCACCACGACCAGCGGGCGGACGGTCAGCAAACCGGTTGAAACCAGAACTGCAACGACAGGGAGGACCGCAATCGGGGCCCAGATCGGCAGGTGGGCCCGATCCCGCAGGCGTTTCGCGAACAGCGCAAACAGCATCCACAGAAACAAGACGCCGATAAAGACGAAAAAGGCAGTTTGCAGCAAACCGGCGTTGATGCCGACCGGGCGGAAGTAGGTCGCTGCAGGCTCCAGCAGCAGGAATGATCCGTAAACGCCGCCAGCAAGCAGGGCAAATGCGACGAGCAATCCGACCAGAAACAGCAACCGGCCAATCCGGCCCTGGTAGGAAAACAGCAGTCCTAACGCGTCCATCACTCAGTTTCCTTGGGGCATTTCAGGTTATGCAGGACCATCCTACCCTGATCCTCTGCCAGACGATCGCGCGACAAACAACCTCTGTGGACGTGCACGTCAGGCCTTTAACCTGCCCGGAAAGCTGGCTATGCATAACGTATGGTATGGAGCCGTATCGCGGAAGCTTTGGGTGTGGCAGAGGGCGGCGCGTTGCGCGGCGCGCTGGACGCGATCCTGTGCGGCTTCGGCATCGGCGACTGTAAGACGACCAACGAGGTCGCATTTACGGCCGCGGTGATCGCTTTGTCGGCAAAGATGGCTAAGGCTGATGGTGTTGCAACCCGGATCGAGGTTGAAGCGTTTGAGCGGCTGTTCAAGCCGCCGCCGGGTGAGCTGGCCAATGTCCGGCGCTTGTTTGATTTGGCCACGCGGGACGTTGCCGGTTACGAGAGCTATGCCCGCCAGATCGCTAAGCTGCTGAGTGATGAGCCACGCTTGAAGCGAGACGTTTACGATGGCTTGTTTCATATCGCGGCGGCCGATGGCGTGTTGCACGCCGACGAGGAGGTCTATCTGCGGCGAGTCGGCGAGATCTTTGGTTATGATGAGGCCGAGTATCGCTCAATTCGGGCGTTATTCGTTCACGATCCGGATGACGCCTACACAGTCTTGGGCGTATCGCCGGACATTACCGATGAGGCATTGAAAACGCACTATCGCGCACTGGTGCGAGAGAACCACCCCGATGTGCTGTCCGCGCGCGGCGTTCCGGGCCAGTTTATCGATATCGCAACGCGCAAGATTGCGGCCATCAATAGCGCTTATAATGAGATTGCCCGGGAGCGGGGACTGACGTGATCGCAGAATTTGAGCCCGATAGCCCGTGCGTCAATCACCTGGTTCCGGCGGTCAATATCGAGACCCGCAATCATTCCGGTTCGCCGGACATCCTATTAATGCACTACACCGGCTTCGACACAGCTGAGAATGCCATCAAATGGCTGGCGATCGCCGAAAGCCGTGTCTCGTGCCACTACGTGATCGATCTCGTGGGCGAGGTCACGCAGATGGTGCCGGAACACTTGCGGGCTTGGCATGCCGGCGAATCCGAATGGCACGGCGCCACGGACATCAACTCCCGTTCGATCGGTATCGAGATCCAGAACCTCGGACACGAACGCGGATACCATGACTTCCCCAAGCCGCAGATGGATGCCGTTGCCAGACTGGCGCGCGACATCATTGCGCGAAACGGCATGCGCCCCGAGCGCGTGCTCGCACACTCCGACATTGCGCCACACCGCAAGATCGATCCTGGCGAGAAGTTCGATTGGTCCTGGCTGTCAACGCAGGGGGTCGGGCACTGGGTTGCGCCAACCCCCGTCGATGCATTGCCGGCGCCGGGGGCGTCATCGGACTCGATCATGGATGTTCGTGCCATACAGCTCATGCTGCGCGCGTACGGCTATGGCTTGGAGATCACCGGTGAACACGATCGCAGGACACGCTTGGTCGTGGCCGCGTTCCAGCGCCACTTTCGACCGGCCCGCGTCGATGGCGAGATCGATTTTGCAACCGCGGACACGCTGAAGCGGCTGATGGGTGCGCTGAATTAACCGCTTTGGCGTCGGGTTCGGCTTGACCCGTGGGGCGAGACACACCATAGCCCGTAAGGACCAGTCGGCCGGGCGGCCGCTGCCACGACGGGAGGCGTTATGGCCCATCACGTCATGGCAGAGGAAAGTCCGGGCTCCATGGAAACACGGTGGCGGCTAACGGCCGCCGGGGGCAACCCCAGGGAAAGTGCCGCAGAAAGCAAACCGCCGAAGCGTCCAATCGGGCGTGGCAGCAAGGGTGAAAGGGTGCGGTAAGAGCGCACCGCGCGACGGGTAACCGTGGCGGCAAGGCAAACCCCACCGGGAGCAAGACCGAATAGGGGTGACCGTGCACAGTCACACTGGCCGGTGCAAGGTCCGTTTTCAGACTCGTCACCCGGGTTGGTTGCTTGAGGTGTTCGGCAACGGACATCCCAGATGAATGGCCGTCGCGGAGGGAAACCTTCAGACAGAACCCGGCTTACAGGCCGGCTGGTACAACTTCTATAGTGTTTCAAATTGAGCTTGAACCATCCCGTACCCGTTGCTTTGGTCTTATTGGCCGACCACTCAGCGGTACGCTTTCATGGGGGGCCGGCCAAGCGAATCAATCATGAGGTGTAGGTCGCTGACGTGATTCCGCATCTGGCGGAAATGAACGAGTGTGCTGTCGCGGCGGCACACATAAAAAAGTACTTAATGATATCCGCATTTGCCGTCGATTTCTCTATAAGTATTTTGCACACTCACTTAGACTTAGGCTGTCCCTAAGTCCTCTTTCGCTGATGCGGAGATTTCGTATGAAGACTGTTATTGCCTCAATTGGCTTGGCCTCAGTTGTTCTTGTCAGTGCGACTGCGTCTGCACACGCGTGGGGTTGCCGAGCCACCAGTCCAACCGGTTCCTATGGATGGAGCAGCGGTTATCGCACGCGCCGCGCTGCGGTTCGCCGGGCCCTTTACGAGTGCGCAATCCGCACGCCGCGCGGGTATTACTGCCGCATTCGCTGGTGCCGTCGCTACCGTTAATGACGGCTTGGGTTGAAGCCGCTGGCTGATTCGGCGGCACGTTTCCCTGAATGACAGATAACAGAATATGGTGGGCGGCCAATTAATCGGCCGCCTTTGTTATTTTACTCAGCCATCGTGCGAGTCGCAGCCTGCGATTTGCGGCTCTCTAGTCGTTCTGATTGAAGAGTGGCGTTGCCGCGCAAGCGGACGTGCAAAAGCCGCCACCTGGCGGTGGCGGCTGAATGCGATTGTGATCTGTATTTCCCACAATCGTTACGTGCATATCGCGTCGATATATTCAGCGTCGCAATCTCGATTGCTGTATCAGCGACCTGGCAGCTTAAAGAACGGGGCAGCGACCAGGATCTGATTCTCTTGCTTGATCAGTGCGCCGAGTTCGGCGGATTTTTGCGTATATGCAATCCATTCCGGATCTGCCCACATCGCCTGCCGTTTTGCTGCGCGATCTGCCACGTCGGTATACGCCCAGATATGAACGTAAGAGTTGACATCACCGACCTCGGTCGTCGCGTGCAGTACCGGCTGGCCGAGGTGCCGCGACTGCGGTCCGAAGCCGTGCTCTTCATAGAGGGCCATGTGAGCTTTGATGGTGCCCGGGCGGCAATAGTATGTGCGCATGTCGAAAATCATTGGGAAGTTCCTCCTTAAGGTAAGTTTTCCAGAACTGGACGTTGTGCCGTTGCAGGGTGTGCGTGTGTTATGCGTTGCGTCGCACTACATAACACCGAACGTGTTGAACGCCTCGACAGCGCTCATGCCATTGCGGATTGCATCGCCGACTGCTGTTTCGGTCGTCGCTTTCTCGACCGCGCGTTGAATGATCTCGGCCTCCGCAGCTGACGGTATAACCAGCACACCTTCGCGATCGCCGAACAGAAGATCTCCGGGTTCGATCCGGACACCCTCGATCTCGATCGCGCAGCGGTAGTCGATCACTTTTCCACGCGGTCCTTGGTCCTGTGCATAGAGCCCGCGCGAGAAGACCGCAAAACCGAGTTCCTCGATCTGATTGGCGTCGCGGATGTATCCGTTGAGGACGGCACCGGCCGCGCCGAGATGCATTGCGCGCGTCGCCATCAGCTCGCCCCACAATGCGTAAGTTAACGAAGCGCCGGACGCGATGTAGATCTCGCCGGATTTGAGATCATCCAGCGCCTCCAGCATCAGGCCGAACGGTTTCGTGGCGAGCGGGCCCTTTGCAGCCGCTGTGCCGTCGTCGAACACGTCGGCCTCAAGCACCGGCATGGCGCGCCCGGCAAGCTTCATGGCCGGCTTCAGTGGCCCGATCGCGGCCGGCAGAAACTGCCGACGGTACCCCATCTGATCCATCACATCGCCGACAACGGCCGTGTACAGATCACGCGTCAGCGTCTCAAAGACCGCAGCATCCCCGTCTGCGACTGCCATTCGCGCCCCCATCCCTCAGGTATCGATCTTGTCATGGTGCTGTGTTGTTGGCGGCATCATGCCGGCCACCAGGCGAACCGGCAAGCGGGCCAGGACTTGGTGGTGGTCTGCGCGGCATGCATGCGCGCTGCCGCGCCTGACCGTTGCCGTCGGCCTCCCAGACCACCGGACACAGGTCTCCACCGTCTTTCCTGCCCGGCAAAACGAGCCCGGACCGCCCAAACATGCCTGTGAACAACCATCACTGCCCAACAAATAACCTTAACAATCCATTGACACCCATAAATACCCATGTCATCCCATAGTTGCCCGACCGCACCGGGCATCAAGGGCGTGGCAGTGGCGCCGGTCTTGTTGAGGGCCAAGGCGCGGCGACCGCCACGCCCGTTTGGCTTGGGTTGCAACGCGGCCCGTCAGTGCGGGCTGTCCGGATGGGCGGTGTTGGTCCCGGCTTGTCGTCGTCGACAGCGTCGAGATGAGAGATTTCGGAATGCGAGCGGCGCGCGGGGCCCGCTCGCCGTAGGGTGGAGCGCTCGAAGGCTCGCGGAGCCGGTTCGTGGCGCTCGCGTGTTGTTGGGTCGAGAGGAGGCGTGGCGTCCGCTGGGGGCTCGAAGCAGGGGATGGAACGCTTTGTCTCGACTTTCACCAATAAGATTGACGCCAAAGGCCGTGTTTCAGTGCCCGCTCAATTCCGGGCAGTTCTCGATCGCGACGGCTACCGAGCCGGAGATGCGGTCGGCATCTACTGCTACCCTTCGCTCGACGCTCCTGCGCTCGATTGCGGCGGCGAAAGGCTTGTCCAGAAAGTTGATGCGCTTCTCTCGGATCTCCCGGACTATTCGGACGAGCGGGACGAATTGTCTGTCGCGCTCTATGGAGACAGCCGAACGCTTGCAATCGATGGCGACGGACGCATCGTCCTTCCTGAAGAGTTCCGCAGTCACGCCGAGCTCTCGAACCGCGCCACCTTCGTCGGTCTTGGCGACAAGTTTCAAATCTGGCAGCCGGAGCAGTTCGACGAACGGCGCAAACGGGCCCGCGAAAAGGTCCAGGAACATAGAAAACTGTTTGGCGCAGGCCGTCGGCCCGACCAAGGTGGGGCTGAGTGATCCACGGATGGCGGCTGGAGCAGACAGGGATGGTGTCGGAGCAAGACGAGGCCGAAAGGGCGCACAGTCCGCGGGATCCGGCGTCCCGGCACGTTCCCGTTCTACTGCCCGAGGTGCTCACGGCACTTGCCATTAAGGACGGTGGACGCCTGATTGACGCCACGTTTGGCGCGGGTGGCTACACGCGCGCCATGCTTGATGCTGCGGATTGCAACGTGCTGGCACTCGATCGCGACCCATCGGCAACGGCCGGCGGCGCAGCGATGGTTGAACGCTATGCGCCGCGCCTTGAACTGAGAAATGTCCGCTTCGGCGTTCTGTCGGAGTGGGTCGACGCAGATCCCGAAGCCTACGAAGCCCGATTCGACGGGGTCGTGTTCGACCTCGGGATATCCTCAATGCAGATTGACCAGGCAGAGCGCGGGTTCTCGTTTCAGGCCGACGGTCCGCTGGACATGCGCATGTCTGCGGCAAAGGGCGTTTCAGCACCCGACGACGAGAGCCCAACCGCAGCGGATCTGGTCAACACGCTCTATGAAAGCGACCTGGCCGATGTACTCTTTCACTACGGGGAAGAGCGCCGGTCGCGCGCAATCGCACGCGCTGTCGCCAAGGCGCGTCGCAGCGCACCGATAACGACGACGGCTCACCTCGCAGCCATCGTCGAGAGCGTTCTCGGTCGCGGGTCTCGCGATACCAAGCATCCCGCAACGCGAACGTTTCAGGCCCTGAGAATCGCGGTCAACGGGGAGTTCGATGAACTCGTCAGGGGCCTTCTCGGTGCCGAGCGCATGCTGCGGCCCGGCGGGCGCCTTGTGGTCGTAACGTTTCATTCGCTTGAGGACAGGATCGTCAAGCGGCTGCTGGCTGAGCGGTCTGGCAAAACGGCCTCAGGATCGCGCCATCTGCCGGCTCCGTTAAGATTGCATCAGCCAAGTTTAAGATTGGTTTACCAGAAGCCTTTACCTCCTAGTAACGAAGAGATCGCGCGGAACCCTCGGGCACGCTCTGCGAAACTACGCGCGGCAGAGCGTCTGGACGCACCGGTGTCCCCGTTGAATCCAGGGGCCCTGGGGGTTCCGCGTGTACAACTCCGCTAGCTGACCGCTTGCGCGCGCGACGTGAGGCCTGGGGTTCAGCGGGGCGAACCGGATTGGGGCCGTCGTTGAGGAGCGAATGGCGATGTTGCGATTTGTGACGTTGGTTTCCATCGCGACAACTTTTCTGACGGCG
>JBCCOV010000100.1:0-17343 GCA_039039985.1 Pseudomonadota bacterium | reverse complement strand
GTGCGAACAGCGCAATCAAAGACTCTCGCTCACGGGCTGTTCCTCGCTTCGCTCGGGCCCTCCGCGGGGGCGGCGCAACGCGCCGGGCCGCAGTTGCGGCCTCGAACCCGTGCTCGACGGCTGGCCCGCGCTCGAGCCGCGAGCCTGCGAGCGTGCGAACAGCGCAAACTAAAGACTCTCGCTCGAGCCGCAAGCTTGCGAGCGCGCGAACAGCGCACGCAACGACTCCCGCGCGCGAATTCCGACCTCCAACTGCGCGGACGCCCGGCTATAGCCCACGAGCTTCTCGCGCGCATCCACGTCGCTCGCGTTCGTCATAACGACGAGGTCTGCGGCTGCCAGTGCCGTGACTAAAATTGTGCGAGCAACGATTTTCATGTCTCCTGTCCTTGGGTCGAGCGGATCTTTGAACCAGCTTGACCGTAGGTCGCGGACGGAGATTTGAATGTTCCCGGAGGAACGAGGATGCGGGGATTTAGCTGGAAGCTTCAGCGCGTCAGCGACAATGGCCTATGACCCGATCGCGCAATGTACGTTCAGCAGTGCTTGCTGCCCATTGCGGACAGCTTTGATCGCCCGCTTAAGCGCGGGCGTAAGCTCTGCGGGATCGTCAACCCGTATGCCGAGGCCGCCGCTGGCCTGAATGACCTTTTCAAAAGCTGGTGACGGGGCCAGGCTGGACAGCGGCATATCATTGACGGCAGCCGCATGGCCGTCTGGATAGACCGATCGTGTCGACTTGCGCACGGCATTCCAGACTTCGTTGTTGAAGACGATCGTGAGGATTGGAAGATCGAGGGCTTCCGCCGTCTGGTGGCAGGCGACCGGGTTGGCGAACATGTATGATCCATCGCCGACGCAGGCGATGACAAGACGATCAGGAGCTGCCAGCTTGGCGCCAAGTGCGGCACCCACGCCCCAGCCTAACCCGCCGGCAATGGGGTGGCCGAAGTAGCTGTCCGGCTGTTCGAATGTCATAACGCCCGGATCGCATCCGAGTTCGTTGAAGATGATGGCATCGTCACCTTTCACGTCGTCCAGGCAGCGGCTGACAAACGCGTTGGTGCACACGGCGGGATGACGTGAAGCTTCCTCCCTGCGGGCGCGATGGGTTGCGCGCAGTGCATCGGCGACGTTTGATCGCCGGGCATCGGATACGGGTGTGATCAAGGTAGAAATTGCATCGACGGCGCCAGCCGTTGTCGCCGGTATCAAGACATCCGCTGGAAATGTCCGCATGGGGAGCTGCGCGAATGTCGGGTCGGGGCCGACGGAGATCACGCGGCATTCCTTTCGCAAGCGATGCCGAACCGGAAGCCACGGAACCGGCGCGTTGAGTGTCAGAATCGCATCCGCCGTCTCGATCAGTGGCCCGACATCAAATCCGGCGTGCATGGGATGGGTGCTGGCAAGCGCCAAGCGGTTTGACCAGAAATGGACAACTGGCATTGCCAATTGCTCGGCCAACCGCGCCAAGGGTTCGAACACATCCGGTCCGCCACGCCCAACGATTGCAATCGGGTTCTTCGCCCCTGATAGGATTTGCGCGGCAGCAGTCGTGGTGTCTGGATCTGGCATGGGCAAACGCGGCGGATGCAGTGTGGCAGCGGGAGACATGGCCGACCGCGGCCAGCGCTCCGCAAGCACTTCGCGCGGCAACGACAGGTAGACTGGGCCGCCTGGCTGTGCCGTCGCAATCGACAGCGCCCTGTCGACAACCGCTTCGAGCTGAACGGGTGTGCGCAATTCGTAGTCCCACTTCACGGCTTCGCGTACGATGCCGGTTTGGTCGAACATTTCCTGGCCCCAATGGATCGGAAGATCCCGCGAGCCAAGCATGCCGTGCTCGGTCAATGGCGTGCGCCCTGAGGTCACCAGCATCGGCACACAATCGCGGCTGGCGTTGATGACGCCCATCAATGCGTTCGCGAGACCAACGTTGACGTGCACCATGACCGCTTGTGGTCGCCCGGTCATCAAGGTGTAGCCATGCGCCATTGCGACGGCTGTTGTCTCGTGCGCAATGGCAACTGCCTCCGGCATCGCCAAACCGCTCGTGCGTCCACGAACCATGGCCTCGATAATCGGCGCAAAGTCCGTTCCGGCATTCGCGAACAGCCAATCGACCCCGCGACTTTTCAGAAGTGCGAGATATGCGTCAGCGACGGTTTCGAACGGCGCGCGCTTTTGTGGCATGGTTCACCTCTCCTGGAAGACCTGCGACGCTGACGAAGCGAAGACGCAGATCAATGGATCGAATGAAGCATGCCTTTGGGCGGTGAGGGAATACGCGGCCATGGGTTTGGTTGGCAGATAAGGCGCGGCAGCCGAGCGGTTTGAGTGCCGCTAGTTCGCCATATCCCAAACCAAGACCGCACCGCGATCGCACCGATAACCGTTCGGCTTGTAACATCCGCCGAGAACCAGTCGTTTGCCGGACGGCGCGAATGCTATGGATGCGGGCCAGAAGTCGTCTGACTTCAGCGTGTGCCACAGCCGACCGGACGGGACATGCCACAGCTTGACCGTCGGGTCCGTCCTGATGTTCGACTGGTTTCTGTGGGACGAGGCGATCAGGCGCCCATCGGGAGAGAAGGCCAGGCGCTTGACGGGCTCGGTATGGCCTTTGAGCGTTGTGTTCAGCTTCCCGGTCGTACTGTCCCAGACAGTAATCGTCCGATCTTGGTGCCCAACGGCCAACAGCTTGCCGTCGGGCGAAAACGTCAAGGCATGGACGGTGTACTCGACCAGTGTTTGGGCCTCGTCTTGGACCTTCTTCCGAAACTCAGGATCGGTTTCCATCCTGCGAAAGAGTTCCGAGCGCCAGATAAATCGGGGAACGCCCTTCGTCATTTTATGAAACTGGCTCAGGAGCGAGTCGTCAAACGCCTGGAGTTTGTGCGACAGTTTCCCGTCGGCAGCACGCCACAGCTTGACGACACCATAGGCATCGCCTGACGCGACCGAACGACCATCCGGGGACACGGCAACCTGATAGACCCTGTGATCATGACCGGCGAAACTGTGGCGCAGCTGGCCGGTTGCGACGTCCCAGAGTTTGACGTTGTTGCCGAACTCTTCGTAGCTGCCGGTCGCAAGACTGCGACCGTCGCCCGAGAACGCCAGCGACGTCACGTTGTGCTTGTGGCCTTTGAGGATGTGGCGCCGCTGTCCAGTGGCCGTGTCCCAGAGGATCGCCTCGTTGCTTCCCGTGCCAGTCGCAATCAGTTTGCCGTCCGGGGCGAAAGCGACAGATAAGACCTGGCGATCGTGCTTGAGCGTGTGGCGTAAGGTGCCATCAGCGGCATCCCAAATCCGCACGGTCTTGTCTGCGGCCTTAGACGCGATCAGGCGACCATCTGACGAGAAGGCGACAGACTCGACCCAATCGGCGTGGCCGGTCAGCGTGTGCCGCAGCCGGCCGGTCGCCGCGTCCCAGACCTTGACCGTCTTGTCGGAACTCGCCGTTGCGAAGACGCGGCCGTCGGGCGAATAGGCGACATCGCGAACCCAGTTTGCGTGGGCCTCAAGTTGTTGTGCGACGCGCGGTTCAGATGCGTGTGCTGGCAAAAGCAGGTAGACGCAGCCTACGAAGCAGGCCATGGCGATTATGCAGAGATGTCTCATCAAACGCTCCACGTCTCGCAATTGAGGGACTCGTCGCGCCGGAGAAGATTGCCCGGTCGGCACTGATCTTCCTGTCTCGTACGGAACAGATCAAAGCGTGCCGGATGCGGTGAAGTCTTACACCGCAATACGCCGCATGTAGCGGCAAAAACCGAGCGCAGGACCGATAACAACTGGCGTCGCGATCGGGGTGGCTCTGTGACCTGGCGGGGCTTGAGACGCGCCAGGGTTCACAACAGCTTGTGCATGCAGATGTTGGCTAAAGGACGTAGCGGCTCAAATCTGCATCCTGAGCCAGCCCGCCGACACGCTCTCGGACCATGTCTGCATCAACTTGAATGGTCTCACCGCCGCGATCGGTCGCCTCGAACGAGATGTCGTCGAGCAAACGCTCCATGACGGTTTGCAGGCGACGTGCACCAATGTTCTCGACCGTCTCGTTGACCTTGACGGCTACGTCCGCCAGGGCGTCGATCGCGTCATCGGTAAAATCCAGAGTGACGTCTTCTGTTGCCATAAGCGCGGTATACTGGCGGATCAGGTTTGCCTCCGGTTCCGTCAAAATACGCCGGAAGTCTTCGCGGGTCAGTGCTTGTAGTTCGACCCGTATCGGCAGACGCCCCTGCAGTTCCGGTAACAGGTCAGCTGGTTTGGCGACGTGAAATGCACCAGACGCGATGAACAGAATATGGTCGGACTTCACGGAGCCATGCTTCGTCGTAACCGTTGTGCCTTCGATAAGCGGAAGAAGATCGCGCTGCACGCCTTCGCGGGACACGTCGCCACCGACGCGTTCGCTGCCACTGCTGGACCGGCAGATCTTGTCGATTTCGTCAAGAAACACGATGCCGTTGTCTTCCACGGCGCGGATGGCCTCCTGTACAATCTGGTCGTCGTCGAGCAGCTTATCGCTCTCTTCTGCAATCAAGATCGGATAGCTCTCACCAACGGTCATGCGCCGTGATTTCGTGCGCCCGCCAAGCGCTTTGCCCAGCATATCGTTGAGATTGATCATCCCCATGCCCCCGCCCGGCTGCCCCGGGATCTCGAACATCGGCATGCCGCCCGTATCAGCGACCTGGATCTCGATTTCGCTGTCATTGAGTTCGTTTTCGCGCAATTTCCGCCGGAAGGAGTCGCGCGTTGACGGCTGTGCATTGGGGCCGACGACCGCGTCGAGAACGCGCTCTTCCGCCGCCTTCTCGGCGCGCGCCTTCACGGCTTCGCGTCGCTTGTCGCGCACCAGCCCGATGCCAACCTCAACCAGGTCCCGAATGATGCTTTCGACATCGCGGCCGACGTATCCAACCTCTGTGAACTTCGTCGCTTCGACTTTCAAGAACGGCGCGCCGGCAAGCCGGGCCAGCCGTCGCGCGATCTCGGTCTTTCCGACGCCGGTCGGCCCGATCATCAGGATGTTTTTGGGCAGCACTTCTTCCCGCAGGTCGTCGGCAAGCTGTTGCCGGCGCCAGCGGTTGCGCAATGCAATAGCAACTGCGCGCTTCGCGTCATTCTGGCCGACAATGTAGCGGTCCAGCTCTGACACGATTTCTCGAGGTGAAAACGTTGTCATGGCGCCAATTCGTCCTGCTTGAGTTCGTACTGCATAATGAGCGTATCGTGGGTTTTTCCGAGCAGGTGAGGGACGGGTCGGAACCCCACCTTTTCATAAGCTCGGATTGCTCGGGCGTTACTCGGATCGGGATCGATGATGATCGATCGGTAGCCTCTGGCAACCAGCCAATCTACGAACGCACATAGAGCACGAGAGCCGATCCCTTTTGACAGTCGGTCCGTCTCGCCAATCGACAGATCAATGCCGATTGTCTCCGAGGGCAATTCCAACAGCCACGGATGATCTTTGGTCCACGTCTCATTCTGATGGTGCCCTACAAACCAATACTGGATGTAGCCGACGGGCTTACCACCGACATGAAACAGAAACGGGCGTGTTGTATCGCGGCCCTCGACCATATCGCGGATGTAGCCGAGTTCGACGTCCGGGTCGCCCCACCACTCCTGATTATGGGGTGCGCTCAGCCAGGTCCCCAGCAAGTCCAGCTGGTCAAGGCGTACGGGTGTGAAATGAACGTCGCCGTGCTTCGCGCAGCTCATTGGCTCTCGAGGCTTTCGATAACCAGGCTCGTATTGGTATAGACGCATATGTCTGCGGCGATCGCCATTGCGCGGCGGGCCACTGTTTCGGCATCGTGCTCACTGTCGAGAAGGGCCCGAGCCGCAGCCAACGCATAGTTCCCGCCGGATCCAATGCCCATGCAACCGTGTTCCGGCTCCAACACGTCGCCGGTTCCGGTGAGGACCAGGCTGACACTTGGATCAGCAACAATCATCATGGCTTCCAGGCGCCTCAGGAACCGATCCGTCCGCCAATCCTTCGCGAGTTCGACGGCGGCCCGCATGAGTTGGCCCGGATACTGCTCCAGCTTCCCTTCGAGGCGCTCGAACAGTGTAAAGGCATCCGCGGTTGCACCGGCAAACCCGCCAATTACCTGACCATTGCCAAGTGGTCTGACTTTCCGTGCGTTTGACTTGATTACGGTTTGTCCCAGGCTCACTTGACCGTCGCCGGCCACGACGACCCGCCCGCCCTTCCGCACCGTTAGAATAGTCGTTCCATGCCAACTTGGCATTGCATGCTCATTTGCGATGTCGTTCATGTACGAGACCTGGGCGAGGCAAGCGTCGGAATCAAGAGCCGGCCTGGCTGGCAACGCCAGTCTTCGGGCACCAAACTGAAACCTTTCCGCCGACATATCTTTGTCATCACCTGGCCGACACTGGTATATCACCGGATCAGAGGCCGAGTTGTGGGAGCTGCAAGCCGTTGTCCCGTACTGCTGAAGTTGAACGCAAGACCAATGAGACCGCCATTTCCGCGCGGATCAATCTGGATGGGACTGGATCGCACGATATTCGGACCGGGATCGGCTTTCTCGACCATATGCTGGCCCAAGTGGCGCGGCATGGGCTGATCGACATTGATCTGAAAGCGGACGGTGACCTGCACATCGATTTCCATCACACGACGGAGGATTGCGGGATCGTGCTGGGTCTGGCTGTTGCCAAGGCTTTGGGGACGAAAGCCGGCATTACGCGTTATGCCGACGTCCACACGCCGATGGACGAAGCCTTGACGCGTGTCGCACTCGATATCTCGGGCCGGCCCTTCCTGGTGTGGAACGTGTCGTTTCCGCGCGACAAGGTCGGCGATACGGATACCGAGCTTTTTCGCGAGTGGTTTCAGGCCTTTGCGCAAAATGCCGGCATCACACTTCATGTCGAAACGCTGTACGGTGACAATGCGCACCACGTCGCAGAAAGCTGTTTCAAGGCATTGGCACGTGCTCTAAGGACAGCCGTTGCAATTGACGGTCGTCAGCAAGATCGCATCCCGTCCACAAAAGGGTCACTGGCGGGCTAAGGATTGGGTGTTCCGCGAATTGGATCTGGCAAAGACCGGGCCTGACCGGATATCGGATGCACCGGGGAGCAAGAGCTTGGAGCGTTCGAAACTTGCAACCGATCGCAACGTGTTGAACGTAACGCTCGGTCCGTCGAGGATCGGGAACCGCACGACAAGAGATCAGGATCGATGAAAAGCTACACGGTTCATGAGGCACCAAATCCCCCGACCGATAACATCGAGCGGGCCGTGCGGCTGAAGTTCGTCCGTGGTGGCTTCAACTGGTTCGCCGCATTGCTGCCGCCCATATGGATGTTGGCCAACGGCCTGTGGCTGGTGCTCTTGGGCTACATCGTGCTGGCCACCGCGCTGCAGGCGGCGTTCACGACGTTGGAGGTCGGGCAAGCGATACAGGGTGCGGCGGCGCTTGGGTTGAACCTGCTCATCGGTTTCGAAGCTGACTCGCTCAAGCGATGGACTTTGGCGCGCCGCGGATGGAACCTCGTTGGCAGCGTCGGCGGTAGGAACTATGCGACCTGCGAACGTCGGTTCCTCGAAGCGTGGCTGCCGGCACCGCAAGAGGCCACGGCCGGTGCACCAGTCGACGTAGCCGTAGCGCCGGCGCCGGGCTCAGAGGCGCCTGAAGTTCGGTCGGACGGCGATGAGTCATCCTCTGAACAGCCCAAGACGGCTTCTCCGCCAACGCCGCCGGATCGCTGGACGAGCGTTTCACCTTGGCGCGACGGCAGCTAAGTGCAATGCAGACAGTGGCGCTGATCGATTACGGCTCGGGCAACCTGCACTCAGCCCAAAAGTCCCTGGAGCGGGCTGCGCGTGAGGCGGATGTGTCTTCGCGCGTGCTGGTTACCTCGGACTGTGACACCGTCAGAGCGGCAGATCGCATCATCCTTCCGGGCGTTGGCGCATTCGCGGACTGCAAACGCGGCATCCAGGCTGTATCGGGTCTGTGGGAAGCGGTCACAGAGGCGGTTCACCAGAAGGCGCGCCCGTTCCTGGGGATTTGCGTCGGCATGCAGCTGATGGCCGACCGCGGCCTTGAGTTTGGCGTGACCGATGGCTTCGGTTGGATCACGGGCGAGGTTCGCGCGATTGCGCCAGAAAATCCGGAACTCAAGATTCCCCACATGGGCTGGAACACCTTGTCTTTATTGCAGTCCCATCCGTTGTTCGAGGGTATCGCGACGGGGCCGGACGGGCTGCACGCCTATTTCGTCCACTCCTACCATCTGAGCGCTTCTGACCCGGCCAATGTCGTTGCCACGACTGAGTACGGTGGCGCTGTGACGGCAGCCGTTGGTCGAGACACGATGTTCGGGACCCAGTTCCATCCGGAAAAGAGCCAGGGTCTCGGCCTCGCATTGTTGGCCAATTTTCTGAGGTGGGCACCTTAAAGCTTGTCGCGCCATTGAGATTTGCAGAGGAAAAGCGGACCGGTGTGGCTGAATTGGGGGGTGCTGCACACCGGTCCGCGCTGAAGGCGGATGCCTCGGATGGGATGCGGATCCATCCGCCTGCATCGCTATCCTTCGGACCCTAAACTGCCCGATCGGAATTGAACGACAGCTGAACGAGTGGTTGTCCGCGGTTAAGAGATGCGCAGGCGTGGCTTCAAAACATCGCCGGATGCACACGGTCCGGCGGCGCATGCCCATCCATAAAGGTCTTGATATTGATGATAACTTTCTCGCCCATGTCGATCCGGCCCTCAACCGTAGCCGATCCCATGTGCGGAAGCGCGACCACGTTGCGGGCGGCCAGAAGTTTTGGGTTCACCGCAGGCTCGTGTTCAAAGACATCGAGGCCCGCACCGCCAATTGCACCGGATTCGATAAGGCGCGCGAGTTCGTTCTCGTCGATCACCTCACCGCGCGCGGTATTGACGATGTAAGCCGTCGGTTTCAGCAACCGCAGGCGCCGCGCTGACAAGAGGTGATAAGTCGCCGGCGTATGGGGACAATTCACGGAAATAATATCCATGCGGGCCAGCATCTGGTCGAGGCTTTCCCAATAGGTCGCCTCCAGCTCTTGTTCGACGTCTTCTGCGACGCGCCGGCGATTGTGATAATGGATCTGAAGTCCAAAGGCTTTTGCACGGCGCGCAACCGCGGGTCCAATCCGGCCCATGCCAATGATACCGAGGCGCCGGCCGAAAATGCGATGGCCCAGCATCCAGGTTGGTGACCAGCCGTTCCACGCGGCATCGGGGTTTCGGAGATAGTCCGTCCCTTCGGCAAGCCGGCGCGGAACCGCGAGGATAAGGGCCATTGCCATATCGGCCGTGTCTTCCGTCAGCACGCCTGGCGTATTGGTGACGATGATCGACCGGTTGCGGGCGGTATCCAGATCGATGTTATCGACCCCGGTTCCAAAGTTCGCGATGAGTTTCAGCTGCGGTCCAGCCTGCGAAAGGACCGTACGATCAATTCGGTCCGTCACGGTCGGTACAAGCACATCCGCCTGCTGCACCGCATCGATCAGTTGCGACTTGGTCATCGGCAGGTCATCGATGTTCAGACGCGCATCGAAAAGTTCCCGCATCCGTGTTTCTACAGTGTCCGGTAGCCGGCGCGTGACGATGACGACGGGTTTGCGTTGCGCGTTCGGCATGGCGGGGCTCACCAATATGTTTAGTGTCGCTTGAGCAATCCACCGAACCACGCGGCTCTATCGCCAAGTTTGTAAGGTGGATCTCAGGGTCTATCAAAAGCCCTGACCGTTGACAAAGTGCGACATGTAGAATCATGCCGTCTGCTATGAACTGACACATCATCCTGGAGAGACGGATGGGCGTTATCTGGTCAGCTCGACCGCATTTTGGGGCGATGGTCATTGGGAGGTTCGTCTGCCGCAATGCAGCAAACTCGACAAACCGGTAATCCGGCGCGCTGGTTGGTTGGTGGACGATTGCTTGTTTCGTTGCTTGTCATCGGCAGTGCAGTGCTGCGTGCGGATGCCGCAGTCGCGCAGTCCAACACGGCAGCGCAGGGGCGCGGACCCAGTGGCCTGCCGCTGCCCAGATTTGTGAGCTTGAAGGTCAGCCCCGTGAACCTGCGGGTTGGTCCAGGCGTGCGCTATGCCACGTCCTGGGTGCTCCGCCGCGCCGGCATGCCACTTGAGGTGCTGCGGGAATACGACGCGTGGCGACAAGTCCGTGATGCAGAAGGCACGACAGGATGGGTACTGGGTTCGTTCTTGTCAGGTCGCCGCACAGCTGCGGTCCAGCCGTGGAACGTGAAGGCCAACACAGCGCGGCCCATTATTGATCTGCGCGCCAGTCGTTCATCGACGAGCCGCGTTGTCGCACGCATCGAGGCCGGTACGGTCGTGGATATCGAGAGTTGCGACGGCAGCTGGTGCAATCTCTGGATAAACGACTACAGCGGTTTCATCCGCCAGACAGACCTTTGGGGTGTTTATCCTGGAGAGACCGTCAGATAAGGCTGCAATACGCACCGTGGTGCCGTTCGCGCGTGCGCGATCATTCTGCGTCTTTCCGGCGAACGCGGACCACAACGTCAATATGGGTCACTTCCATACCGGGAGGTGGCTCAGGGACGCGATCGACTTTAATCGCACCGGACGGAATATCCCATAGCCGCCCCTCGTCCTCGATGAAAAAGTGGCTGTGGTCGCTGGTGTTCGTATCGAAGTACGCGCGATTTCCGTCGATGGCCAATTCACGAAGCAGCCCTGCACCTTCGAACTGGCGCAGCGAATTGTAGATCGTCGCAAGCGAAATGGTATGGCCGTCTGCGTTGGCCTCAGCGTGCAGCGTTTCGGCCGTCACATGGCGATCGCCACGCGCGAAGAGCAGGCGGCAGATTGCAAGCCGCTGCCGGGTCGGCCGCAAGCCGGCCAACCGCAACTTTTCCACAAGCTGTCGATCCGTTAGAAGCAAGGCTATTCGTGCTCCGAACCTTCAAATCACCCTAGCCGAGCTGCAGGCTCGACTGCTTCGGGCTGAGATAATACACCGACGATCGCCACACCCGCAACGTTCTGTCGGTCCAAAGAGTCGCAGATCTTGCGTATTCTCGTTATTTGAACGGCAGCAACAGCTGTTGCGGTTCATGATTTCATACCACACGACCTGCCTTGAGCCAGATCTTTGCCAGATTTCACCAACAACGGCCCCACCGCCTGTCTCGCGTCCGGTCGGGATGCGGCGCGCAGGTATGAAATGGTGAGCCGATTCCGCCTATGTCGGAAATGTTCTAGTGTTGACGACCTGTTCAAACTAGCAGAAATGCGCGTCAAAAGATTGGCAGGCACGGGCACGCAGGCGATCAAAATTGCTGTGAGCCTTGCCAGCACTGGCCGGTATCGCGCAACGTGGTGCCGGTAACGATAATTTGGGCCGCGTATCGCTTGGCTGAGCTTTGGAGGATGACCCGAAATGACAGACCGCCGCACCAGCTATGAATACGAGGATCTCCTCGCATGCGGTCGCGGCGAGCTTTTCGGGCAGGGTAATGCCCAGCTTCCGCTGCCACCGATGCTGATGTTCGAGCGGATTTCGTCGATTGGCGAAGCGGGTGGGGCGCATGGCAAGGGTCACGTCGTCGCCGCGCTGCCGGTCAAAGGTAATCCCGCATGCGAGTGGTTCTTTGCCTGCCACTTCAATGGCGACCCGGTGATGCCTGGATGCCTTGGTCTTGACGCTTTGTGGCAGTTGACCGGCTTTTTCCTGGGCTGGCTCGGACTACCCGGGCGCGGTCGCGCATCCAGCGTTGGCGAAGTGAAGTTTATGAGCGAAGTTACGCCCGATATCGGGAAGCTTGAGTACGTCATCGATATAAAACGCGTGATCGCGCGCAGATTGAAGCTTGCGGAGGCCGATGGCCAGTTGAAGGCCGACGGTGAGGTCATCTACACAGCGACGGACTTACGCGTTCTCCTCAAGCCAGAGGACGCGAGCAGCTGACCCGGCTTCACGTCGCGGACAAGCGCCAAGGCTGTCGTGTCGGGCGGACACGCACGGCGATAGAATTTGGAAAGGTCGCAGAATGAGACGCGTCGTCGTCACTGGTATGGGGATTGTCTCCTCGATCGGTAACACACCGCAAGAAGTGACGGCCTCATTGCGCGAAGGGCGCTCTGGGATTTCGTTTGCACAGGACTACGCGGATCTTGGGTTTCGATGCCGCGTCCACGGCGCCCCGGTTCTGGACTGGGAGTCGATGGTTCCCCGCAAGGCCAAGCGTTTTATGGAAGCCGGCGTAGGCTGGAACTATGTGGCCATGGACCAGGCCATGCGTGACGCGGGGCTGGAGGCCAGCGATGTGTCGAACGAGCGAACGGGCCTGATTGTTGGGGCTGGCGGGCCATCGACGCGGGCCATTGTCTGGAGTGCGGATACGACGCGCCACAAGGGGCCGAAGAAAGTCGGCCCGTTCGAGGTTCCCAAGGGCATGTGCTCGGGGCCGTCCGGCGTTCTGTGTACGTTCTTTCAGATTCGCGGCGTCAACTATTCGATATCGTCGGCCTGTTCGACATCGGCGCACTGCATTGGAAACGCCACGGAGCTGATCCAATGGGGCAAGCAGGACATCATGTTTGCCGGTGGCTGTGAGGAACTGGATTGGACATTGTCCGTGCTGTTCGACGGCATGGCGGCGATGTCGTCGCACTACAACGAGACCCCCACGAAGGCGAGCCGGGCATTCGACAAGGACCGCGACGGCTTTGTGATCGCAGGCGGTGCCGGCATGCTGGTGCTGGAGGAGCTGGAGCACGCGAAGGCCAGGGGGGCCAAGATCTACGCCGAGGTCAGCGGCTACGGCGCGACTTCGGATGGCTTTGACATGGTTGCGCCGTCGGGCGAGGGCGCGGTGCGCTGCATGCGTCAGGCGTTGGCCGGTTTCGACGGCGTGCCGGTCGAGCACGTTGACTACATCAATCCCCACGCGACAGCGACGCCGGTCGGTGACACGCGTGAGGTTGAGGCGTTGCGTGAGGTCTTTGGCGACCGCATGCCGCCAATTTCCGCGACAAAATCGCTCACGGGGCATTCGCTTGGCGCCATAGGTGTACAAGAGGCCGTGTTCTCGATCCTCATGATGCAGGGCGGGTTTATTCCGGCCAGCGCCAATATCGATGAGCTAGACCCGGAATTCTCGGACATTCCGATCATTCGAGAGCTGGCAGACGGTGTGACGCTTAACTCTGTGCTGTCGAACAGTTTTGGTTTTGGCGGGACCAATGCGAGCCTCGCGTTCCGTCGATATGACAGTTAACGATCAGACAACGGTAAAACTCTGCATGTGCGCTCTCTCGTTTGTTGGTGCGCTCAGCATGAGGACCCGTTCGATCGTGACCACTTTGCCAATCGGGAACATCGCATGACCGAGACCACGATCGTGAATCCAGGACCGCTGATGGCGGGAAAACGCGGCCTTGTCATGGGCGTCGCGAACGATCGCTCTATCGCCTGGGGTATCGCCAAAGTCCTTGCCGAACACGGGGCCCAGCTTGCGTTCACCTATCAGGGTGAAGCCTTTGGCCGCCGGGCGGTGCCACTGGCCGAATCTGTTAGCGCCGAAATCATCGTACCGTGCGATGTAAGCGACCTGGAAAGCGTCGATAACGTTTTTGCGCAGATTGAGCAAAAATGGGGATCAATCGATTTCGTCGTGCATGCGCTGGCCTTTTCTGATCGACGCGAATTGCACGGACGCTATGCCGATACCAGCCGTGACAACTTCACGAACACAATGGTGATTTCCTGCTTCTCGTTCACTGAGGTTGCGAAACGTGCCGCTGCTCTCATGCCGAACGGTGGATCACTGATCACGCTGACCTATGGCGGTGCTACACGGTGGGTTCCCTCGTACAACGTTATGGGCGTTGCAAAGGCGGCGCTGGAAGCATCAGTGCGCTATTTGGCGGCGGACTTTGGCAAGGACGGTATTCGCGTCAACGCAGTGTCCGCCGGTCCGATGCGCACGCTCGCTGGTGCCGGCGTGTCCGACGCACGGGCCATTTTCAACTATCAGCGCGATCACTCGCCACTCGGTCGTACGCCGACGTTGGATGAAGTTGGAGGCGCGTCGCTGTATCTGCTTTCGGATCTGTCGGGGGCGGTAACCGGCGAGGTGCACTTCGTCGACTGCGGATACAATACCGTATCGATGCCCAGCCTCGATGCCCTCAAGGCACAAGAAGCCGATGCCGCCGCTGCTGGCCGCCCGGCAAACTCGTCAAACCAAGCTGCCGAGTAACGGCCGCCATACACAGTGTAAACGGTAAGTTAGGCTGGCGCGGTGCAGCCTTGCGGGCTGCTCTCTGCCGCGAGATGATGGCGAAGATCGCGATAACGCCTACCTGTGCCCGACAACGGATTGGTCTTATCCCATTGGTACGTGAACGTATCGAAGCGGGTGGCGAGCGCGTCATAAATCAAGAGACGGCCAACCAGGCTGTCGCCGATACCGATCACCTCTTTAATCACTTCGGTCGCCTGTAACGTTCCGATAACGCCGACGACGGATCCAAGCACACCGACTTCGGAGCAATTCAATGCAGCTTCGCCTTCGGGTGCCTCGGGGAAGAGGCATCGGTAGGTCGGGTTGTGGGTCCCGTCTTTGCGTTTCTGATAAGGTTTGAACGTCGACACATAGCCGTCAAAAGGCCCGACAGCTCCGAATACGAGTGGTCGCTCCGCGAAAAAGCAGGCATCCGACACGAGATAGCGGGTGGCGAAGTTGTCCGATCCGTCAACGACAATGTCGTAGTCCCCAATGACATGCAGCGCGTTCTCGGCCGTGAGGCGCGCATTGATTGGCTCGACAGTCACGTGCGGATTGAGGCGCGCCACGGTCTCGTGAGCGCTCTCGACCTTTGCCATACCGACCCGAGGCGTGTCGTGCACGATCTGGCGCTGAAGATTGTCCAGGGAGACCACGTCATCGTCGATAATGCCAATGCGGCCCAAACCAGCCGCCGCGAGATAGAGCGCTATTGGCGAGCCAAGACCGCCAGCACCAACCAGCAGAACGCTCGCCGACTTCAGGGCTTGTTGACCGGCACCGCCGACGTCTCGGAGCACGAGGTGGCGCTTGTAGCGGTCGATTTCTTCTGGTGTGAACATGAGGACAAGGCTCTCTTGCTCTGGAGACTGCCACGTGCAGTCACATGCGATAGATAGCATGTTTGCGATGTCTATGCTGCGCGAGACGCGGCTTCGAGATCTGTATCGTCCGACAGCGATACATGTGATGTTTGTAGAGCTTCATCACGACGTATAGGCGAATACCGGTATCGATACTCAGCTCGACGTCATTCCTGTTGATCCGAACCCACCGCCGCCACGCACGGTTTCAGGCAGCTGAGCGGTTTCCTGCCACTCCGCCGCAGCCACGCGGGCAATAACCATTTGCGCGATGCGCTCGGCCCGCCGCACCTCAAACGTTTCGTCTCCGAGATTGACCAGCAGGACCTGAACTTCGCCCCGATAATCACTATCAATTGTGCCAGGCGCATTGAGAATGGTGATGCCGTGACGGACGGCGAGCCCGGACCTCGGCCGGATTTGCGCTTCCAAACCGGGCGGCAAAGCAATCGCAAACCCAGTCGGCACCAACGCGCGCGCGCCAGGCGCAATAACAATCGGCTGCGTCAGCGGCACGGCTGCGGCCAGGTCTGCACCGGCCGCGCCGGAACTCTGATAGGTGGGGAGCGGCAGGTCGCCCGCATGTGGCAGCCGCTGAATCGGGATCGACAGGCGTTGGTCGAAATTGGTCATCACTCAGGTCTCGCGCTGGGCAACTTCAGATTTGTGGGCTGGCGAAGCGAGGACGCCGATGGCGGCATGCGCTAACGACCGGCCAGGTGGTTGGCCACGCGCTCCATTAAGGCTTTGCCGACGTCGTTCTTCGCCATTTGCGGCCAAGTCTCAACGCTGTCGGCGGAGATCACGTGTATCGTATTCTGATCCCCGCCCATGATACCGGTCGCGGGAGATACGTCGTTTGCAATCATCCAGTCGCAACCCTTGCGTGCGCGCTTAGCCTGGGCGTATGCAACAACGTTTTCGGTCTCCGCAGCAAATCCGATAACCAGCCCTGGCCTTGCGTGTTCGTGCTTCGCGATTGTGGCTAGAATGTCCGGGTTTTCGACCAGTGAGAGCGTCGGCGGGCTGTCTCCGGATTGCTTTTTGATCTTTTGTTCGCTCGCGGTGTCGACGCGCCAGTCGGCCACAGCAGCTGCAAAGATGGCCACGTCAACCGGCAACGCGTTGGACACGGCCTCAAGCATGTCTGCTGCGGATTCGACCTGAATGGTCGTTATCCCGAGCGGTGGGCGCAAAGTCGTCGGGCCGCTAACCAGAGTCACATCAGCGCCGAGTGCGGACGCAGCGTCGGCGATGGCATAGCCCTGCTTTCCCGAAGATCGATTGGCGATATAACGCACGGGGTCAATCGGCTCATGCGTTGGTCCTGCGGTCACGAGAACGCGACGGCCGGAGAGCGGTGAAACGGACTTCTCCGCATCGTTGACCGCTCCCTCAAGCAAACCATCAACGGCTTCAAGGATCTCCATGGGCTCTGCCATGCGACCAACGCCAGATTCGCCAGATTCGGCCATTTCACCTGAGTTCGGGCCGACAAACCTGATCCCATCGTCCCGCAACTGCGCGACATTGCGTTGAGTCGCCGAATGCGACCACATCTGCGGGTTCATGGCCGGTGCAACAAGCACAGGTTTGTCCGTTGCGAGCAGCACCGTCGAAGCCAGGTCGTCGGCATGTCCGCCGGCCATCTTCGCCAGCAGGTCTGCGGTTGCCGGCGCCACCACCACGGCATCTGCCTCCCGCGCGAGCCGGATATGCCCGATGTCGTGCTCGTCATCGCGGTCGAACAAGTCCAGAAACACGCGCTCTCCGGTTATGGCACCCATTGAAAGCGGTGTGACAAACGCCGTAGCCGCGCGCGTCATCACTGCGCGCACGCGAAAGCCGCGCTCCTGCGCACGCCGCACGAACTCAAGGCATTTGTAGGCGGCAATGCCACCGCCGATGATCAGCAGGATACGTCGGCCGGTCATTCAGGTGTCCTCGAGCATGTTGTACGAGGTTAACGGACCACCAGCTCAAGCGACGCCTGAGACAGCGGCTCTGATCCCGTCTCAGTCACCAGGCTGGTCCGTCCGAGGGTTGCTGCCAACCCGCTATCGTCATCGAATATGATCATATGCAGGAAAAATACCATGCCCGGCGCGAGAACGGTCGGATTGTCAGCAAAGACCATTGGCCAATCCATCCAGTTGGGCGC
>JBCCOV010000099.1:0-17600 GCA_039039985.1 Pseudomonadota bacterium | reverse complement strand
TAGCCATCGGGTCACTGGGAGAGGGTGCGAGACTGTTGCGACGAACGCATCGTCTCAGCTCTTCGGGCCCTGAATTTCCGGATCGCGGAGCCGGGTCATGCGCCTCGACGTGCACGGCCTTGCAGCGGCTTTTCGGCGATCCGACACGTCGTCAGATGCGGGCCACGTAGCGGCGGCGTGTTGCCGCTGAGAAGCTTGCATTCCGATGTGGTGACGTTCAATGCAGTCGACGCCTCCTAGCAATAGAGATATCGCTTGTCAGAGCGGATAGGCCAGGAGGGCGCAGCATGGACCTTGTCGTGATCGGACGAAATCCCGTTCCGACCGGCGCGCATGTCGGTGAGATCAAGACTGAGGACGGGGTCCGACTGCGATATGCGCGCTGGGAGGCATCGCGGCAGCCGGAGCGCGGAACCGTGTGTGTGTTTCCGGGGCGCAACGAGTTCATAGAAAAGTACTTCGAGACCGTCGGCGATCTCAGACGTCGCGGGTTTGCCGTCGCGGTTCTGGACTGGCGCGGCCAGGGTGGATCGCAGCGCCTGTTGGACAATCCTCGCAAGGGGCACGTCAGAGAATTTGCGGACTACGACAAAGACGTTGCGCAGTTTGCACGAGACGTCGTGCTGCCGAGCTGTCCACCGCCCTACATTGCGCTCGGCCATTCGATGGGTGGCCACATCCTGCTGCGTCAGACAATCGATCCGGAGCCTTGGTTCGAGTTCCTCGTTGTGCTGGCGCCGATGCTTGCGATCAACCGCGAGATGTTACGATATCCCACGTCGCTCGTGTCATCCTACGCCGACGTCGCGGTGCAGTTCGGTTTCGCCGATTCGTATGCGTTCGGACACGACGACAACTCCGGGCAGGTCACGGTGTTTGAGGGCAACCCGTTAACAAGCGACAAGGAACGGTTCGAACGCAATGCTCTGGTTGCCGAGACCGCGCCGGACCTTACGCTCGGCGGTCCGACTGTCGGGTGGCTCGGATCGGCATTGCGATCGATGCGGCGTTTGGCACGGCCCGAATTCGTGCGGCGGGCCCGCGTGCCGACGCTGGTTGTTTCCGCCGCGGACGATCGCATCATCGATCCCGCGATTAGTGAACGATATGCCGATCGATTGAAGTCCGGCGTCTTGATCACACTACCGAGTGCGCGTCACGAAGTTCTCCAGGAGCGCGACAGCATCAGAAGCCGGTTCTGGGCTGCCTTTGACGCCTATCTTGATATCGACGCGATGGTGGCGTGAGGCTGCAGCAGTCCGGCCGCCATCTCGAACGGCGAACCCGCCCGTGTTGTTTATCGCTCACGGGCTGTTCCAGCCTGGGTATCGTCCTCGCAGGATAGCCGGCGCTCGAGCCGCGAGCCTGCGAGCGTGGGAACAGCGCCATCAAAGACGTAGCTCTGATCTGGCGCGACAGGCTTTAGATCTGAAACGATCTAATAGTGCTGGGCAATTTTCGTCAGCACTGCGTCGTGTAGTTCCTTGTTTGCGGTCGCAACAATGTCGCCGCCATCAACAGCTGAGCCGCCGGTCCAGGTCGAGATGCAGCCGCCAGCGCCCTCAATGATGGGGATCAGTGCGACAATGTCGTAGGAATTGAGCCCGGCTTCGATAACGACATCAATTGTCCCGCCGGCAAGCAGGCAGTAAGCGTAACAGTCGAGGCCATAGCGTGTCGTCCGGACGGACGACTGCACCGCCTGGAACGCGGCCAATTGGTGTGCGCCGCCGAAGAGATCCGGCGATGTGGTCGACAGGAAGGCGTCGCTCAGCTGGGTTCGCGACTTGGCAGTCGACAGGCGAAACTCTCGGCCATCTGGGCGACGTGCGAAACTGCCATCCGGTCCGCCCCAGAACCGCTCTCGCGTAAACGGCTGGTCCATCGCGCCGATCAGCGCCTTGCCGCTTGCCCGCAGACCAATCAGCGTACCCCATGTTGGTGTGCCGAACACGAAGGCTCGTGTTCCGTCAATTGGGTCGATCACCCATTCAAGCGGGCCGGGCCCACCTTGCCGGCCGAATTCCTCACCAAGTATCGCGTCGTCACGGCGATGTGCCGTCAAATGGCTGACGATTTCGCGCTCAGCTGCCCGATCGGCTTCCGTGACCGGATCAAAACCAGCGCCGACTTTCGCCGCCTTGTCTTCGATGGTCAGATCGGTTCGAAAAAAAGGAAGTATCGCAGGCCCCGAACGATCAGCCAGCTGATGTAAAACGGCCGTGAGATCTGCCGCCTGAGACGGGTCAAGAGCCAAGACGAAGCACTCCGCGCGTTGAGATCGACAAAGGTTGGGGAAAAAATATCGCAATCACCCTGCGACTCGTTGCCTTAGACACATGTCGTCTTTGAAAAATGTGGCGACTCGCACAAAGTCAAGATGGCGCGGTTTTCGCGCTGCCCAGCATCTGGGCGTTTCCTCCCTAGACTTAGGGCCGTTCCCATTGGAGCGGCTCCTTTTTTTGGCCCGGACACTGCGCTGACAATCTCAGGAATCTCGCGACAGCTCCCGATTTTCGGCGCCGTGAACAGTGTTCATCCGTCTGTGACCCACCAGATTATCCTTAAGATCGATCCAGCATTGCTGTGACGCGAAGTCTGCTCTGCAAAATCTGCACTTGAGATTGTTGCGCCGCACCCTTACTTGTTGCAGTGCGACATGGTCGAGATCTCTCGCCATTCGCATGCCCTCCTTGGGCGTTTCCTCCCTAGACTTGGGTCGTCGAATGACGGCCCTTTTTTTTGATCTTTATTCTCTGGCTTTTGACCCTCGGAGTCTGAGCTTTTGGCTGGATGAGAGATTGTGACGCTGCGGCTCGCGTATCGAGTGATGCTGGAAGCGTTGGCGTGTCTGAGATCTCAGCCACGTTCAGGATCGACGCTGGTATCGCAATCGGCCGCATTCGCCACGCGCCAACAAGCCCTCCTGACCGCGACCCCGCTACTCCCGCACCTCCGTCTACTCCGCCGCGATTTGCTGCGTCAGAACGGCTGGCACGGCTGTCATCAGCTCGGCCACAAACCTCTGCAGGTTCTGGGCAAGTTGCGGATACGTCTCGGATTTTTCGAACGTCCGCTCATGCAGATAGAGCCCGCGGTTGATTTCGAGCTGAATCGCATGACGCGACGCGAATGGGCGCCCGTAGTGTTCGGTAATGAACCCGCCGGCATAGGGTCGGTTGAGCTGTACGCGATAGCCCATTCGGTTGAGGTGATGGCGAAAGATCTTGGTCAGCCGCGGATCACATGACGAGCCGAACCGATCCCCGATCACGAAATCCGGTCGCGCGGCCGCCGGTTTTTGCACCGCACCGGACGGCATCGAGTGGCAGTCGACCAGAAACGCATAGCCGAATGCGTCGACCAACTCGTCCAAGAGCTCGCCAATTGCCGCATGAAACGGCCGATAGAGCTTCTCGATCCGCTCCAGCGCGGCGGCAAGCGGCAACGGGCGTCCATAGATCGGCTCGCTCTCGGAAACCACGCGCGCAATCGTTCCAAGACCGCCGATTACGCGCATGGTACGAGAGTTTGCATAGTCGGGCAGGGGCTCGTCGAACAAATCGGGGTCGAGTTCGTACGGCTCGCGGTTCACATCGAGGTAGGCGCGTGGAAAGTGCGCAGCGATCAACGGCGCACCAAACGCGGTGGCGCACGCAAACAGCTCGTCGACGAAGCAGTCTTCGGACTTGCGCAAGGCGTCCGGCTGCAGTTGCGACCGCTCCAGCAGAATGCTGGGGTACGTCCGCCCCGAGTGGGGCGAGCAGAACAGGATCGGCGCGCGCAGCGTCTCCGGCCGGAACACCGAGAACGGCGGATCAAGCTCTCTGGCGATCGAGTGGCGCTCTCGTTCCGGCATCTCACCCCATACACGGCTGTCGTTATCAACGTGTGCGGCGCGCAGGCGTGCCGCTGCAATGTTCCGGATTCGGCTCAAGCACTGAACCAGGCACCCCTGGTCCGGAGCGCCCAACTGCTGACTGTCCGGACACGGATCGCCTTGGAAGCTCGGGACCAAGCCCCGGATCCCCAAGACCTGAACCAAGACGACCGCCGAACGGCATCGACGTAGACTCCTGCGCCAACAGACCAAAAGTGATGCAGCTGCGCAAGCGCGCGTTTCGTCGTGTTCCGTCTGGTCGCGAACACTTTGGTGTCACCGGAATGAGTTAAAATGGCACGCGTCTTCACCAGAGATTTACCATCCCCCGGCAGGGTCACAAGATGCAACGCAATTGCGCCGCTCGCGTTTGATGACCAAGCGGTTGATGTTAGGGGCTGACCAGTGATCCAGACGCAGCGACACCGTAACGCACGGCCGTTTGCGACTGAATGCGGGCCTGTTGGCACCGCCCTGTATGCGCGAGGAGATGCGGGGACATGAGTATTGATCCATCAGTTGGCTTGATGGCGCGGATCCTTCTGGCCGAAGATGACGAGTCGATGCGTGGATTTCTAGAACGCGCGCTTGTCCGCGCCGGCCATGACGTGGTCGCGATGCCGGACGGTCGCGAAGCCTACGAGCGCCTGCAGACCGAACCGTTTGATCTTCTGCTGACCGATATTGTGATGCCGGAAATGGACGGCATTGAGCTGGCCCGCCGCGCCAGTGATCTCGACCCGGACCTGAAAATCATGTTCATCACCGGCTTCGCCGGCGTCGCACTCAACAAGGAAGGCCACGGCCCCGGCGACGCCCGCGTCCTCTCAAAACCGTTCCACTTGCGCGAACTGGTGAATGAGGTGGAGCGCCTGCTCGCGGAGTAGGGGGTGGGCCCGGTGGCGGAGTTGTAGGGTGTCTGTTTGGTGGAGAAAGCCGTCATCACTCACTTGCCGTACAGCCTCGATAGAGCAAGACGAGCGGCGTCCGCTGCACATCGGATACTGTTGCAAAACTCGTCTTCGGCTTTGATTTGCCCCGTGTCCGGCCCACGGCATCATTGTCGATCTTGTTGCATGCTCTTGTTGGTTTGGCCACGGCTCATCATCAGGCTGGGTTGGTGCTTGGTCCGGCGGGCGACCAGACGAACTTGGCCAGTCGTTTCAGGTTTTGGGCAAGCGCTGTGAGGAGGACCTCGTCCTTGGCTCCGCTCAGACCGCGCAACCGCAGCTTGTCGAGCTTGTGGATGCGTTTCATGTGGGCAAAGCGCATTTCGACCTTCTTGCGTTCAATGCTTGATTGTTCAAACGCCTCTGTACCGTCCAAGGAGCGGACATAGTCGCGGACGTTTTCATCGATGTCGCGTGAGATCTTTCTCGATGCAGCCGTCGTGCAGCGTGGCTTGAGATCACAGCGTGCGCAGTAGAACGCACGCGCCCGATACGGCAGGATGCGCCCCTGATCAACGAAGCCGGAATGCGTCAGTTCCTTGCCTGCGGGGCAGATGTAGACGTTGTGTTCTGGGTCGAACGTGAAGTCCGCCTTCGAGAACTTGCCGTCTTTGCGCGCTGACTTATCCCAGACAGGAACGTGCGGGGTGATGCCCCGCTCAACGAGCCATTTCAGCAGCCGGCCCGTGCCGTAAGCCGTGTCGGCGGCCAGGCGTTGCGGCGTCACTGCGAAGCGGGCCATGACGCGCTCCAGCATCGTCTCGGCAACTGCGATTTCATCGCGACGGTTGGCACGTGTTCCTTCGGCATCGACGATGATCCCGTGGCGATTATCGATGAGATAGTTGGCATCACAATAGAACGTCGTGTCGATCCCTTTGCGCGCGATCCAGGTAGCTTGCGGATCTGTCTCCGAAACCTCCTTGCGTGTCTCACCACCATCACGCCCAATGCCATCTTCGCCTCGACCTTGCTGGTTGGCCGAAGCGTCGAGAACGGCGATGTATTCGCGAACAGCACGAGAAGCCTGATCGACTTCGGGCCATGTCGCAGCCTCACCTGAGATGAACTTCCCTCAACACCGCGCAATAAAGAGCCCCAGAACAACCGTGTAAGTCAGACGTTACTCGGCGTGCGCATCCTTGATGCAGCGAAGCATCGCTTGGACCTTTTCGGTACGGTGCAAGTCCACATGGGTCACGAGCCATACGCGGGGAGTCCAATTACTACGCGGTGCTATGACCTCGTGGAGTTCAGCCCGGCCACGGGCGTAGGGTTCGGGAAGGAAGCCAATGGCAACTCCGGCTACCGTCGCCTCTTGCGCAACCCTTGGATGCGAGGCTTTTATTGTCATACGTTCTTCCGGAACTCTTCTCATCAACCAAGCTTCAAAAGGCACCCGACTTGCGAGCGCCGGGTTAACGGCAAAGTCATGGTTCGCAAAGTCTGCCGGCGCTGACGGGATTCCGTTTCTTGCGACATAACTAGAATGTGCGTACAGACCAAACCGTAGGCCGCCGAACTGCTGCACGACATAGTTGTCCTGTTCCGGTCTTGGCCCACCGTAAAGGGCAACGTGTGCTTCGCCGTATTCGAGCCTAACGAGGTCATCATTCGCGAGGAGAGTTACGCGGGTGTTGGGATGCTCTGTCCGGAACGCAACAATCGGCTGCATGAGGACACTTGCCAGCCCTGAATGAACTGACAGAACGATTTCGCCAGAAACTTCCGGAGTGCCTGCCCGCGTCCGTGCCGCGAAGTCCGTAATCATGTCGTCGGCACGTTGCGCGACTTTCAAAAACTCCTGGCCGGTTTCAGTAAGCACATACCCCCGCCCATGACGCAGAAATAGCTTCGCACCCAAATCGGCTTCCAGCGCGTCAATATGGCGGTTCACCGTGGCGCGATGCACACCGAGCGCTTCAGCGGCTGCACTCACTGTACCAAGTTTGGCGACATGGTAAGCTGAACGCAATTCGATCCATCTCTCCATTTCTCTTCCCAAGGTTCGACAACAACCTAGTGACACACCAACGTACAATTGGTTCGCGCAATTACATCTTGCAACCAACCATGGGCAATTACACTATTTCTTGAGTCGTACGCTTGAGGCTCTGTCCATCACGCGAACCATGTTTCCTGGATCTGGCGGACAGCGATGCCGGTAAGATCATATCGGGCCCGAAGCTTCTCTGTCTTTATTGGCCGTTAAAGCTGCGCTGGTTGAGGCTTCACTGACGTAGGTCCAGCATTCTTATGAGGCGGAATCCGACTCGCCTGCTGTTCAAGTTCTTATCTCGAATGAACTCGTGTGCAACTTCGAAGGAGATGCCGTCCCCAAAATCGTGCTTCGCTGCCGTTTGCAAACTGTAATCATTGTAGGTGCGGCCATCGTCCAGGTCTCTCCATCTGTGGGTTCCTGTCAGTATCATGTTCCACGATCCAGTCTGGTAGAGTACCCCCGCGCTCGAATAGACGATGTCATCGGCGGAGCCTTCAAAGTTCCACAATGGGGCAACCTCCCCAAACAAGAAGAGAGACGTCCCATCGCTCAACTGAAACGATTGCATTGCAGCAACTGCAAAGCCGTCTTCATCGGCCGCATCGCCCTCGCCCCTTGCTTCGTGGATGTACCCGATCTTGTATGTGAAGCCAGGCAGCCAACTGATTTCATTCCCCTCAAGCGAAACCGTAAATGACTCAAATGACTCGGTGTTGCTGGCGCCACCATCGCTCAACCGCTTCTGACCGCGCCGGGAACCAAGTGAGTCGGATAGGATGCTGGTATCGTCAAAGAACGTGCTGACACTGAGCTTATGCTTGCCAGACTCGCCAACATCGAAAATATATTCACTACCAAACCCAATTCGTTCGATCAGCTCTATTTCTTTGCTGAAGTTGATTCCATACATTCCCGGAGCAACAAGCGATGCGAGCGCGAATGACGGCGTAAATTTCCCAGCATGCAGCGAAAAATGATCCGAGAGGGAAAACTCTGCAAACAACTTTCTGGCAAAAAGTCCTTGATCCTCGAAAACCCGATCTTCGGTTGGTGGACGCACTCCTTCCAAACGGATCTCAGAGCTGATTGAAAGGCGTTCTGAAAAGTGGACCCTCGGCGAGGCAATCATTTCACCAAAATAATCTTTGCTCTTACTGAACACGCTGTTTCTGGCGAAGGATGTTTCAGCGGCGTAGATGCTGTCATTCGCAAGACGAAATATAACATTGCCGTCGACACGCGGATAGGTGTCAGATTCACCGATCTCCGCCGCTGCAAGCGCCGAAGACGTGGCAAGCATAATAGCGATGTATGCCGGAACAAGAAAGATATTAGACACGCTTAATGCAGAACTGATCATAGCCAACTGTACTGTCGGAGCCTCCGTCTTCGCGTAAGCAACACACGCTAACGCTTGTTCTCGCTGGCACCAAGGTACGCTGGCGCACAGTTCATGCGCGCCAGCGTACCTTGATACTCATCGCATCTTGGTAATTCTAAGCGAGTGGTGTTCTGAGAGGTGGTCAAACAAAATGAGAGCAATAACGAACAGACTGATCGTGAGTTTATTCACGGTGATGTTGCTTCAACTATTCGTTACAAATGGTGCAATCGCACAAAATTCGGCGAGTAGGATTCAACCACCGAGGACATCCCAGGAGCAGGGCTTCAATCATCGGAATACCATTCCTAAGAACTTCAAAACTATAATTATTGCAGGTAACGATAAGGACCGCGCACGCGCCGAACTGATCGTCGATATTTACAAGGTGTTAGAGAGTAATCCGTCCATTGAAAACGTGCGCAAGTACGTTTCTGACAACTACATCCAGCACAGTTCGGCTCTCCCTGACGGGCCACAGCCTTTGGCAATGTTGTTTTCTTACTCGGCCGCGAAGTTTTCCAATGCCGCGATCGACGTCCATAAAATCATTGTTGTCGGCGATTGGGCAATGGCGCACGTCAACTTTCGCAATCTAGAGACAAATGATCCTAGGGACCTCGGTGTAGCTGCTGTCGATATGTACCTTTTCGGGCCAGACGGCAAGATCGAAGAACACTGGGATGTGCTGCAATCGGTTCCGACACATGCACCAAATCCGAATGGCATGTTTCTGAAACTCTTCAAAGACAACAAGAAGGACTAGAAACATGAGAGTTTCGACGGCGTTCTTAGCGGCATGGCTTTTGGGTCTGTCGTTCTATCTCAATGCGGTCTGGGCCTCAACGCCCAGCGGGGTTGCACCCCCGCCACCCGAGGCAGACAGGTCCATGCCTTACTATGACCGGCATAAAATTGATGTCAGCAACCTTCGGGACTTCTACGAGGGCCTCTTGACTGCCGACGTAATGATCCATGCCGACGCGATGTTTGACGCAAAGACCAAGTGGAAAATGACGCTCTATCAGATGATCTTGGCAAGGAGCAATCACAATCAGGCTCGCAGCGCCTACCAACTGTCCTTGATGGACGTGCCTATGGATGAGATACGATCACTTTGGCTGCCGGACTATGTTGCGTCGATCAAGGACGCCCGACTTCGCACTGCATTCGAGTACATTCAGATCGCAGCCACCTATCCCATTCGCGTAACAGCTGATACGCATGCAGCACTGCGTACGCACTTTATTGACCGACAAATAGCCGAGCTCTTTGAACTTGCTGCAGTCAATGCAGCGATTGCCACCTACGACCACATCCTGCCAATTCCAACTGACCAAAAGACGGTTGATTGGGCAACGGAAAATCTTGGCCCTGTTGGCTGGAAGGTTGGTCTCAATAAGAGCAGCAATTCTAAAGAGCAGCGCGCCCGGCTGTTCGCCGGTGATGCATTGACGACCGCGCGGAGTGAGATCATCTCGACTTGGAAGCCGGAAGATCTTGGCGCCGTCGCGCCCGTATTTAAGACCGACTGGGTCAATTATATAACAGGTTATGGTGTTTCGCGCGTCACGTTCGATGGCGACAGAGATGGAATTGAAGAACCATTTGATTCCTATCCGCAAGAATATCTGCGATGGAAGAAACCCGGGTCCAATGATGAGAACAATCCCAAACCTTCAATTCCGCCGTTTAAGATAACCGCGTACGACTACCAGTATTACAGACCGCCTGTTATGTCTAAGACCAAGTACTCGTTCAGTGATCGGCATCGCTTCGATACTGAGTGGACCCGGGAGAGCTCGCTCGGTGTCATAAAAATGGACGAGTATTTTTCTGGGTCCGATCGCACGCTTGGATTGGCGATGAAATGGTCCATCTTCTTCGTCCAGCAGCTTGCGAGCGGTTGTGTGCATTGTCAGGTGCATGGCGCGTATGGGATCTATGATGCGATAAAGGACGATTATCTGCACAACAAACTCCCGCCTGAAGAGTTGCCCGGCGTACTCGCAAAGATCCATGCCCTCTTGGACTTTGAGCGATCCGATCTGCACACAGATGCGGAGAAGGCGATATTCCGTTTGGCTCGCGACGCCGGTCGCATCCCAACTCGTACGACGGCGGCTCACATTGAGGAATTGCGGCGGCACTTTTCGGATCGGGAGATTCAGGAGGTTATCTCGTTGATTGTTACGAGCGCTTGGCTGTCGACTGTGATGCAATCGCAGGTGACCGTCACCGACAGGCTAAGCATGTCATGGGCGCTGCGGCATCTGGCCCCGGTCGGCTGGAAGCCCGGAGCGCATTTCGGTCTGCCAAACGAGCAGCGTCCCTATCACATGACTGAGTTACGCGATCGAGGACTTGCCAAGATGAACTCCGGAGAAGTCATGGACTCGTCTTCCGAATGGGTTGGCATAAAGGTTCCGCTTGCTGTCGATAAGGATGGCGACGGGGTCGATGATACCTTCGATGGGTTCCCCGACGATCCAACACGTTGGGAAGATACCGATCGCGACGGCATTGAAGATAAGATGGACGACGATATCGATGGCGACGGCATACCCAACCGCAAAGAGGTATCTTTGGGGACCTTCCCCTACAAGGCGGACTCGGACGGTGACGGCGTCGACGATGCAACTGAGATCAAGGCCGGAACTGACCCCGTAGACCCCCGCAGCCTGTGAGAGTTATACAGCTCCCATTGCCTTAGAAGTACCGCGGCGCTTGTGGGTTTGACCCACGTGCGCCGCAAACTGCAGACGCCAGGAATCGGAGTCTAGTACATGTTGAGTCGCAGGAGTTTCTTGGCAACCAGTGCAGTCACCGCCGGGATGCTGCCCTTCGTTTCGTCCTCGGCATCAGCACAAACACCTGCAGCTGCAGCCTATAGCGCTGGTACTGCTGAACGCTCATTGGATATCATCAATCTGCATGATCTTGAAGTCGAGGCACGCAAAGTGATTCCGCGGCCGCAATTCGGTTACATCCGCAGCGGCGCCGGTGACGAGTGGACACTTAAGGAGAATACCCGCGCGTTCAATGACCGACAGATCCTGCCCCGCTACCTTGCAGGGATTCAGCAACCGGACACGTCAACCAAATTGCTGGGCGACAAAACCGATATTCCAGTCTTTATCCCTCCTATGGCGGCCCACGGGCTGGCACACGCAACGGCCGAAAAAGGCACCGCAAAAGGGGCGGCAGATGCCGGGGCACTGTTCACAGCGCAGACGTTGGCCAATGTGACGTTAGAAGAGATTGCCAAGGCCGGCGACGGACCAAAGTGGTTCCAATTGTATTTCGCCAAAGATCCCGGCATAAACCGCGAGCTGATACAGCGCGCAAAGGCGATGGGCGCGACGGCAATCGTTTTTACCGTTGATCTGGAATGGGCCGGCAACCGCGAAGAGGACAAGCGTACAGGCTTCGTCTATCCGCCAAGCCTGTCCTTCCCCAATCTGGCTGGTGCACCCAAGGGAGCGACGCTTGCCGAATTGTTCACAATATTCAAGCGCGAGCTCACCTTCTCAGATCTCGAGTTCATCGCGAACGAGTCGGGCTTGCCAGTAATTGTCAAAGGTATCCAATCACCGGACAACGCAGTCGCAGCAGTCAATCATGGTGCCGCGGCCATTCAGGTCTCAAATCATGGCGGGCGCCAACTCGATACAGTTCCAGCAGCGATTAAATCTCTGCCGTGGATTGTGGAGGCCGTTGGTTCAAAAGTGCCCGTTTTTATCGACGGGGGCATTCGCCGGGGAGTCCATGTGTTCCAAGCGCTTGCGTTAGGGGCCAGCGGAGTCGCGGTTGGCCGTCCGATTCTCTATGGCCTTGCGCTTGGCGGTGCGCAGGGCGTGACATCGGTGTTGAATGCACTGAGGACCGAACTGGAGCTGAGTATGAAACTGGCGGGTACGCCGACCATTGCTGACATCACCCGGAAGTTCGTTACCTAACGCTCACTTTCAAAATTGGCATGCTTTCCCAGGGAAGAACCGATCCTGGATATCCGTAAAGTTCTTAGGGTTTTGCTTAACCGCGGCAATTCCAAATCAAGTAGGGCACAAATATGAGGATTCTCGCCTTCGCGGCCTCGAACAGCCGGCAGTCTATCAACAAACAGCTCGTCGTCGCGGCTGCCAATCTCATGAAGTCCGAAGTCCATCCACCGGTCGAGATCGAGGTCGTTGACCTCAATGACTACGACATGCCGATCTACAGTATCGACCTGGAGAACGCGAGCGGCGTTCCAAATGCCGCCCACAGCTTCTATGCCAAGATCGGTGCGGCGGATGCGCTTCTCATTGCCTATGCCGAGCACAACGGGAACTACACAGCGGCTTTCAAGAGCTTGTTCGACTGGATGAGCAGGATTGACCAAAAAGTCTTTCAAGATAAGCCAATGGTGATTATGGCGACTTCACCTGGAACAAGCGGCGGTGCGAATGTCCTAAGAACGGCAGAAACTTCGGCGCCTTTTTTTGGCGCAGAGGTTCGCGGCACCTTTTCGCTTCCGAAGTTTCCGGAATCATTTGACGCCACATCACCCAATCCCCTTTCACCCGAGAAAAAGTCGGAGTTGCGCGAAGTCCTGTCCGCCCTCGTAAATGGGGAAGCCTAAGCGCAGCATCCGACATACACTCCCCAAACACCGTTGGAGATCTGTTGTTTTGATCCGCTACCACCCCCTTCTTGTTGCACTGCATTGGATCATGGCCCTCATGATTCTAATCGCGCTCGCCGCAGGCGGGCTCGTGCTAGCGGACATGCCCAATACTGATCCAGAAAAACTCAACGGTTTGGCTGGGCACATGACTGTTGGAATGGTTATAGGCGGCCTGCTCGTCGTGCGTCTTGCAACACGGCTCATGACAACAATGCCACCAAAGGCCACAACTGGAAGCACATTTCTCGACAGAATCGGCAATCTGACACACTGGGCTTTCTACATTCTTGTCTCCGGCATGGTGCTCAGTGGCTTAGCAACGGCGTTCGGAGCAAATCTGTTTCCCATTGTTTTTTGGGCCTCGGGTGACCCATTGCCCGATAGCTTTGGTAATTTACCACAACGGGCAGCGCATGGTTTGATTGCACTCTGCCTAGTCGCTTTGATCGCACTCCATATTGCTGCAGCCGTCTACCATCAGTTGGTTTTGAAGGACAGCATTCTCAGTCGAATGTGGTTTGGAAAACGAACCTAGACGTTTTACCAGCAGGGCTGGTGTTGCGTCACGGAGGGCTCTTATGCCGAACCGCACCTTCGTATATGTGATGCTCGTTCTCGCATTTACTCTGCTCTGGGTACCGCTTGGGCAGCATAGCTTTCTCGTAACGCACTGGATGAAGGTCGGCGCGCTTATTGCGCCATTCCTGCTGCTGACCGCTGCGGCGTTCAGAAGCCAGACCCAGGGTTCGATTCTGCACGATTTGCGAATACTATCGGCCTTGATGCTGGCGGCCTACATTCTCCATCAGGTCGAAGAGCATTGGATCGACCTAACCGGCAAGACTTATGCGTTCCACGGCTACGTGAACGCGCTGCTGCGGAACGCTGTCGGTGCGCCGGAAGAGACCGAACTCCTAACGCGCCAGGCCATCTTTGTGATCAACACATCGCTGGTCTGGCTTGTCGGTACGCTAGCTGTTCTTCTCAGCCCGCCACGCGTCTTTCCTGCGCTGTGCATGGCTGCAATCATTCTTATCAACGCCATCAGCCACATGATCGCGGCGATTGGCACCGGCACATATAATCCGGGTGTTGCAACATCCGTTTTTCCGTTCATCCCAATCGCGCTTTGGACGTTCTGGGTCGCGCGCCGCGGTGCAGGCGATCTCATCTTTGCCAGTCTGCTATGGGCGGTTCTTTCACATGTCGTGATGGTCGGCGGCGTTATTGGCGCGATGTGGCTGCAGCTATACCCAGAGCCTGCCTACTTTGCGTTGTTGGTCGCAATGTCGATCCTCCCCGCCTTGTTGTTTACCCGACGCTCCGCCAAGACCAGTTAACGTGCGTTGATCATGGCACAACACTCAGGATTTGCCTGAACGAGAGTAAGTTCTCTCGACATCTGAACCTTGCGAGTTTCTCACCAGGACACTTCGTCCCAAAGGGCGGATGGCTCCTGGCATAGCTAGCAAAAGCCAACTCTATGACAAAGCTCACATCAGATTCGTCTGGAGCTCTGGTTGGACACTCACAGAGATCGTAGCGTCGGCAAACCTGGACGATCTCCCCACCGCGCACATACTGCGCGTTTGGATCAATAGTCAGACCTGAGCTCGGAGCCCTATGCTGTTGTTATCGATCAATGCGTGCCAGGATCCCGGACATGAAAAAGCACCTGATGACTGCCCTATGCTCCGCAGCGATCTCAATAACCACGACCAGCGCATCTGCCGGTTACAACTTCATGTCCGCCACGGTTCTTGAGTTCGCCGATGCGAAAACACTGTTCGTTGCAGATCCGGATGCATCGCAGATCGTGGCTTTGACGCTACCTGAAGCGGGTGCGGCACCGAAACAGTCGGTCGGATACAACCTCACCGATTTCAGCGCTCGGGTTGCCAAGGCCATTGACGCACCTGCCTCAGCGATCCTGTTCAATGATCTTGCCGTGCACCCGCTGACGAAAACAGCCTACATCTCCTTGACCGTTGAGAGACCGGATGGCCCAAAAGCCCAGATCATTACCGCGGATCCGACCGGCAAAGTGGCGGTGCTTGATCCATCAGCGCTCGAAAGTACAGCGATCACGCTCAGCGACGTGCCCAAGGACGGCGTGACATTCTGGAGAGACATACCTGCCAGCACGATCGCCGTCACCGATATGGATTACGTCAACGGCAAGCTCTACGTGTCCGGCACGTCCACGGGTGAGTTCGCCTCCCGATTGCGCGTCATACCGTTTCCGTTCGATGGCAAAAGCGCAACGTCCAGCATTGAAATATATCATGCTGCACATAATCAAAATGAAACCCGCGCACCGATTCGGGCGATGTCGGTGGTCGAGATCGACGGTCTACCGACCGTGGTGGCTGCCTATACCTGCACGCCGCTGGTGACGATTCCGGTTCAGGCGCTGAAGGACGGCGCCCATGTCACGGGCAAGACCGTGGCTGAACTTGGCTACGGCAACCTGCCGCTCGAAGTGATTTCGTTCACGGCCTACAACAAGGAGGGTAAGCCTGAAAGGTTCGTGCTCGTTGTCAACCGAGATATGAACGCGAACCTTATCTCCATGACAGACCTTGCTGCCGCGGTGAAGGGTGAGGGGCTGTCCAAGCCTATCGCATATCTTGGCGCACGCGCCGGCGTACGGTCCGTCGCAGTGCCGCTCGCAGGGGTGATGCAGGCCGCCGACCAGGACGCAAAGCACTTGCTCGCGCTTAGGCGCAACCAGCGCACCGGCAGTGTGGAGCTGGTTTCATATCTCAAAGGATCGTATTTCCGTCTCTCGGATTTCATCAGCGAATATAACTTCGCCGACTACAAGTATCAGCCGCAACAAGACGGAATTCGAAAGTTCCAGAACATGCTCAAGTTGGACGAGGGTTATCCGGATCAGGTGCGCTGATCGGCTCGTCGGGGCACTGCAATGCAGAACAACAAGCGATCTGTGTTGGTGGGAACTACGCTTTTCATCGTTGCCTTGAGTATCGTGTCGCCCGCTGATGCGTCGAAGGCCTGCGGGGCTCCGGCGCAGGTGTCCGAGGTTTATCCCAGCACCAATGTGCTGCCGGAGAACCTGCTCCGCTTCTACATCTATTTCAGCCAGCCGATGGCACGTAATGACGCTGCGGTCGAGGCGATCCATATCGAGGACGCGGCCGGCGACATTGTACCCGGTGCATTCCTGCCGACGCGTTTCGCGTTATGGTCGCCGGACGGCAAGCGGCTGACGCTCGTGCTCGATCCAGGTCGGGTCAAGACTGGACTTGCCGCGCACGATGCCTTTGGGCGGGCTCTCCGTCGCGGCATGCGGTATGCACTCGTTGTTCCGGTAGCCTTGCGGGATACGCGCGGCTGCGCTCTGACAAAGCCGCATCGCAAAGCTTTCACAGTCATCCAGGCCGATCTGTCCCCACCTAGGCCCGAAAGCTGGCAGATTGCAGTGCCGCGCGCTGGAACCCGCGACCCACTGACGATCACGCTCGATGGCACCTACGACCACCTTTCTCTTGCCTACCGATTGCGCGTGCGGAATTCAACGGGCAATGTGGTGGCAGGCTCAATCCGTCTTGCGGATTCGGATACCACCTGGATCTTCAAGCCGCGCAAGACGTGGGCGGAGGCAGACTACACGATCGCAATCGGCGCTCAGCTGGAAGATCTCGCTGGCAACCGAGCCGGCGCTCTGTTTGACCGGCCCGCTGGACGGGGCGCACAGCCACAGCAGAGCGGGACGCTCGTTTTGCCGTTTCGCGCAAGCGCAATGCGATGACTTGGTAGCGCGTCATAACCGTCGCCGAAACGAATTACGGGATTAGGAACACCGATGAAATCACTACCTTTTTCGATAACTCCGATCCTTATGACCGCGCTTCTGGCCGGCGCCGTGGGCGGCGCGGTTGTCGGAGCCGTTCTTGCGGCCATGGGTCTAACGCCGTGGTTCTGGGCGACGCTGTGCGGCGTGCTGCCCGGGTTTGTCGTTACGCCACTTCGGGCGTCGATGGAGGAGGGCGTTGCAGACCTTGTCGACGCAAAGGTGCCTTCGTACTTGGTGAGCGCCCCGGCTTGCATGGTGCTTAGCGTTGTCGCCTCGCTGATTGCGGCATTCCTGGTTGTCAGCCTCGGCGGCATGCCTGTCGGATATCTGGCTGGCGCCCTTATAGGCTTGCTTTCTGGCTCAGTGATCGCACTCGTCATGACGCTGCGCCGGACAGTTGGCTAGTCTGCGATCCACTCAGCGTGTCCGATCTAAGGCAATCGGGCTTCTCGCTCGCGAGCAGCACCGCGCCAGACGCACCTCGATCGCATGCAATAGCTTCAGGATGTCCTCATCCGAATGCCGCTTTCAAGCGATTGCAGACCTCCTCAACTCGCCAAGAAATCCGGCACAGTTTTAGGGAGGAGGGACGGTGCTGAATGCGTCTGCTTGTTTGCGCCGCAAACCATAAACCGGTTCCTAACATTGGGATGTAGGGCTCCCAATGAATCGGTCCAGAGCGACTTCTTCCCAACCCGTTCGCCGTAACAAGCTATGCTAGTTTGGGGCCAACCAACTGCCTCGCCCAGCACCTCAAAATCTCAAGCAAGCGGTTCGAACTTACTCCCTTTAGGTCCACCATGATTGCGTGCATTGGACGCGGAATTCGGAAACGTTTGCAGTGGGTTGTTTGCGTAAACACTGGGAGGTTTTTCGCAGATTTTGCCAGATGTATCGT
>JBCCOV010000098.1:0-17785 GCA_039039985.1 Pseudomonadota bacterium | reverse complement strand
CGCGTGCGGCTTCAAAGTCATTTTCTGTTGCAAATAGAAGGGATCCGTCGCTTGAGAATGTCCCGTGACCATAGAAGTGGCGATCAGGTGGTGTTGCGAACGACACCGGTGCGCTGCGGCGTGCGGCTGAGAATGCGATGGCGAAGTTGCCCGGCCGTCGGGCAAACACGACACATTGCTTGGTGCGCTGACACACCGCAACGTCGTGGCCGCGCGCCGGTAGTGATACGACGGCGTGGTCTTGCCCGGTTTGATCAAAGATTGCAGCGGAATAGCCGATCCGTCCTTTGCGAGCCGCTGCGAACAATTGCACCGCGGACGGCGGCGTTCCGGCGCGGGCCCTGTCGCTGAGGGTCAAGGCACGTCCGGCCAGCGCAACACCGCCCAGTTGCAGCAATTGTCGGCGATCAATCACCATCGGCAGAGTTGAATCCAAATGGCAGTTCCAGCGTATCTGCAAGCGCTGCGCGCGCGAGTTCACGCGCAGCTTTGAGCGGGAAACCCAATGCGATCGCCTCGCGCGATTTCTCGGATCCGAAAAAGTCCGGAGTCTGAGCCAGCGTTTGCGCGCGTTGCGTCAGAAAGTTGAGCTCGAAGCCGACCTGGTCGAGACGTTGTTTCGATACAGGGTCGTTGCGGGCAACTGCGACTTTGTGTGCGACTGCGATAACGCCGCTCTTGAGGATCAGGTCGTGAAGACCGGAAATGCGGGCTGCGAGGAACGGCATGGTTTGCTTGCTTCGCGCATATGGTCCGGGCAGTTTACGCCGCTGTGCGGCAAAACCCAGTGGGCGCAGCAGCTCGACATCGCGGACGCGCTCTATGTTCTCGACGTAGGCTTTAACAAGCGCAAACGTGGTCTCATGTGGCTTAAGGTACACGGGGTTGTCCGCGCTTGGCGACCGCCATGATTTGGCAAATGCGCCGTCGTCGGCCCACGCGCGGGCAACGGTCTGGGCGATTGCTTTGAGGTTGCCGGCAATTGCTGCGGCATAAGCACAGACAAAGTCGGCAGCCTCCGGCTTAAATGGGCCAGTGACGAGGATTTGCTCATAGGCACTGAGGCCTTGTACGCCGATACTCCGGGTTCCAAGCGTCGTCGCGGACCGGTAGGCGTCTGGCGTATTGCGCAAAGCGCGGCGAACCTGACGGCGCGCGATGCCCTTGCGGTCGAGCCAGAAAAAGATCCGCTCATAGCGATTGGAATCCCGGATCGGGCCGAACGTGATGTGTGCGATCGCACCCCACGCAAGAATGGCGTCCGTGAAGGCTGCTTTCAGAACATCAATCTCGGCTGTCGTGAGCTGCTTGCAGGTCGCTTGTGTCGTGGTCTCAAGCCGCTCGAGTGCGCGTGTGAGCTTTGCATAGCCGGGCTGAATGTGGCCCCGCAGCGCATTTTCGGCGATCCGTGCGTGGTCGACGGTTACGGTCTGGGCAGCCGCGTTTTGCGCGTTTACGGCCAATGCACATGCCGTTGCCGCGAGCAACAAATGAAAGCGCCGGTTCATGTCCTATCATGCCCTGCTAGAGTGAGTTAACGAACGCCAGCAGGCGTTTTCGCTCATTTGGCGACAGCTTCGCGAATGCGTCGCGTGCGGTCTCCGCTTCGCCACCATGCCACAGGATCGCTTCCGTAACACTGCGCGCCCGGCCGTCATGAAGAAAGAACGTGTGGCCACTGACTATCTCGGTCAATCCGATACCCCACAGCGGTGCCGTGCGCCACTCGCGGCCCGTTGCGCGACCCTCCGGCCGATTGTCCGCCAATCCGGCCCCCATATCGTGCAACAGCAGATCCGTATACGGCCAAATGCGTTGTCCGGCGAGATGGGGGTCGGGCGTTTCGGAGCCTGTGCGGAAACTCGGTGTGTGACAGCTCGCGCATCCGATGCTGTGGAACAGATATTTACCCGCCAACACATTCGGTGATTTCGGATTGCGGCGCGGAGGTACCGCGAGATTACGCGAGTAGAAGGCTGTGAGTTTGAGTAGCTGCGTCTTGAACTCAATGTTCGGATTGGCAGCGGGGCCGCCGGCCGGTGCATTGAGGCACACGCGTTGGTTCAGCGTACAGTCGCCGGCATGGCGCGGAAAAATGTATGAGCCGAGCCCGATATCACCGGCTGCTGCGCCGGCTGTTTGTTGGAGCACCGTCGGGTTCCCTGCCTTCCAGCCGAACCGGCCGAGGACGACGGCCTGCTGTGTCACGGACCACACACGATTGGCGCGACCGGAAATGCCATCGCCGTCTGCGTCGTCCGGGTCCGCTCGTGCGAGAATGTCGGTCGCCGATATCGCCTCAAGCAGTCCAAGGCCGATCATCGGCTGCGCAACGCGCGGCGACAGCATGGTTTGGGGATGCATGGGGCCATACTTGAGGTCTGTCACGCGATATGTCGGCGTCCGGAGAGACACGGTCTCGCCGCCGGTCATGACGACGGTGTGCTCGCGATATGTGATGTGCATACGGCCTTCGCCGTCGTGCCCCTTCACAGCCAAGTCCTGCAGTTGCGTACCGTAGGTTGGCTCCGGAATGACATTGGCGCGACCCGACTTCAGGCGCTTGCGGTCGCCGTCGTTTTGGGGCGGAATGGAAACCCGCAAAAACATCGAGATGGCGTTGTCTTCCGGCCAATTCGCGGCCGGCGGATGTCCGCGTCCGTCTTTGAGGTGGCAACGCTGACACGCGCGCGCATTGTAGAGCGGGCCGAGGCCGTCAGATGACCGTGTTGACGCCGGTGACGTGACCCAAAGCTTGCGAAACATTGCGTTGCCGAGCTTGAAGTCGAACTCTTTGGCAAAGCCCATATTGGCGGAGGGATGAGAAAACGCGTTGATGGTATGCACGCGGCGCGCAGCCGTCGCCTCGCCACCGGGAAACGCTTCGCTTGGCTCAAAGTCAGCCAGAGGAATACTGCCGCGTGGTCCGTCTGCGAAACTGAGTTCAGCCAATACGCCGACAGTCAGCACGAACAGACCTACGCATCCGACCATGGGCCACATCGCGAAGTGATGTCGACGCTGCATTGTCTCAGCCCTCGAGTCCGTTTGTGGGGGAGCAGATCGTCTCGATTTAGTAATGTGGAGTTTACGAGTCGACTACGGGTTCACAGCTTGGCTGCGACGGTTTCGCACCGTTTGCGCGTATCGATATTAGACTAAAATGATCGACAATGCGTGATTTGTGCGCTGAAAGAACGCACCGGCTGCACAGGACAAGTCATTCGGGTCGGAGGCCCATGCCCAAGAAAGTTCCGTCTCCCTGCATCGACGTTTGCAAATTCAAGCGGAAGGGACACTGCATCGGTTGCGGTATGTCGAAAAAGCAGAAGAAGGCGTTCAAGTCGCTGAGCAGCCGCAAAAAGAAACTCGCGTTTCTGAGAGACTTGATGGTGCAGCAGGACGAGTTGGGCGGGTTTCCGGTGTGGCCAAGAGCCTATCGCAAACGGTGTGCGAAGAAAGGCAGACCATGCCCTCTCGATGAGATGGAAGCCCGGTTGCAAGCCGCTGAGTGACGTGCGTGCGACCGATGGCAATGACATCGATGCCAATGATATTGACAACAATGCCGTTGACGAAGCGACACTCATGAAATGACGCTCATTAAGGGACCGGGCCGGAGCTGCCTGCAACCTGAAGGCAGCTCGCGGCGTCAGTTGTGACTACGCACCTTTGAGGTGCGCGCGCAACATCCAGGCGAACTTGTCGTGCTTATCAGCGCGTTCGATCGCCAAGTCGTTGGTCACCATGTCCCCATGACGTTCCGCTTCGCCGGCGAGCGCGCGCAGTGTCGACGACAACGTCTCTTGGTCCGCTTGCAACTTGGCAATCATCTCCTTATCGGAGATCTTGCCGTCACACTCTTTGATCTTGCTGCGCTCCAGGTAAACGGAGAGGCGTCCCTCGGCGTGCGCGTCGAGCATTTTGATCCGCTCGGCCAGCGCGTCCTGTGCTTCGAAGTGGTCCTCGTACATATCTTGGAACAGCGTATGCAAGGGGCCGAAGGCCATGCCTTCAACGTTCCAATGATAGTTCTGCGCCTTCATGGTTGCGACTGACGTCTCGGCCAAGCTTTGCGTCAATCCCTCAACGATGGCTTCGATGGCCGATTGTGAGAGTTTGGTTGCAACGTCCGCCATAATGGTCTCCTTCTGCGGTCTGACGGTCCTGCCGCGTGATGCGCGTCAGGTCTTATCCGCCTGATAGCAGATCTCGTGGTCCTCTTTAAGCGCTTCAGCAAGCCCACCAACAAGGAAGCGGATGCGCCGACGTCCTTCAGGCATCACGCGCCAGCTGACCAAAGCCCGTCCATTTGGCGTTTCTGCGTCCTCATAAGCGCGAAGCGTGCGGAGTAGCCAGATTTCGTCATCGCTGGCGATTGCGCTGTCGCGGGCATGGAAAACCAAGCGTTGGCGTGCGTATTCTGCCAGCGCACCAAAAAGTGCGAGACCATAGCGTGTTGCACTGGCGGAACGTTCGGCGGCAATCAGCCAGCACATTTGCTCAAGCTCCCGTCGGGAGCGCAACTGGCTTTGTTCCGCAAGAATGCGGAGAAACTTCAAGCGCTTAGCATCATCTGGCGTCAAATCGTGTTCCGGCACCATGGCGGTCCCACCCGGAGGTGCGCCGAAGTCGCAGCCGACAATATTGTGCAGGCCAGAGTTACTCAGGGCAGAGTTAGCCAGGGCAGAGTTAGCCAGGGCAGAGTTAGCCAGGGCAGAAACAGACATGAATTGCCTCTTGCTTCGTTTGGGCCCTTGAGAGAGCCCAAACTTTGTCTTCTACGCGCAATGCAAGATATGTTGCGCAAGATATGTTCCGTGATGTGGAACAGGTGGCAAGCCGTCCAATCGGCTTACTTGCCCAACACCTTGCTTGGGTCGTCGAGGCTGTCTGAGCCTTCGAACGCAATTTTTTTGAGCTCCAGCGCCGTAATCGCCCGCTCGAACTCTTTGGTTTGGCCAATCAATGCTGTGATCACGGCTTCGACGACCTTATTGCCGGCGTCGTTCCCTTCGCCAATCATCTGGTCGTAGGACTCGCCCGCTTCTGCACGCGACTTCATGTCGCCCATTCGCGCCATTGTCGCATCGAGCGCAGCGCGCACGCGGCCATCGATGTCGGCCGATTTCGCCTTGACGAGGTCGGAGACACTGGGGCCTGAGACGACAGAGCCGTCGATCCGCTTGTAGCGGCCGAGATAGACATTCTGGATGCCCGTTGCGTTGTAGAAGTGCGAGTTGTGCGTGTTGTCGGAAAAGCAATCGTGCTCTTCTTCCGGATCGTTGAGCAGCAGCCCGAGCTTCATGCGCTCACCGGCCAATTCACCGTATGACAAAGAACCGAGGCCTGTGAACACGGCAATGAGACCATCGACAGGTGTGCCGTCCATAAGGGCCTTGCGGGCCGCGCCGTCGGCTCCCCACTGCGTGGTAATCCAAGTCAGGTCGTCGAGCAGCAAGTCCGTGGCCACGCGAAGATACTGCGCGCGACGCTCACAATTGCCATTCGTGCATGCATTGACGTCGAAATCGCTGGCCGGACGGCTCCCGGCGCCAGCGTCGGTGCCGTTCAAGTCCTGACCCCAAAGCAGAAACTCAATCGCGTGATAGCCCGTTGCGACGTTGGCTTCAACGCCACCGGCCTCGTGCAGCTTTTCCGACAGCAACGCTTTCGAGATTGTGCTGGTATCAACGTCGCGACCACTGATTTTCAGCGACGAGTTGGCAATGATGTTGGCGATGTAGAGCGGGTTTTCCTCAGACGTGTCGCCGTAGTCGCTGGCAACGTAGTCGATCAGGCCCTCGTCCAGCGGCCATGCGTTGACCTTGCCTTCCCAATCATCGACGATCTTGTTGCCGAACCGATAGACTTCGGTCTGCTGATAGGGCACGCGTGCAGCAAGCCAGGCCGTGCGGGCCTCTGCCAGGGTCGCGTCTGTCGGCTTTGCGAGAAACGCGTCAATCTTGGCCTTCAGCGTTTTTGCCGTTGTGAGGCTGTCCTCATAGCCCGCCAGCGCAATGTCGGCATAAGTCTTCAGGACATCCGCAGCCTTCGGCGCTGCTGCGTGCGCGGCGGCCGTCGATACGCCGACGGCAAGTCCAAACGACATCAGCCACTTCAGTAGTCTCATCACTCATTCGCTCCTTCGGATCCTGGCGGTTCAAAGCCGCCACTTTCAGAACCGCTCAGTGCAGCGGACTGTCACCTTCGCGCCCCGATGCTTGGGCGTGCAGCAGATTGATCTGTTCTGGCTGCAAGATCTGACCTGCTTCGATGAGCGTGCCGGCGAAGGCCACTGCCGTATCGAGCACGGGCTCGACATTATCCGTGCCGAGCAGGGCGGCAGCGCACGCCTGCATGGCAGGACAGCGCCGGTGAGGACTTTGATCGTGCTGTGCTGCTGCGATCAACGACAAGGCGACACACTCGTCGCGTCCGAACCAGATGCAGTCTGAGGAGCAGACTTCGATCTCGCGCTCCGTCGTCGTTTGAATTCTCTGCACCCAGCAAGCCAAATCGGTGACCATCCGCCGCGCATTCACCGGACCAGCCGTTTGCTCATAGACGGTCCATACGTGCGCCCAATTCGAAAGATCAGCCCGCGTAAGGCCGGTCATCCAGCCGCGAAACCCCAGGCCGACAAGGTGCGCCGCCGAGTACGCAGCAGATGGTGTGGGCCGTTCCACTCTTCGTATGGCGCGACGCGATGGATCAGACACGATCATGACCTGTCATTTTTAAGCTGTGCGCCGCAGCATGGGTGAAGTCGAGCTTAATTGTCAAGAATATTGACAACGTCACGAGCGGGAAAAAGCTAGTGAAATCAGCTCATTAGAACTATTCTAATTCTAGCATTATCTTCTAGCAGCCTTGCCGGTGTGGCATCACAGGGCGGAACAATTTGGTTGCCGCACATACTGGAGGGGCGCGATTGTCAACTTGGTCATGTCGCGTCACGAGCGGCTCGTGTTTGTCGCAACGGCACCGTAAACTGCGGCGTGTGGATCGACCGTAACGTCGACAGCAAAAATGTCGCTCGTTGTGCCCCGCGCGCGTCCGTGTCGCGACGGCTGCGACGACAAATTGAGCGGAGGAATGAAGACGTTGCCACTGGCTCCCAACCATCCGGAAATCCGCGATGCGATTTCTCGGCTCTGCGCACAGTTTCCAGGCGAGTACTGGCGCCAGCTTGACCGCGAGATGGCTTATCCGAAGACGTTCGTGGATACGCTGACGCGCGAAGGCTATCTCGCGGCTTTGATACCAGAGGCGTATGGCGGTGCCGGTCTCGGATTATCCGCTGCGGCCGCGATCCTGGAGGAGATCCATCGTGCCGGCGGGAATGCCGGCGCATGCCATGCGCAAATGTACACGATGGGCACGGTTCTGCGCCATGGCTCGGATGCGCAGAAGCAGGCCTATCTGCCCGGCGTGGCATCAGGCGAGCTGCGCCTGCAGGCATTTGGCGTGACCGAGCCGACGAGCGGAACCGACACGACGGCGCTCGAAACGACGGCGCGCCGCGATGGTGACCACTATGTCGTTAATGGCCAAAAGATCTGGACGTCGCGCGCCGCCCAATCCGATCTTATGCTCTTGCTTTGCCGAACAACGCCCCGTGACCAGGTCGCGCGTAAAACTGACGGCCTCTCGGTTCTATTGGTAGACATGAGGACGGCTGGCAAGGGCGCTCTGACGATTAAGCCAATACGGACGATGGTTAATCATGCGACGACCGAGGTGTTTTTCGACAATCTGAGGGTCCCGGTCGAAAACCTGATTGGCGAGGAAGGAATGGGCTTCCGCTATATCCTGGCGGGGATGAACGCCGAGCGTATTCTTATTGCCGCAGAATGCATCGGCGATGCCAAGTGGTTTATTGAAACGGCAACGGCCTATGCAAAGGACAGGATCGTTTTTGATCGTCCGATCGGCCAAAACCAAGGTGTTCAGTTCCCAATTGCGCGGGCCTATGCCGATATGCGGGCGGCTGAGCTGATGCTGCGTGAAGCGGTCGCGTTGTATGAGGCTGGCGGCAATCCGGGAGAAGAAGCCAACCTGGCGAAAATGCTCGCCGCCGATGCGTCTTGGGCGGCCGCTGAGGCGTGTTTGCAAACCCACGGCGGTTTCGGGTTTGCTGAGGAATATGACGTGGAGCGGAAGTTTCGAGAAACGCGATTGTATCAAGTTGCGCCGATTTCGACCAATCTGGTTTTGAGTTATATTGCGGAGCATGTGCTCGGGTTGCCACGCTCGTATTAAGCATCAGGTCTGGGCTTTGCGGATCATGATCTGCCAAGCTGGCTTGCGATCGCGATCCTGTGTCGGCGGATGCACTGTGTGCTGGCCGGCTCTGGATTGCATGCGGCGCGGCGGCGCTTGACCACATTAGCTGATGGCAACACATCGAGAATGCGCCAATATACGTGTTGATTGGGACGATGGACTGCGCCGTGGGCGGATGGGGACAGTCGCGCTTCTGTTCCAATCGGACCGGGTCCGGGGTCGAAATTGTTCGGAGTGAACATAAGCGATGAGATGTAATCCGACGCGTTGGCTTTGGGGCCTGTTTCCGATGACCGCCTTGATTGCACTCACAATCGACGGTGCTCATCAGCCAATGGAAGTCGACCTGCAGCAACGCGCTGAGCGCGCGCTGGCGGCTGAAGGTCTGACGTGGGCGAAGCTGGAGTTCTCCGGGCGTGACGGCCGCATCGTCGGGCTTGCCGAAACCAGCTCCGATCGCGAAGCCGCATGGCGCATCGCAGACAGCACCTGGGGTGTGCGTCGCGTGGCTGATGCAACCGACGCTGCTGTGCACGCCGATACGTACGTTTGGAAAGCCGCGCGCCTTGAAGGCTCGGTTCGGTTGATTGGGCATGTGCCGGATGAGCGGAGCCGTCGCGCCATTCTCCTTATGGCCCGGAAGTCGTTTCCGGATCAGGGGATTGCAGATCGCATGACGCCTGCTCTCGGCGCGCCGCCGCAAGATGTCTGGCTTGACGGTATCGCGTTTGGGCTCCGGCAGCTCGCGCGGCTTGAAGACGGTGCGGCGATCAATCTTGTCGACACACGCTTTGGAATTGCGGGGCGCGCACGCTCAAGTGCCGACTATCGTCGGGTTAACGGTGACTTGGCGCAGGCGATGCCGGGCGGCATCCGGTTGCAGGAGAACAAGGTCACGCCGCCCATCGTGTCTCCATATGTTTGGAGTTTGACGTCGAGCGCGGGCCGGATTGAGCTGAGTGGACACGTTCCCGGCCCGTCGGCACGGGAAAGCGTCCGGTCTGCGCTGCAAACCGCGTTTCCGAAAGCTGCTACGGTCGACAAAATGGTGGCTGGCAGTGGGGCGCCGGCCCAATGGCAAACTGCGGTTGTGGCTTTGATCACGGGTGTTGCGCCGCTTGTCGAGGCGCGTGTGGCGATGACGGGTACCCGTGTGCTGGTTGAAGGGCGTGCGGTTCGGGAGGAAACCGCTGACTTGGTTCGCAAAGCGCTGCGGCGGGCGTTGCCGAGCGGATATCGCCTGACGACGGCGATCACGTTCGACGAGGCGGCTATTCCATTTGCCAGCCCATATTCGACTGAGGTCGACGTCGACGCACAGCACGTGCGCATACGCGGCGTCGTTCCGTCGGCGGAAGCGCGGCAGCGATTTCTGAACGCTATTGCGACAGCGTTCAAGGGCCGCAGTGTGGACTCCGGGATGACGATCGCACGTGGCGCGCCGGAAGGCTGGGAGACGTGCGTCATGGCTGGTGTCACGGCTCTCGGACGGCTCGATACGGGTCGTTTGGTCTTGCGTAATGAGGCTTTGACGCTGGACGGCAGTACCAGAGATGAGAAGTTGGCGCGGTTGCTTCCGAAAGAAGTCCGCGCCACGGCCAATCGGGCCTGTCGAACGTCAGTGACGATTGCAACAACGGCGCCGCCGGAGCCAAACCTCAAATGGCAAGCCGAACTCAGCAAAGATCTGATTGTGCTGACCGGTGAAGTTCCAGACTCTGAAACACGTGACGCGCTGGTGGAGACGGCACGCAAGTTGTTTAAGGGAAAGAAAGTCGAGGATCGTCTGCGGGTCAAACCTGGCTCGAGTCGGAAATGGCGGGCCGTTGCGCAGAGCGGATTGGAACTGTTGGCGCGATTGCGGACCGGCGTGGTCGCCATCGACGGGCAGCAACTTACGATTGAAGGTGAGGCGTCCGATACCGCGACAATTACGGCGCTCAGACAGCGTCTGGCTGCGGTCCTGCCGGAGGGCTACGTCGGGCGCGACCGACTGGCGGCAAAATCAGCTGCGATGTTGTGGGCTGAGCAGGAAGCTGCGCGGAAGGCGAAACTGGAGGCCGAACGCCGGAAGCGTGAGGCGGCGCGCGAGCGCCAGACTGGGCATGAGACAACGCCGTCGTCGCCGGCACCGGCGGCCGACGATGGCAAAGCAGTTGGGTCCACCCCTCGGGCGCTGCCAACGGCTCCTCCGGCCGTGACGCCGGATGCATCGGGCGGAGATGACGATGAGCCGCAGCCCCGTCTTCGGAACCAGAGCTTGGCCGCTGCGCCTCCACGTGTGAGGGCAAGGCTGCCGCGACGTTCGCGGGAGCCACGGCCGACATCGGAGGCGCTGACATGCCAGGCCGCGCTTGATTCTGTTGCCGTTGAAGGGCGGATCAGCTTTGCCACGGCCAGCTCGCGCCTTCAGGCATCCAGCCGGCCGACGCTCAATCGCCTTGCAACCGCTGCGCGTGTTTGCTCGACCGTCGTCATCGATATCGAGGGGCATACGGACTCTCGCGGCAGCGTTGCAAGCAATCTTCGGCTGTCGAACCAACGTGCGCGCGCCATCGTCGACTATTTGACAAGAGCCGGTGTACCCGCCACGCGTCTAAATGCCAGGGGCTTCGGTGAGAGCCGCCCGATCGCGCCGAACACGACACGTGCGAGCCGGGCCAAAAACCGGCGGATTGAGTTTAAGGTGCGCTTGGCCGGCTAAGTGTGTCGGCAACGCGGGACGGGAGAGAAGAATGGAGTATCTGATCGTCAAACTGGCCTGGTATGTGGCCGCAGCCTTCGCGATCGGATTGTTCGTCGGATGGCTGTCGTGCAGCCGTAAGCAGCAATAGCTGCCCAGCTGTTCCGCTACGTACCAACCGGCTTGCTATAGCTTGCATTCCGCGGGGTTTGTCTCCGCTCTCCGAATTTCCAAGGAGTTGAGAATGGTCGCCCTCATTTGGGAAACCGCATTGCTGTTACTCGGTGCTTATTTTCTCGGTGCGTTTTCAGGCTGCATGATCCGCCGACTGTTCTTTCCCGCATCGTTAGATGCGCGTGTTGTCGCGCCTGCAGCATCGGCCGCGACCGTGGCTGCCAGCAGTGCGACGGATGATACAGCGCGCTTCGAGCGTGCCCTCGCTGGGCGTGAGGATGAACCTGCACAGCCCGCGTCGGCGCCGGTCGAGGCGGCAGAGCCGCAGCCCCCGGCTGAACCGGTGGCGCCGAAGATCGAGCCGATTGCGTCCGGTCTCTCTGATGCGTCGGACCGTCCACAGCCGTCTGATGGTTTGGAAGCGGTCGTTGCCTCAGCCGCCGCCGTGACGGCCGCCGCCTCAGCCGCTGCACGCCAGGACGACGAGGCAGCCAAGTTTGAACGGGAGCCTGAGCCTCAACCCGAACCGGAGGCGCCAGCCGATCTGTTGCCGCCGGAAGAGGTGCTTCCGCCGCGAGAGACAATGGGCGATGTGGCGAACCGGCATGCCGAGGCGTGGTCGTCGACCAAACTCCTGGCTGTTGATGACTTCGAGGACATCGAGGGTGTCGACGCCGACTTGGCGCAAAAACTGGCGCAGGCCGGTGTCATAAAATTCGGCGAAATCGCTGGGTGGACGACCGAGGATGTGACGCGTTTCAGCACCGTGTTGGCGGTCGGCGATGCGATTTCCCGACAGAACTGGATTGAGCAGGCCAGCCTGCTGGCATCGGGCCGGAAGACGGCATTTGCAGAACGTCGCGCGCGTGGGGCGGTGCAACTGTCTGAGCCAACGGATGACAGCGGCGTCCGTCGTCTTATTCAGCGTGAGGTTGCGGCCGGGATTGATGTTCCAGGCGCCGAGGCCCCAGCAGCGCCGGAACTGCCGGTCGCACAACCAGAACCCGATCCAGAGCCAGAACCAGACCTCGACGCAGATCTCCTGCCTGCCGCATCCGGTACGGCGGACGGTGCGACGGTTGCCGCGCGCATCGAAACCATCGAACTGTCGCCCCCGTCCAAACCGGAGAGGGAGACAAGCCCGGGCTTTGATGCCGGCATGCTCGCAGCGGCTGCCGCTGCGGCAACGGTCGTGTCGGCGGGAACGTCATCGGATGCGGCTTCCAGCGCCGAGCGGGCAATGCCAGCTGCCGATGCCGCGCGTATCGGCGACCGCGAGGACTTGACGGTGATCTCCGGCGTCAATCCCGAGATTGCGCAGGTTTTGCACGCACATGGCGTGATACGCGTTGCTCAGATTGCCGGTTGGTCGCCGGCTGACGTTCAGAGATTTGACGGATTGCTCGGAAGTGCGCGGATTGCACGAGAGGATTGGGTCGGGCAGGCGCGACGCCTGACCGGAACACCCTCTGATGCCGGAGCCGCAACTGGTGACGCATCAGGCGCACGCGCGAACCTTCAAGCTTTGCGTTCGGTGCGATCGTCCGCCCTGGTCGGACCTGAAGGCGCGTTCCGCCCTGACCAACCCGACGATCTCAAACGGATCAGAGGCATTGGCATACTCCTAGAGCGCCGCCTGAACGGTCTTGGCGTAATCACTTACAGCCAAATCGCCTCGTGGTCGGCTGATGAGGCATCGCGGGTCGGTGCCGAGCTCGGCCTCGGCGATCAAGTCTCGCGTGAGAACTGGGTCGATCAGGCGCGCCTGCTTGCGTTCGAAGTCGAAGGTGATTCTGACTGGTTGGATGACGAGGGTGTCGCTGCTGATCCCGTACGGTCCACTGGGACTGGGCAAGCCGGCGCGTCCGCGGCGCTGGGCGCATCAGCGGCTGCAGCCGCGGCCGTTGCTGCCAGTGCTGCGGCGATCGGTGCTGCGCCGAAAGCGACGGCTGTTCCTCCGACGGGTGCGGCCGGATCCCCGCGCCCAGGTCCTGGTGCGAGTGATGATCTCAAGCGGATACGCGGAATCGGAATCCTGATCGAACGCAAACTGCTCCAGCTCGGCGTGACGAGCTATGAAGAGATCGCGAATTGGACAGCATCAGATATCGAACGGGTCAACGCCGTCCTCGATTTCAATGGACGCATTGAGCGCGAGAACTGGATCGAGCAGGCCCGCATCCTGGCAACAGGCGGCCAGACGGAGTTTTCACGCCGGCTGGATCGCGGGGAGGTGTAAGTGCGTTCCAAGTCTGTCCAAGTCCGTTCGGAGATCATGACCGGCTTGGCGTGCGCGCCGGCCAAGTGATTATGAGGCTTGATCCAAACCGGCGTCATTCCGCTGTGTGGCTTCGGTCGGTGAATTGGCACTTGTAAGATCGGCGCTGACAAGAAATGTGCTGATCACTTCAATTGTCTCCGGATCACGCAGCAGCGGGGCATGGCCTTGCTGGGGCACGGTGTGAGATCGGAACCGCGGATGCTTCTGCGCCATCGCGTCGAGCGTGGCTTCGCTGAACAAATCGGACAGCGCGCCGCGGAGCGTGAGACAGGGAACGCGTTTCAGCGCGCCAAACAACGGCCACAGGTCTGGAATGCCGCTTTTCGACTCGAGAAATGATTTTGCAAGATCGGGATCGTAGCTGACGGCCGGGTGGCCGTTCTCCTCGTTGAACCATTGGCGCGCCACGGCGGCCCACTCGGCGTCGCCAACGTCTGGAAAATCGGGACCGGCCAGTTTGCGACACAGGGCAACCGCTTCGTTCCAGGTTGCTGGCACCGGGGTCTGTCCGACGTAGCCGGAGATCCGCGCCAGTCCGCTGGGCTCGATCACCGGGCCAATGTCGTTCAACACAATCGCGCCTAGTCGTGTCGGCTGCGTCGCCGCCAGGCCCATGCCGATCAAGCCGCCGCGGGAAGTTCCAATCAGCGCAACATCGTGCAGCCCGAACACGGTCATAAAGTCCTGAACATCGAACATTTCGACCAGCACGGTATAGTTTCGCCAGTCGGTATCGTGATCCGATCCGCCACGTCCGCGCATGTCGAGGCAATAGACGTCTCGCGCATGCGGGCCGGAGCTGAGTGCGGCGGCCACCACATCAAAATCGCGGACATTTCGGGTCAGACCTGCCAGGCAGACGACTGCGCGCCGGGACGATCTCGGGGCCGGGTAGTGACGACCGGACAGCCGCAGTCCATCCTGCGTTGTCATATGTATGGGCAGCCACGACGCCGTCGTTGTGTCGCAGGTGTCGGGTGTATCTGGTTCGGTCTGGAGCTGGGCCATTGCGGGCTCTTGTGATGATGGAAAGTCTTCGGCAGCGCACGATACGGCACACGCGGGACGGTTCCAGCGAAATCTGAAATGTCCTAATCGATCGTGGACAAACCAAGATCGCGATCGATCCGCACCGGCCCGGTCTTATCTCCAAGACGCGCGCGATAGACCTGCATATTGGAGAGCACTTTCTGGACGTAGAGCCGCGTTTCCTCGAACGGAATTTCATACACCCAGTCCAGCGCATCGTACTGGGCTTTGCGGGGATCTCCACGGTTGCGCAGCCATTGTCGCGTCCGTCCGGGGCCGGCATTGTAGCTTGTGAGCAGGAGGATCATGTTGCCATCGACGATGGCCATCTGATCGCTAATGTAAGCTGCCGCGATTTTGGCGTTGAACGAGAGGTTCGATCGTAACGCGCTGACGCTGCACCGAATGCGGTAGGCCCGACAGACGCCACGCGCCGTCGCCGGCATGACCTGGAGCAGGCCCCGTGCGCCCGCACTTGACACGATTGCGGTATTGAACTCGCTTTCCTGCCGCGCGATCGAGAGGATCACCTCGGGGCGTGGCGGTTTGGTCAAGGGCTCGAACTTGGGAAACCTATGGATCGGATAGGCATAGATGTAGAGCGGGTGGCCGCGCGCAACGCCGGCTTTGCCGGTGCGAACCGATATCTGCGTGTTTCCCAGAACCTCGGCAAGCTGGGCTGCAAGTACGATCTGAGCGGGATTGTCGACCCGCCAGGCAAATGCGCCGAACAGCGCCCGGACGAGCGACGCCGGGAGCTTCGCCTTATGCGCAATGACGGCGGCCTGGATTACGTCCGCCTTGGCAAAGGCTGCGGCGTCTGCCGTGGTCGGCATTTCCGGATACGGCAAGTCCAGTTTCCGGTTTGGCGCGGCACGGTCGACCCTGGCCAGCGCACCGTGGAAGGTGTCGAGATATCCGGCCGCGCGATCGAAGGCCTTTTGGGCTGCGGCGCGATTGCCGAGCGCACGGTGCGTGCGCCCGAGCCAGTAGGCCGCGCGCGAGCGGCTGAGTGGTCCGTCGGCGAGGGCGACAAAGCGCTGGAACTGGGCCAGCGCGGCTTTTGGCTGCTTTAGCTTGCGTAGCGCCAGCCAGCCCGCAAGAAAGGCCTGGACGTTGGCCTCGTTGGCGTCGTCCGGCCGGGCGTCGCGTACAAGCGCAAATGCCAACTTGTAGGCGCGCGAAGCCATCATCGCTCTGGCCAGCCGCTCGCGCATCAACCAGTCCATCTCCGCTGCATGACTGGCTTCGCCCGCCGGCAGCTTCGCCAACATTTCGCTGGCGGCCTTGAGGCGCTTTTTGCGACGTAACCGCTGCGCCAGCTGGCGTCGCAAATGCGGGTCTGCCTGAGCTGGCTTCGGCAGTGCGGCGAGATCTTTGTCTGCTGACTTGGCATCGAGATAGATGGCAATCCGAGCGGCAACGACTTTGCGTGTTGCGTCGTCTTTCAGAAAGGGCAGCAACCGCCGGGCAGACGCCACCCGCGTGCGGCGGGCACGCTTCGAACTGTAGTCGGCCGCCAGCAAATGATTGACGCGGGCCAAGTGGTCGTCGGGGGCAAGCAACGCGCCGAAGCGTTGGAGAAATCCGCCTTCAACGGCGCTGGATAAGCCGTTCGAGCGCCACGCCCGCCGGGCCAGCGCGGTTGCCGCCTTTGCGTCGCCGCGAGCCAGTTTGGCAGATGCCAGTGCCGCCTGGCCCATACCCGTGACCGGCGGAAACCTGGTGAAGAGTTGAATCAGCTGGTCAACCGCGCCACCTTGAATAAAAGCGGCCTGCTCCATGCGCCGCCGCACCCAGCGTTTTGTCGGCCAATGCGGATTCTCAGCGAGAAACTTGGTGAAGTCGTCAAGTCTGCCAATGCCGCTGCGCAGCCGCATCCAATCGACGATCTTGATCGCCGTCGGGTCTGCCAACGCTGCGCGGTGCATAATGACTTGCCTTTGGTTGCCGCGCCGCACCGCCTTCACAGCGGCGGCAAGCTGCTTGCGGTCATCAGCAGATACAGCCCGGCTCGCAATGGGTTTGACGAGCGCGGTCACCGCGTTGCGAAACTCGGCCTCGCGTTTGGATAGGAACCGATCGGTTTCCTGCTGGACTTTCTTTGCCAGGCGCTGCGGATTGGCATCAGGCCGGGGCGGCGTGACTGCATAGGCCGGAAAAACAGCAGCGGCCGCAAGCAGACTTGCGACGAGGAAAAACTGAACCGCGAACAGGATGGGCGCCATAAGGTCGGTTCCTATGCACGCCGCAATGTACGGCTTTCCGCGAAGCACGCGCGCAATTCCTTGCTCCGGTACCGGCTTCGGCCTATGTCTGTGCGTTACCGTGGCCGCTTTGCGCGGTGCGACGCTAGCAACGGCGGTATTCGTCATCAAGGGGCTGACGGACGCATCCGATCACGTTGAGTCGCGTTCGTGTCAGTGCGGTCATGAACATGAGCAATCGCCGGCGGGTAGAACTGGCTAGGTGACCGGACCCAAAGCCGTCCGACAGCCGGCCCCGGGAGGAAGACCTAGAGGAATACCGACATGTTTCGTGGATCAATGCCGGCATTGGTAACGCCATTTCGGGATGGCAATGTCGATGAAGAGACGTTTCGTCGCTTTGTGGAATGGCAAATCGATCAGGGCTCAACCGGGCTGGTTCCTGTCGGCACGACCGGCGAAAGCCCAACATTGTCCCATGCAGAGCATAAGCGGGTTGTCGAACTTTGCGTCTCTGTCGCGAACAAGCGCGTCCCCGTCATCGCTGGCGCGGGGTCCAATGCGACGGACGAGGCCATCGATTTTGCCGCACACGCCAAGTCGGTTGGGGCCGATGCGATCCTGGTCGTCATGCCGTACTACAACAGACCCACACAAGATGGGCTGTTTTTGCATATCAAGGCGATTAACGATGCGGTCGCCATTCCGTTGGTTATGTACAACGTGCCGCCGCGCACTGTCGCGGACATGATGCCGGACACGATGGCGCGATGTGCGGCATTGCCAAACGTCGTGGGCGTCAAAGATGCGACGGCCAATCTGGCGCGGGCATCGCTGCAGCGTCAGGCATGCGGGCCGGACTTCCTCATGCTGTCCGGGGAGGACGCTACAGCACTGGCGTTCAACGCGCACGGCGGGCTGGGCTGCATTTCTGTAACGGCCAATGTGGCGCCGGCGCTGTGTGCGCAGTTCCAGGCCGCGACGTTGCGGGGCGATTTCCGCTCCGCGCTTGAGCTGCAAGATCGGTTGATGCCATTGCACGATGCCTTGTTCCTGGAGCCGAGCCCAGGGCCGGTCAAATACGCCGTCTCGCGGATTGGGTTCGGGCAGCCGGACACACGG
>JBCCOV010000097.1:0-18054 GCA_039039985.1 Pseudomonadota bacterium | reverse complement strand
GCTGCAACAATCGCGGGCGATCTGCAGCGGCATCGCAGCCGCGAAAGTTACTAGTTCGTCACTCGCGCCCTTGCGCGCCGTGTCAAGCCATCAGCGATCGTGCCTTGGCGAATAGACACGCCGGTTCCATCAGGCGTGATACGGCGCCCCGGCACACTGAGTTTTTTCGGTTCGAAAGCCACCATTCTAGGTCGGTAAATCAATTATAAGCGTATGCGGAAAATACGTAGAAAGATTATATAGCAAAACTCACGTCATTCATCTCATCGTCGCAAGCATGCAACAATGCATTCACCAAGACTCAAGCGCGACGTGTCGCGTATGTTGTCAATTGGAAGCAAATTACGCATAATATTATTGTTCATGCTGACTATATTCACTTAATATTGCGAGCCCCCGATCGGTTACTTCAACCGACGGGGGCTGTTGCTTTGGGGCGCATCTGCCAGGGCGTGACGCACGTTGGAGCCTGATCATCAGGGTGTGTGCCTTCCAAAGCCGCACTGCATGGCGCTGACTGACGGCTCGGCGGCAACTTACGTCTCGACGGCAACGCCACGCTCATGAACCCTCTCTGCCTGACTTTGAGGCTGCGCAGTCATGAGTGCAATGTGAGACGATCCCATGCACCCTGGGTCACAGATAAGCGTGACAGACACCCACGCGCCGCATCAGATCCCCGTCGCCATCCAACACGTTGCCAGCTGGTCCGAAACGACATGTCATGTCTTTGATCCTCGCCGGGCGATGCAGGAACAATGGGCGTGACCAGTGCCTTGAACATCAGACATCACGCGTTACGAACCGGGCTCGGGCTACAGCATCCATACATACAGCCGCCGGTACAATCGCCTTGAGCGCGCACGCGATGATCGCGACCGCGTCTGACGGCGACGTTTCACAGCCCTGAAATGCCAAAATGATCTACACTAAGTGGACAACGGGAGTTGAAAGCATGCACGAATACTACCGAGCCATTCTAGGTGTCATCGGCACAACGCTAACGGTAGCGATCATTGGAGCGAGTGCCCCGGCCGGCGCGCAAGACAAGGCGAACTGCAAAGACCCGCAGTCGCAAAGCGCCATGAACCGTTGCGCGGCCGAGGCCTTTGGCGCCGCGGATCGCAAACTCAACAGCGTCTACAAGCGCGTCCGCACACACGCCCGCGACCTGGACGACGAGCATCGGGACCTGGACCCGAAATACGTCGGCGCTGAGAAGGCTCTGGTTGAGGGCCAACGCGGTTGGATTGCCTATAGGGACGGCCACTGCACCTTGCACGGATTTGAGGCGCGCGGCGGCTCGATGGAGCCGATGTTGGTGTCCGGCTGCATGGCAAACCTGACGCGCATCCGCACCAAAGAACTCCGTGAGGTCCTAAAGGCGTATCGCAAATGATCGACCGGCTTGATCCAAAGGCGTTTCGCAATCACCTGCACCAAGAGATTGCTGCGGCGCTTCCCACGATCGGCTCAAGTGCGGCGGCTCAATGGACAGAAACGGCGTCCGGTGAGCTGCCGTCGTACTTTGCGGTTACCGATCTCGCAGTCGCGTCCGTTGGTGCAGCCGCGCGTGCCATGAGCACATTATCTGCCGATACAAAACGCGCGCCCGCACGTGTGACGGTTGATCGAAGACTCGCCAGTTTCTGGTTCAAAACGTCCCTTCGCCCAACTGGCTGGTCGCTACCGCCGCAGTGGGATCCCGTCGCCGGGGATTACGCCGCCCGCGACGGCTGGATCCGACTGCACACCAATGCCCCCCATCACCAGAAAGCCGCGCTGGCGGTGTTGGGCGTCTCAGCTGATCGCGATGCCGTAGCGCAGGCCGTCGGCTCATGGTCAGCGGATGAACTCGAAGCGGCCGTCGTCAACGCCGGCGGCGCCGCAGCGACAATGCGGGGGCTGTCCGACTGGGCTGCGCATCCACAGGGCCAGGCCGTTATGTCCGAACCACTGATCGCCTGGGCGGAGGCCGCAACCGACAGCATCGATCACCGCGCGCTGAACGCCGACCGCCCGCTACAAGGCTATCGCATTCTTGATCTCACACGCGTTTTGGCTGGACCGGTCGCAACGCGATTTCTCGCAGCCTTTGGCGCTGACGTTTTGCGGATTGATCCGCCGCATTGGAACGAACCTGCCGTCGAACCCGAGATGACGCTTGGCAAACGCTGTGCGGGCCTTGATCTGAAAACGCCGAACGGCCGCGAAACGTTGCTCGCACTCGCCGAGACGGCAGACGTAACAGTTCACGGCTATCGCCCCGGCGCACTCGCGCGTATGGGATGCGCGCCGGAGACGTTGCGGGCGAGAAACCCGGCGTTGATTGACGTAGCGCTTGATGCCTATGGCTGGTCGGGCCCATGGGCCGGCCGGCGCGGGTTCGACAGCCTTGTCCAGATGAGCAGCGGTATCGCGCAGTTCGGCATGGAGCAGGCCAATGCTGATCGCCCAACGCCTCTGCCCGCTCAGGCGTTGGACCATGCAACAGGTTATCTTATGGCCGCAGCCGTGCTGCATGCACTTACCGAACGGCGCCGGAGACCGGTTGCCCTGTCTGCGCGTTTGTCACTGGCGCGGACCGCCGCTTTGCTTGTGCCAACCGCACGCACGGAACCCGGCAAGCCGCACCAAGCTGAACAGCCGGACGATGTCGACAGACATATGGAGGCCACCGCCTGGGGACCGGCCCATCGGCTTCGGCTACCGTTTGTTATCGAAGCCCTCCGTACTGCCTGGTTGCACCCAGCCGGCAACCTGCGAACGTCTCAAGCCGAATGGACCCCGTCCTGAAGTGACGGACCGTTAAACCAAATCCGTTACCTACGGAGGTTGTTCGGTTTTAAGGTCGGCATTCGAATGCAGGTACGAACTGGAACTGACGTCTCCAGTTTATGGAGCTGGGCGCAACGGCGCTTCTTTGCCTTGCTGAGTGTTTGCGTCTTATTAACCCTGGCCTACATCCTCGCCGTCGTTGTGCCCAAGCTCGGCAGCTCCATGATGGGATCGCCCGTGATCCCCGGCGTTCCGGCGGTCGGCCTCGTGATCCTTGTGATCCATGTCGTCACGGCCATACCGCCGCTGTTCCTTGGCTTGATTGCCTTCTCGACGCGCGCGCGGCGCTTCAGCGGTCGGCTCCACCGTTGGATCGGAACCGTCTACTGCGTGGCGATCTGGATTAGCGCAGTTACCGGTGGGATTCTGGCTTACGCCAATCAACACGGGAGCGTTGCGCAACTCGGCTTCGGGACGCTAGCCGTCGCCTGGTTCACGACAACCTATGTCGCGTACACCACCGCACGCGCCAAAGATTTCGTAAATCACCGTCTCTGGATGATACGCAGTTTTGGGCTGACACTGGCGGTCGTCAGCGTCCGGCCGATGTTCTTCTTTGGACCACCGGCAGGCCTCGATGCTGAGACGTGGTATCAGGTCGTCACCTGGCTGTGCTGGGTGCCCAATCTGATCGCAGCTGAGATATACGCCCGGATCACGCTGTACTCCGGCCGGCTTGTCACGGAACGTAAGGCGCGACGCAGACCGACGGCGGACATGTCACGACCCGACACCAAGCCTGCGACGTGAGTGATCGACCCCGTGTGCGCATTCAGCGATGGGGAGCCCCCCCCAACGCTGATTTTGGTTTCGTGGCAAGACAGATGCGATACGCACCCACGCTACCGATTTGATCGGTCAAGGCGGCGCTCAACCCAGCGGGCGTAACTGGCCATCGCATAACAGAACACGAAGTAGATCACCGCCACGGCGAGGAGCCCTTCGACATAGAAGGACCGCCAGTTCGGATCGTTCGACGCGACCTGCACGGCACCTAACAGGTCGAACATCCCGATAATGATGACCAGAGATGTGTCTTTGAACAGTCCGATAAAGGTATTCACCAACGGCGCGATCACGTGTTTCAACGCCTGTGGCAAGACGATGAAACCCATCTTGTACCAATAGCTGAGGCCGAGCGCGTCCGCCGCCTCGTATTGGCCTTTGGGAATGGCGGCGAGCCCGCCGCGGATCACCTCGGCAACATAAGCTGCCGCGAACAGAATGAAACCAATCTGCGCGCGCAGCAGTTTGTCGAAGTTCACGCCCTCAGGGAGGAACAGTGGGATCACGAGACTGGCCATGAACAGCACCGTGATCAGCGGAACGCCGCGCACAAGCTCAATGAAGCCAATGCACAAGGCCTTAATCGCCGGCAGATCGGACGCCCGCCCGAGCGCCAACAGGACTGCGAGTGGAAACGACAGCGCGATCCCGAACGTCGCCAGAATGAGCGTGAGCGGCAGACCGCCCCAGCGGTCGGTCTCGACTTCGGTCAAGCCGAACCAGCCACCGCCCATAAGAACGAGAATGGCCGGAATGCCAACAACCCATGCCCCGATCAGGGCCCGGCCCCAAGCTGCAGGAATGGCCGAAACAATGACAAGGACAACGAGAGCCGCACTCGCAACGAGCGGGCGCCACTGCTCTTCGAAGGGATACGTGCCGAATGCCATCAACCGATATTTCTCGGCGATGAACCCCCAGCACGCGCCCTTCGCTACGCGGCATGCCTCATGATCCGGCGCCGTAACAGCCTCTGTAACCGCCCAGTTGAAAAGCGCAGGAATTGCGTACGCGAGCGCCGCAAGCAACAGAATCGTCGTGATCCCATTGCTCATGTTGTTGAAGAGGTTTCGCCGCAACCAGGAGATTGGCCCTGGGCGTTCGCTCGGTGGCGGCAGAGATACGGTTGTCGTTGCCATGATCACCGCTCCACCAATTGAATTTTGGCGTTATACCAGTTCATAAATAGCGAAATTCCGAGACTGATCGACAAATAGACGGCCATCATAATCAATATCGCCTCTGGTGCCTGACCGGTCTGGTTCAGCGTTGTATTTCCAGTCGACACCAAGTCGGGATAGCCGACGGCAACGGCGAGCGAACTGTTCTTCGTCAGGTTCAAATACTGACTGGTCGTCGGCGGAATGATCACCCGCAGCGCTTGCGGCAGAATGATCTGGTACATGATTGTACTGTCGCGCAGACCCAAAGCCCGTCCGGCCTCTGTTTGCCCTTTATGGACGGACAGGATGCCGGCTCTGACGATTTCGGCAATGAACGCGGACGTATAGACCGTCAGGCCCACCAGCACGGCCATAAACTCCGGTGTGACACGGCCGCCGCCGCGCAAACCAAACCGCGTTGCTCTTGGCGACTCGAACTCCCATGGCGCCCCAAACGCAAGCCAGGCAATGACGGGCAGGCCGAGCAAAACTGCAGTCCCAACCCAGAATGTCGGAAACGTCTCACCCGTCAGCGTTTGTCGCCGTTTCGCCCAAGCAGACAATATCCAAACAGCGACCACAGCGACTGGGATCGCGATCAGCGCCGCCGTCCACCCAACATGCGCAAGCGGAATTGGCGCGTAAATCCCCCGGATCGTTACGAACACATCACCGAACAGCGGCTCAGCACCGCGTGCATCTTGGAAAAACCTGTCATTGAGGAACACGACATACCAAAATATGATCTGAAGCAGGACAGGAATATTCCGAAGAATATGGATGTACCATTCTGTCAACTTCGCAACCAACCAGTTTTGAGACAGTGTCGCGATACCAATCACCGTGCCGATGATCGTGGCTAAAACAATGCCGATTGCGGCCATATATAAGGTGTTGATAATGCCAACAACAAAGGCCCGCGCGTAGGTCGACGCAGCAGAGTATTGAATCAAACTCTCGCCAATTTCAAACCCGGCTTCGCGCGATAGAAAATCGAACCCGGTCTTAATCTGCCTCTTCTCCAAATTGTATTGCATATTGGAGTAGAGGTAGTATCCGGCACCGATGACGATCGTCAAAATGACGACCTGCCAGAGTATGGCTTGCACTTCTTTATCGTAGAAGCTGCGAGAGGTACTAGGACGCGTACCCGTTGTCCGGGCATCTACACTACTGTCTGCCATTTGGCTTCTTCCGTCCGGTTTTCGAGGCAAAATAAAAACCGGGGGCGCCACTGCGCCCCCGGTTCAAATGCTCTCAGCTTATCGGGCCGGCGGGGCATACATGATGCCACCTTGGGTCCACAGATTGTTCACGCCACGTGGCAAGCCGAGCGGCTCGATATTCTTTTTCCAGATTTCGCCGTAGTTCCCAACGGCGGAAATCGCCCGCAGGGCCCATTGCTCATCCAGGCCAAGCGCCTTGCCCATGCCCGGTGTCGTGCCAAGGAGGCGTTGGACACCCGGATTCTTGGACGACTTCGCCATGTCAGCAGCGTTCGCGGCGGTTACGCCGTACTCTTCAGCCTCGATCAAGGCGTTCAACGTCCACTTCACGATGTCGAAGAACTGATCGTCACCGTGACGAACGACCGGGCCGAGTGGCTCTTTCGAGATGATCTCTGGAAGGATCACGTAGTCTTCGCTCTTCCCGTTCGGCGCGTCATTCTTACGGATGGAAGCTAGGCCAGACGCATCCGTTGTGTATACGTCGCAACGGCCAGAGAAGAAGGCTGCATTGACCTCCTGCAACTTCTCAATCACGACAGGCGTAAACGACATGCCGTTTGCGCGGAAGTAATCGGCAAGGTTGAGTTCCGTCGTCGTACCCGGCTGAACACAAACCGTTGCGCCATCGAGCTCTTTCGCGCTCTTCACGTTGAGCTTTTTGGGAACCATGAAGCCCTGGCCGTCATAGTAGCTGACGCCGGCGAAGTTGAGACCCAGGGACGTATCACGCGTGAGCGTCCACGTCGTGTTTCTCGATAGAATGTCGACTTCACCTGTTTGAAGGGCTGTAAACCGCTGCTGCGCAGTGAGCGGAACGAACTTGACCTTCGAGGCGTCTTTAAGAATGGCAGCCGCAACTGCCTTACATACGTCGACGTCGAGCCCAGTCCATTTACCGGCGGAGTCCGGAATCGAGAAACCTCCGAGACCAGTATTTACGCCGCAAATTAGCTCTCCACGCTTGACGACGGCATCAAGAGATGCACCAGCAAGTGCACTGGTTGCTGAAAAGGCTGTTATGGCCGCTACAGCGAGCGTCCGTTTGAAACCCATCATCAGTTCGCTACTCCCTCCGTTTGGATTGATTCAGGGTGTGCGGATGCAGGCCAGGCTTGTGTCGCCTGGACCTGAAGGCACGCTTAGTGATTCAGGATCTGGCTGAGGAACAACTTCGTCCGGTCAGATTGCGGTGAGTTGAAGAACGTCTCAGGATCAGCCTGCTCGACGATCTCTCCAAGGTCCATGAAAATGACCCGGTCCGCCACAGCCCGCGCGAAACCCATCTCGTGGGTTACGCACAACATCGTCATGCCGCTTTCGGCGAGCGACACCATAGTATCCAGAACCTCCTTGACCATTTCCGGGTCCAGCGCGGAGGTCGGCTCGTCGAACAGCATAATCCGCGGCTGCATACACAGCGCACGGGCGATGGCCACGCGTTGCTGCTGACCACCCGACAACTGCCCCGGATACTTGTCTGCCTGCTCGGGGATCCGAACACGTTCCAGGAATGTCATCGCGATCTTCTCAGCTTCGTCGCGCGGCATTTTCCGTACCCACTGCGGCGCAAGACACAGATTGTCCATGACAGTCAGGTGGGGAAATAGGTTGAAGCTCTGGAACACCATGCCAACTTCGGATCGGACTTTGTCGATGTTCCGCACATCATTCGTCAGCGCGACGCCGTCGACGACGATGTCACCCTGTTGATGCTCTTCCAGTCGATTGATGCAGCGGATGAGCGTCGATTTCCCCGAACCCGAAGGCCCGCAGATCACGATCTTCTCTCCGGATTGTACAGTGAGATCAATATCGCGCAGGACATGGAACTCGCCGTACCATTTGTTCACACCCGACATGCTTATAGCCGGATCTGTTTGCGACTGGCTCGAATGCTCAGCCGCCAACGCAGCAGTCTCGGCCATAACCCCTCCCGGTTTGAAGGCCGCTAACCCAATACCGATGGCATGACATTTCACCGCTTGTCGTCGCGGCGTGCTCCATCACGGCAGCGCGAACTATGACCTACACTGGCACATCCTGCAACGCGTTAAACTGCACAGACGGCAAGCAACCGTTTCAAAACGAGATTGAAACGAAGGCAGTTTTGCGAAGCCGTTAATCATCGAGCATGGCCGGTCGCCAGAGTTATCGACAGGATCAATCGCAGACCGAATGACCAGAGAGCTGCAAGTTGGTCACGAATCATGATTAGTCAGGCTACTCGCCCTCGTTGTGTCGGGGTGAGACGCGTGCGCGTTCAACGCAACGGACCATCATAGTCGTATGCGCAGATCCTCGGGAATGTCCGACCCGCTGAGAAGCTGGGTTTTGCCCGGGATAATCGGGTTTATCGTAACGGGCGGCCTTTTGCTGCACGTTATTCCACTGATGTTGCGCGCAAAGATAGAACCGGCACCGCGTCCGCTCGTATACAGCCAACCCAGAGTTGACCCGACTGCGCGCAGCCCTGGCAACTTGGACTTTGCGCCGGGTGCCAAACTGACGCCATCAGCAAGAGTGGTTGGCCGCTTTGGAACGCAGATTACGACCGGCTCAATCAGACAAAACGAACGGCGCAACGTACCGCGCGTGATTGATCCGGAGTCACGATCCGCTGACACGGCAATGGAGCCCGGATCGCGGGCAACACCGCGAAAACCGGGCCCTTCACGGGGCAAACGGCAGGGCACTGACATTAATGTCACGCCGGGCATGAATCTGCTCGGCGCACCTGGCCGCACCGCGATCAAAACCCGTGGTGCGCCGCTCGACCACCCGCAACCGAACGTATCCGACCCGGCATCAGTCCCGGCGCCAGTGGCGCCACCCGACAGTCATCTGCAACCGCATCCGATCTTGAGCTCCGAGCCCGCGCCTGAAGCTGAGGTGTCGGCGCGCGGTTCAGATCGCATTCGAAAGTCCTCACCGATGATTGTCGGCGGTCCAAGCGAAGACCGAGACCGGACGGACCTTCGCACAGACCTTGGCCCTGAGCCTGAGCCCAAGTCCTCGGGAAATCTCAAGACTGGACCGGCGGACCGCACGTCTCCCACACAAGCCGCGGCAGAGCCACCCAGTCGATTGGCCGCAAATTCTCTGCCGAAACGGAACGCTGTTGCCGCACCGCGCGTCAGCGCTCCGGCATCGTCGCCGTCTCCATACGCACCCAAAGTCGAAAACAAGCCGTCAGCACACGATACAACCGAACCACCGAACAATTCCGAACACGCGTCTACATCAAATCCTAAGGTGTCTCAGCCTGCAGCGGAGTCCTCCTCGGAACCGGTGCGTCCTGAAACACTCCAGCCTGAAGCACTCAGTCCAAAGACGTCACAACCGGCGGCGGCGCCGGTCAGTTTGGAACCGGAGCCGCCACAAGACGTGGTCTCAGATTATGTCTTTGCGCCAAACCGAGACACGGAGATACAGCCGCCGCCCTTACCAACTCGCCCACCGCCAGACAGCCGCTCGGTCCGCCGCAACACATATAGAACCCGCGTCCGCAGGCGTCGGCCGCTGGTCCGGCGTTGGCGCAAACGCCGCGTGCCGCGCCGTAGCTCAGAAAAGGCTGCAAACGTACCGGCATGGCTGTTCACCGATAAGAATCCAGATTGGGTTGTTCGTGCTCTCGGGCTGGACGGACACCGCCTTGGTGCGGCCAGAGTGATGATCGACCCGCCCACGACAGCCCCCCTCTCCGAGGGGAATTTACCGCCGACATCCGGGCTGCCTGCATCCGAGGTGGTGCGTGGTCGTGACTGGTCGACAACCGTCACAACTCCGCGTCCAAAACCGAGCGAGAACGACCGAGGCGAACGCACCTCAGTCGGCTCACAGCCGACCATGTCGTCGTCTGCCCGTCCCGAAACCCCGCCCACTGACGGTCCGAAGAAGTAGCCGGGGCAGTTTGCCGGCACAAAGCCTGCAGAAGCGGAAAACTGTTAGCGGATATGTGCCCGGCGCAACGCCAAAAGAACATCTTATGTTCGTGGTTAACACATGGCGGCCAAATTTTGAGTGCTATAACAGAGCATTAACCATCCTCAACGGCCATCTCTGTCGGGGGAAACCGAGATTGGCTTTAACTGTGATCTTGGTGCACATCTTGCACCGCATCCTATCTGCAGTTCCGAATGTGTTGATTCGCGCAGACTGAGCCGAGTAGGCTTTGTCAATTGAGTGGGTTAAGTCGTTCGGCTTGAGTGTCAGCGTAACGGAGTAGCCGATGTCGGGACGTCACCGCGATAATGAGGGCGGCAGCGCTTCATCGCGCAAGCTTGACGACGTGATCGACCAGTTCATTGACGCCGATCAGCTCCGCAGTCGCGAAGTAGCAACCGCGCCGCAATCTGAAGACGAACCGTGGTCGGCGTCATTGGATACCGAGTACGAGAGCGACGCTGCTGTGGCATCCAACAGCAATCATTCGGAGTCTCACGCACCGGACTCCGTGCTGTTCGGATTTGCTGGGCCCGCGACAGATCCTCAACAAAATGAGCATCATCTGGCTGATGATAGCCAGTTCGGTGAATACACAGACCCAAGCTCCGATGTGGCCACGTCACCTGAGGTCGTCGATTGGGACTGGTCCTCTGATGAAACGGCTCACCTCCCGATTCGGAATTTCGAAACCGAGCCGCTTCACAATTTGACGCACTCGGACGACGCCTATCCGGAACAGGACCTTACGGATCAGGACACGCATGCGTACTTCCCCAGCATCTGCTCCGCGACAGACAATCTGGACGCGCTCGATGCCTTGATTGCGTCGGCTCAGGCGACAGAGCACGACACCAACCATAATCGGATCGACCAGTACGAGGCCTTGCCAGCCTTGCGATCTGATACGACAATCATCGACGAAGCCGCGGCCGATAATGCGTCGCAGACTTGGCCAAGGCAGTTCCTTCATGACGCTCATGACCAGTCGCGAAGTGGGCTCCGCCACAAGACGTCAAACTCAGTCGGCAGCTTGAGCCGCGCCGGCTCGCAGATGAACTGGCTGGTTACGGCGTCCGCCGCGGCAGTCGCCATCGCAATTGGTGTTTCAGCCGCATGGCTGTCGAGCGTGACTGTCGCCGACCCATCATTACCGACAGCACTCACGACAGCGAATGCCAGCCCACAGCCGCATCCTGAGGCGATTCTAAAGCCGGCGAGCCACGCACTATCTGGGCCCGCCGCCCGCTCGCTTGCCGAAACAATGATCGACACAACGGCGCCGATAGAGACGCGCAATCCGAGCCAGAAGCCCGTGGCACCCGCTCGAACGGATCAGGACAATCAATCGGCCGAGGTCACGATCGGGTTCAGTGAACAGGCTGCAGTCCCGACAGTTGAGACGGTGATGGTTGCGGACACCGCGCGATCTGAAACCGGAAAACCGCCCGTTGACTACCTGCTCCAACCTGCTGGCGAGACCGGCGCAGCATTTCCGCTCCTCGTTCAGACGCGTCTGCCGCTCACCGCGCTCAGCGCGATCCTGATCTCCGATCTGCCGCCGGAGACACTCTTCTCTGCCGGAACGCGCGTTAGCCCGACGTCTTGGGGAATCTTGCCTACGCAGCTGAGCGATTTGAGGATTTGGTTGGGCTCGCATGATCGCAACTCACTGACCTTCAAGATCCGCGTCTTCCGTGCCGACGGTGACTTGGCGGGAGAACAGGACGTGACGGTGCGGTCGGCTCAGCCTGCGCCGCCACCGATGCCGGACATTGTCGCCAGCACGGTTTCCAAGCGTGTCGTATCAGACGCTGGCTTCGACGGCGCCAACATCGCCGTGCCGAACCTGTTGTTGGCGTCTCCTGTCCCGGACACGTTGTCTCCTGTCGCCCCTGCTCCGGATCCTGTCGCGGACAAGTCCAAGCCGTCATCTGACACAGCAGCCGATGATCCGGCGGACAAGCCGGCACCTGCGGCCGAGAAACCCGTGAAAGCGACGCCCGCCAAGCGCCGGACCGTGAATCCAAAGCGGCGGCGGATACGACGCAAAAGTGTGTCGAAAGTTGCGAGACGGGCTGTTCGCCGGCCAGCCGCACCGAAGCAGACAGCGGCACCCAAACCGCCTGCCGTAGCGAAACCCGTGTTTTCGCTCGGCGGCCAAAGTGCGCAAAGTAATGAAGCACCGCAGAACAATGAGAATGGGTCGTCATTCTCGCTGTTCAACGTCGAACCCGGCAAACCACCGGGCTGGGCAAGGCACGTGTTCGAGAATTAGATCATTTCCGCCATAGGCGGAAACGGTCTAGCGCTGTCTCTTTCGGGATTTGCCGGCCGTTTTCTTGGCTTGAGCCGCGCGGGCGATTGCTAACGCTTTGCGCGCCCACTCGGCCATGACGTCCGGCTCTTCAAACAGCCGTTCGGGACATTTCCAGTACCCGAGCTGTATCGGCCTGCTCTTGCCTTCGTAAGTGAACGGCGCACTGCCTTCCGCTTCAAAATCTGGCGAGGTCGTCGCGTCGGCTTTGAAGTAAAGCTCATCATCAGCGATCAGCGCAAACATGACGCCATCGCCATAAACACCTGCACCACCAAACATTCTCCTGATGGTAACGGGCCCCGCTGCCGCCAGCTGATCGGCAACGAAGTCTCGAAATTCAGCCGAGACAGCCAAGATGAAACCTCCCGATCAGTCGCGCATCAAAGCTTGTCTTCGACATTCTGAGATGCACGGAAACTGTCATCGTAGGCAACGAGCTCCACGGTGTTGCCTTCCGGATCATGGAGAAACACACCGCGCCAGCCGATCCAATCGAAGACCTGCACACGGTGATCGATGCCCTTGGCCTGCAACCAGGTCAACGCTTTCTCCTGTTCCGTAATCGGCAGCGAGAACGCTACGTGATGTAGCGACGAACGCGCACCGGTCTCCGGCGGCTCGGTCCCACGCGGATGCAGCTCCGGCCGGCCTGCCGTATGGTGGAATAGCGCGAGCACGGTCGTGTGCCCGGCAACGCCGTCAGCGACTTTGAAAAACATGATCGCATCATCCGGCGAGCCCGAAAGATGGGTAAGGCCGATCACGTCTTGATAGAACGCCGCCATCGCCGCGAGATCGTGACAGCGGATTGCGATTTCACCAATCGCCGACGGCTTGAATGGCGGTGAACGTAGCAAGTTCGGCTCCCTACTGCGGATGGAACATAGTCAGCTAGCCGTGCGCCGCGGATTGCAAAGGCGTGAGACGGCAACGCCGCGACGGCGCGACATCCAAACGAGAGCCGACAGCAACGAACTCATTCCGCCGCTTCGCGTGTCCCGCCGTCCGGACCGGGATAGCCCAGCGCATCATTGAGCTTGTTGACCAAGTCCGCGGCGGCCTCGGGAATGTTTGTGCCGGGGCCAAACACGGCTATTGCGCCGGCCGCGAAGAGGGCGTCGTAGTCGCCCGGCGGGATCACGCCGCCGACAACAATCAGGATATCCGGTCGGCCTTCTTTGGCGAGTGCGTCCCGCAATTCAGGCACCAACGTGAGATGACCGGCAGCCAGTGACGACACGCCGACCACGTGGACGTCGTTCTCGACGGCTTGGCGCGCCACCTCGTCCGGCGTGGAAAACAGCGGCCCGATATCGACGTCGAAGCCCAGATCGGCAAACGCGGATGCGATGACCTTTTGCCCGCGGTCATGACCGTCTTGGCCGACCTTCGCGACAAGCAAACGCGGACGACGGCCGTCATGTTCCGCGAACGCCTCGACCATGCGCTGCACCCGGTCCAATCCATCACGCATCGCACCAGCCTCTGCTCTGTAAACACCTGTCACCGCTTTCGTCTCTGCGCGATGACGGGCGAACACATCTTCCATGGCTTGTGAAATCTCGCCAACAGTTGCCATGGCGCGCGCCGCATCAACCGATAGCGCCAGAAGATTGCCATTGCCGGCTGCGCCATTCCGCAGAGCCTCGAGCGCAGCGTTGACCTTTGCGTCGTCCCGCTCCGCCTGCAGCCGCGCCAGCTTGGCAAGTTGCTCGCCACGAACGCGCTCATTGTCGACTTTGAGAATCTCGATATCCGCTTCATCGCGCGGACGATACTTGTTCACGCCAACAATCGTTTGCGCGCCCGAGTCGATGCGCGCCTGGGTCCGCGCGGCAGCCTCCTCGATCCGGCGCTTCGGCAGACCGGCATCAATGGCCTTGGCCATGCCGCCGAGATCTTCCACTTCCTCGATGTGCACCATGGCGCGTGCCGCAACATCCGCCGTGAGACGCTCGACAAAGTAACTTCCGCCCCAGGGGTCGGCGATCCGGGTCGTCCCGCTCTCGTGAGCTAAAACGAGCTGCGTGTTTCGCGCGATGCGCGCTGAGAAATCCGTTGGCAGGGCCAACGCTTCATCCAGCGCGTTGGTATGCAAGGACTGCGTATGACCTTGGGTAGCCGCCATTGCCTCAATGCACGTGCGGACAACGTTGTTGTAGACGTCTTGCGCCGTTAGCGACCAGCCAGACGTCTGGCAATGGGTCCGCAGCGCAAGCGACTTCTCGCTGTCCGGCTTGAACTCGTCCTGGATGAGTTTGGCCCAGATCATCCGGGCCGCCCGCATTTTCGCGACTTCCATGAAGAAGTTCATGCCCGTCGCCCAGAAGAACGATAAGCGCGGCGCAAACTTATCGATCGGCAGGCTGGCCTGAACACCGGCACGTGCGTACTCGACACCATCAGCCAGCGTATAGGCAAGTTCGAGGTCCGCCGTCGCGCCTGCCTCTTGCATGTGATAGCCGGAAATCGAGATGGAGTTGAACTTCGGCATCCGGGCAGACGTGAAACTGAAGATGTCTGAAATGATCCGCATCGATGGCCCGGGTGGGTAGATATACGTATTGCGGACCATGAACTCCTTGAGAATGTCATTTTGAATTGTGCCGGAGAGTTTCTCGGCCGGAACACCCTGCTCTTCACCAGCCACAATAAATAGTGCCAGAACCGGCAAGACGGCGCCGTTCATGGTCATGGACACGGACATCTGACCGAGGTCGATCCCGTCAAACAGCGTTCGCATATCATAGATGGAATCGATCGCGACACCGGCCATGCCCACATCGCCTTTCACCCGTGGATGATCGGAGTCGTAGCCACGGTGCGTGGCAAGATCGAACGCAACCGAAAGGCCCTTCTGGCCCGCGGCAATATTGCGCCGATAGAACGCGTTGCTTTCTTCCGCCGTCGAGAACCCGGCATATTGCCGGATCGTCCATGGCCGTGTGACATACATTGTCGGATACGGCCCGCGCAGATATGGCGGAATACCCGGCCAAGCCTCAACAAAATCGAGGCCTTTGAGGTCGCCCTCACCGTAAACGGGCTTAACTGCAATGCCCTCAGGCGTTTGCCACGGCGCAATGCCGGACACGTCACCTCGAGGCGTCGGCGTCTCAAAGTCAACGGTCGTGAAGTCCGGGATCTGTGTCATGTACGACCTCCGCCGCCCACTACAAAGCGCCGTCTCTGCGGCAACGCGTCAAAGAAGACTGACTTATATAATAGCCCAAAACAGCGGCATTCGTCGACAACGGCAAAAGACGAACAGCTAAAGTCGCGGATCGACCGGTTGGCTTTCCAGGGCGAGCACGGCCAGGGCGCACTCGTGGACCCTGGCCAGCGGTTGGCGCTCGACAAAGCGATGCAACCCTTCCAGCCCGAGCTTAAACTCCCGGTCCGCCAGGGAAAACTTGCGCATCAAGCCGCGACGGCGCAGGCGCGAGACGTTGTCGGGAAGATCATAATCCGGCCCGTAGATGATCCTGAGGTAATCGCGACCGCGCACCTTCATGGCCGGCTGCACAAGCCCGCGCTCGGCTGCCACCAGAAATCCGTTCGGCTTGATCACGAACCCTTCACCTCCGGCCTCCGTATGTTGCATCCACCAGTCGACAACGCCGGCCCGGGCCTCGGCATCACCGGCGTCGATTTGACGCCAGCCGGTGGGCTGGAGGATTGGATCCGTCCCGGCCAATCGCTCAAGCAGCGTCATGTGCCAGACGTGGGTTTGATTGGCGTGCACGCACCCTTCCGTTGCCAGAATGTGGAACGGCGCAATGCGATAGTCGTTAATCGTATCCGCATCCCAGCAGTAGCCGGCGATTGTTTTGCCCATCCGATTGGCGTTGTCACGGCGCACCTCCGCTGCGGCGCGCAAGGCCTCCAAACCGGTCACATGCTTTGCCCGGTCCAACGCCGCTAACAACGACTCGGCGGACGTCCGCGCTGCGGCAACGGTCGGCAGATACTGTTTGCGCAAAAGATCTTGCGCCTTTGCGGACCACGGCATGAGCTCCGCATCAAGCAGCACCCAGTCGGTGTCGAGCTCGTCCCAAAGACCAGACGCCGCCATAGCGGCAATCACGCGGCCAATCACATCGGCTTCAAACCCCTCGTCCTTGAAGAATGGCCGCCCGGTCCGCGTATAGACGACGCCGGCCTTGCCATCTTCAACACCGAAGCGCGCGCGGGCGATGTCTGCATCCTTGGCGGCAATCAGCAGCGCCCGCGAACCCATGTGCTTTTCTTCAACGATAACATCGCGTGCGCCCTGCTCCACGAAGTAGTCAAGCGCTTGCGCCGGGTGCTCGAGCATTGGGCCGTCAGATGCTGTCGGGCACGCCGCCATGGTTGGCGGCAAGTAAACCAGCCAGCGCGGATCGATAGCAAAACGGCTCATGACCTCAAGGGCGGCGAGGCTGTTCTCCTCGGGAATGAGGATTGTGCTCTTGTACCGGGTCTCGATCCGCCGTTTTGTCGCGTAGTCATCAAAAAAGAGAATGCGGTCGTGGTCCTGCTGCGCCGTGAGATCGGCATCGGCATCGAGCGGCTTGGCCGGAACAGCATATTGTGCCGCAGCCGGGACAGATACGGTCTCGCGCTCCGGCCATCGCAACGCCGTGAGTTTGCCGCCGAAGACGCAACCCGTGTCGACACACAGCGTATTGTTCAGCCAGTCCGGTGTATGGACGGGCGTATGCCCGTGGATGACATCAGCTTGTCCCCGATAGTTGCGCGCCCATTCCAACCGGACCGGCAACCCGAACTCGTCAATTTCGCCAGTGGTTTCGCCGAACATGGCGAAGCTTCTCACCGCACTGGACCCGCGACCATGCATCTCTTCCTTCAGCCCCGCATGGGCAACCACCAGCGCCCCGTCGGCCAACCACGCGTGCGAGCGCAGGTCACCGATGAACCGCTTGACGCTGGTCCGAAACGTCTCCGAGGTTGCCTCAAGCTCTGCCGCTGTCAGATCCAGACCGTGGTTCAATTGCACTTTGCGGCCGCGCAGCCACTTCTCGAGCTTGAAGTCGTGGTTGCCGATCACACACCGGCCCGATCCTTCCTCGCACATGCCCATGACCAAGCGCAGGCAGTCCTTGTTCCGCGGCCCGCGGTCGACAATGTCCCCGACAAAGAACGCGACCCGCCCATCTGGATGCCGCGCCCGGATCAGATCTTCACTGCCCTCTTCGAACGGATCGACAATGTAGCCAAGTGTCGTCATCAGGCGCGTCAACTCATCGAAGCAGCCATGAATGTCACCAATAATGTCGAACGGCCCGTGTTCATGGCGCTGATCCGTCCAAAGGGGTTCACGCGTGATCTCAAGCGCATCCACGTCTTCCGGCGAGCGCATGATCTGGATCTGGCGAAATCCCTCCTTTTGCAGTCCGCGCAATCCGCGCCGCAATGCGCGCGCATGATTCCGCGCAACGTAAGACCCAAAATCCCGGTTTTCGCGCCCTTCGTTGCGCGCATGGCAAATCTCGGGATCGATATCGAGCACCAACGCAACCGGAAGCGCATGATATTGGCGCGCGAGACGGACCAATTCCGCCCGGTCTTCACGCCGAACCGAGGTGGCATCGATGACCGTCAGCTTCCGCCGATGCAAGCGGATGCCGGCCGTATAGCGCAGTAGCGCGAACGCATCGCCGATCGCACTCTGGTCCGTCTCGTCGTCTGAAACCAAAGCCCGGCAATGGTCCGACGAGACGATCTCCGTCTCAAGAAAGTGCTTGCGCGCAAAACTCGACTTGCCGGAGCCCGT
>JBCCOV010000096.1:0-18111 GCA_039039985.1 Pseudomonadota bacterium | reverse complement strand
GCAGCTCATCGCAAACGCGCTCGACCTCCGCCCAACATTTGGCGCGCTCACCCGGCGGGACAATGACGCTACCGCGGATTTCGACGCCGCCGGCGCGCAGTCCGTCCGCAAGCTGGTCGACATAGTGCGGAGCCACGTTGCGATCCGTAACGATCGCGACGCGCCGACCAAGACCGCGCGCTCCAATCAATCTGCCCGCTTGTCCAATCAGTCCGGCACCGATCAAGATATCGTAGGCACGGGCACCAAGCCCGACCCGCACAGTCTGGACGTTCATATCATTTTTGCCTGTCAAACCTGCGGACGGACGAAGCGCTCGATCTTGGCGATGATCTCCGAGACGATCACGTCGTGGGCCACGTCGCGAGAGTCGACCACGAGATCAGCACGACCGTAGATCGGATATCGCGCGTTGATCAGCTCGCGCATCTTAGCCTCAGGATCCGAATGCTTCAGCAACGGCCTGTTGTCGCGGCGGCGAACCCGCTCCATAAGCACGGATAGCTTTGCGCGCAGCCAGACACTGATTCCGGCCTCGGCAATCGCCGCCCGAGTGTCCGCATCGATGTAGGCGCCACCGCCTGTGGCCAGCACGCGTGGTCCCTCGCCAAGCAGCCGGTGGATGACACGCCGCTCACCTTCGCGGAAATACGCTTCGCCGTGATCCCTGAAGATCTCCTCGATCGTCTTATGTGCTGCCCGCTCGATTTCATCGTCAGCGTCGACAAATGGCAATCCAAGTTTTGACGCCAAACGCCGGCCAATCGACGATTTTCCGCAACCCATCAGACCGACAAGCACAATCGACCGACCTCCAAGACTCTCGCGAATCTCAGAACTCCGCTGGTGAAGCCGACCTGATTTGCGTGTGGCGGCATTGACCGCACCCGAGTCACCGCCGCCTCCTACGCGTTTCCGAATTGCCACACTCACCTCGTCGACCCCTTGCAATGCTGCAACTTGCAACGCAGTCCGCGCCGATTCAAGTTAATGTCCGCCGCGCGTGCGTCCATCAGTTAGCGCTTGGTTCCTAGTCTGCTCCAACAGGGCAGTTTTGTTTCAGGCTTCGCGCAGCCGATCATGAACTTTTGATCGGCTACATCGAATTGTCACACGAATAGCAAAGTCGCAGTCTAGCGGATTGCGTATCGATGCCCATGCGGACTCGAACTTGGCGAGGTTTTCGGCCCAATGCCAGCACTGTTCCGGTCATTTCTCGCTGCCATCGTCTTAGCTGGGGCGGGGTACGCAGGTTTATACATGATGGCAGTGCATTTCGAGCCTGAGCCCAAAGAGGTGAGAAAATCCGTGCCGGGACTGAAAATTCAGCGCTGAGGAATGCAGCGCCAGGGATTTTGCAGCAGCTCGGGCGATCAGAACGGGGCGAGTCACGATCTCTGTCATGATCTTTGCAGTAAAAAAGTCCGGTGCCATCGCATCTGCCATTCTTGCGCTCTCCGTGTTGACCGCAACCGGCGCAATCGCAGCTGACGAAGGTTGGAATCCGTTTCGCGACCGTGATGCTGTGCCTCCCAAGCGGGAGCAGCGCCCAACCGACCGGGATCGTGCCCGCCCGGCCGATCGAAGCTCGACCTATGAACCTACGCCATCCGACAACTCCGGATTGCCCATCAACTCTGGTTTAAATGCTTCGGATCGGGGTTATACCGATCCGGCGTCACCGCGGCTGCCGAACGATACAGCTGTCCGCAGCAAGGAGCTGCCGCCGATCTCGCCTCCGGCGTCGACCCCAGCCGGCAAGGCCGAGTCCTGGCAAGGCATGACGGCGGAAACGCTGACGGCCCACCTGCGTGGCCTTAAGCACCCCAGCAAGTCATGGTCGCTCCGGCCGACATGGTTGCAGTTGCTCACCAATATGGCGGCGCAACCCGAGCCGGAGATGGTCGCAGCACTTGCGGACGCCCTCTTTGACTCCGGTGCCTTTCGTGAAAGCCTCAGAGTCGCAACCAGCGCAGGCCCCGCAGCCTCGGTTCCGGTGAAGCTGAAAGCGGCACGCGCGCAAATTGCACTTGGTGATATCGACGACGGCTGCGCGGCGATCAAGCAAGCAGCGTCGCAGCCGACTGCGCTATCGGCTGACGCCCGCGCGATAGCCATCATCTATGCCGGATATTGTGCGGCCCGGTCCGGCCAGCCAAGCGGCGCAACGCTGGCCGCTCAATTGGCCAAAGAGGCCGGCGTCGATGCCCCTCAAACATTGACGATTTTGGATCGTGTCGGGGCTGGATCCCCGGGTGGTGCAGACAATGCAACCGGCCTGTCTTTGATTGACGTGCGCCTGCTGCAGCTGCTTCCGGGCGCACTAACGGCGGCGCATGTTTCAAAGGCCAGCTTGCCAGCCGTTGTCGCGCTGGCGATCGACCCCAATGCGCCGCCCAACCTGCGGATCGCCGCAGCGGAAGCAGCCGCGGGCGCAAGTGCATTGTCGTCAGACGACCTCAACGAAGCCTACGCAACGGCAGAGAAACTGCGGGTCAACGACCCGGAAACAGACGCGACTCGACGCGCCCGTTTGTGGCTGACCATTGGGCGTGAGCGCGCCATGTATCAGCGGACCCGCGATATCCGTACATTCCTCGACAGTGCCAAACGCGCCGGCCATCCCGTTGCCGCCTTGCGCCTGGTCGCAACGGTATTGCATCAGATCAAGCGGGTCGCCGAGATTGGATGGTTTGCCGAAACCGCGATCGAGGCAGCCATTGCATCTGGCAAACTGGATGTCGCGCGGGACTGGATCGCGTTCGCCGCAACACTGGACGAAACGCCGGCGAAGCGTCTGCGCCACTGGCTCGCTTTGGTCGATATGGCTGATCCCCAATCTTCCCGATCCCGCGGTCGCGACCTTGATGCCGTCGAGCGCCTGGCGCGTGCTGGCCGCTTCCGCGAACGCGATTTGCATCGCCTTGCGACGGTGCTCGATGCCTTGAACTACAATGTCCCGATCGGTCTGTGGGATACCGCGAATCGCGCGAAACAACCATCAGACGGGCATTTGCCGAAGACGGGCGTTCTGCGCGAACTCGCGAACGCGTCACAGGCGAGACAGTCTGCGCGCACCGTTCTCCTCGCGTTACAGACCATCGGCCCGAATGGCGCAGAAGGTGCCCACATGCTTGCGCTTGGCGACAGTGTTCGTGCGCTCAAGCGAGTGGGGCTGGAAGCGGATGCGAGGCGGCTCGCTGTTGAAGCAGTCTTTACCAGCTGGCCGCGAACGGGGCTCGATCAATGACACGAACGGGTGCCGGGCCAGAACGTAAAGACGAAGTTGCCGATTCCGACCCCGTCTCCGCATTTCTTGCCGCACTGGCGGCGGAGCGTGGTGCTGCCGAAAACACAATCGCCGCCTACCGCAGCGACTTTGAGCGCGCCGCAGCGTTCCTTGGCGGCGGGCCGGTAGACCTGAGCCGGGCAACAGCAAGCGACCTGAGTGCCTACGTCACCCACCTGGCCGACGCGGGACTATCTCCGAAAACCCGGGCGCGCCACATCTCATCGCTGCGGCAGTTCTTCCGCTTTCTCGTTCTCGAGGGCACGATAAGCATCGATCCATCGCGCGGGCTGGAGGCACCGAAACAAGCCAAAAGCCTGCCGCGATCCTTGACCGTTGCCGAGGTTGAAAGCCTGCTCTCCGCGGCCCGCGGCCAGGCGGCGAAAGCAACGGGGCGCGACAAGCTCCGCGCGCTGCGGATCTACTGTCTTCTGGAAATGCTGTATGCGACCGGCTTACGCATCACCGAGCTGATTAGTCTCCCACGGACGGTCCTGCGCGGCGACCCACGCCTGCTGATGATCCGGGGGAAAGGCGGGCGAGAGCGGTTGGTTCCGATGAACGACGCCGCGCGGACTGCGCTGGCTGCCTACCTCGATTTTGCCGCCCAAGGCAGTGACGGCGGCAGCGGCCTGAAGTCCAGCAAGTGGCTGTTCGCGGCCCGCAGCCAGCATGGCCATGTGACACGGCAGGCCGTGGCACGCGATCTAAAACAAGTTGCCGATGCAGCCGGGATTGATCCCGACCGCGTCAGCCCGCACGTTCTGCGTCATGCGTTTGCAAGCCATTTGCTGGATCGTGGCGCCGATCTTCGGGCGGTTCAGCAATTGCTGGGCCACGCAGATATCTCAACCACCGAGATCTATACCCACGTCCTCGACGAGCGCTTGAAGGCCCTGGTTGCGACCCATCACCCTTTGGCGCAGCATGAGGCGAACGGTCTAAACGGCACTGACACTCTTGACAGCGGGACAGAATAGCGCCTTTTCGCGCCTGAACTGGCCCCAAGTCGTGCAGATTCGCCGCGGATTCGCGTCGCATAGCGGCGAGCTTACAGTCGGGGTCAAAACCGTCACGAGACAAAACGAGACAAACCAGAGGCGCCCGTGGATCGCCAGGCCATCAAGACCTATCTCGACTTCGAAAAGCCAATCGCAGAGCTGGAGAGCAAGATTGCCGAGCTGAAGCTGCTCGCGCGCGAGGGGGATTCAGTCTCAATCGCAGAAGAAATCGATACTCTGCAGAAGAAGGCACACGATGCGTTGGCTGAAACGTACAGCAAGCTGACGCCTTGGCAAAAAACTCAGGTTGCGCGCCATCCGGACCGACCTCACACCGTCAATTTCATCGATCAGCTGTTTGACGAATTCACGCCACTGGCCGGCGACCGATATCACGGCGAGGACGCCGCAATCATTGGCGGGCCGGCGCGGTTTCGGGGGGAACCGATTATGGTTATCGGGCACGAAAAGGGCTCTGATACCGATGGCCGTATCAAGCATAACTTTGGCATGGCCCGCCCAGAAGGTTATCGCAAGGCGGTTCGCCTGATGGAAATGGCTGAGCGTTTCGATATGCCGGTCATTACGTTTGTCGATACAGCCGGTGCCTATCCGGGCGTCGGTGCCGAAGAGCGCGGTCAGGCCGAAGCGATTGCGCGCTCAACCGACTGCAGTCTGGGTCTGGGTGTCCCCATCGTCACGGTGGTTGCTGGCGAAGGCGGCTCAGGCGGCGCGATCGCCATCGCAACGGCGAATGTCATTCTCATGCTGGAACACGCGATCTACACAGTTGCATCGCCAGAGGCAGCGGCGTCGATCTTGTGGCGCGACTCATCTCGCGCTGTTGATGCAGCAACCAGCATGAAGATCACGGCAGAAGACCTTCGCAACATGAACGTTGTTGATGAAATCGTGATCGAACCTGTTGGCGGCGCCCATCGCGATCCCGCAGCGATGATCACGACGACCGGCGAACGTATCGCCGGCGCGCTTGAAGCCTTCGAAGGCATGTCCAGCGATCAGATTCGGGCCCATCGCCAGGATCGTTTTCTGGTTATTGGCCGCCCGAGCATTTGAATTCACGCGCATAAGGGCCGATCACAACGACTTTATCTCGAATTTTGAACGATTGCTGCCGTATTGCTGCCCCCGCAGCGCGGCACCCACGCTAAACTGTTGGTGTGGTGTTCGGATTCGTTGAATTGATGGTACAGCGACAGGTCTGTGTCACGCGGCTGCCGCGACTTATGTGGGGCGGGCGAATGAGGGACATGGGCCATGGTCGGGAATCGCTAACCATGTTTTTTCACTTATCGCGCTATCGTTCTGCGTTGACCATGGTCAGAGCCTCCTCCGGGCAAGGGATTTTGGGATGAGCGACAGCCAACAGCGAACGATAAATGCTTGGCATCCGCTAAGGGCGTTATCGAGCGCAGGCACGGCGTTTCGGCCAGCGAGGCTCTCGGCAATAGCGGCAGGGCTTCTGGCAGGCGTCGTCTTGGCAGGCTGCGCCAAAATCGACATACCAGCCCACCTCAAACCGCTCTCGAACGATATGATGCGTCTGATGGCGGCTAAGAAGATGCGGGCATCGTCTCCGATTTTCATTCGAATTTTTAAAGCTGAGGCAGAGCTTGAGGTCTGGAAACAGCGCAAAGACGGGCGGTTCTACCACCTAAAGACCTATCCGATCTGCGCGTGGTCGGGACGGCTTGGCCCCAAGTTCAAGCAAGGCGATAAACAGGCGCCCGAGGGATTCTATACGGTCAACCGATACCAGATGAACCCGAACTCAAGCTTCCATCTTTCGTTTGATCTCGGCTATCCGAACGCGTTTGATCGGGCCAACCGTCGTACCGGCAACTTTTTGATGGTCCACGGCGATTGTACGTCGGCAGGCTGTTACGCAATGACGGATACATGGATCGAGGAGATCTACGCCCTTGCGCGCGAGGCCTTCATCGGCGGCCAAAACAAGATGCATGTGCACGCCTTTCCGTTCCGGTTCACCGAAGCCAACTTGCAGCGTCACAGCAAAAGCCGGCACCGCAAGTTCTGGGCAACGCTGAAGCAGGGATACGATGCGTTCGAGGCGAATCGTGTGCCACCGCCAGTTGTCGTTTGTGAACGCCGCTATGTGGTGAACGCGGTCTATAGCGGTGCCAAGCCCGACCCGACCGGCGCATGCCCGCGGCTTGAACGTCCCGTTCTTGAGCCCTTCGTTCCGCTGCCGAGTACGGCAAATGGATCAGAACGCTATGTTCGGGCGCCAGGACCGAAACGCCAATTTAGTCATACGGCCCAGAACTACACGACCCGGCCCAGGCAGTCACTTGGTCGTATTCCGCCGCGGTCAAGCAACGCTGGCCGCCCGGCAATGAGCGACATCCTTTTTCGTGGAGATCGCTAACGTTTGACGGTCTCAGCCGTCAACGGTGAGAGCCATCAGATCCAAGCGTCTTGACGGAACCGCAATGCCGACGCGGCCGGCGCGAATACCCCTCGCGTTCTGATCAGGCATCGCATACGGTCTCGACCGACATATGATGTTGGGAGGCTCACACGATGCGGGCGACAGTTAACGGTATAGACCTCGCGTACGAGATTTGCGGCTCGCCTGATGCCCCGCCGGTTGTCTTGCATCATCCACTCGCAACGACGCTTCGAAGCTGGGATGCGCTGACCTCAACATTGGAACCGCATTATCGCGTCTTGCGCTTTGACGCACGCGGGCACGGTGAGACCAGCGCGCCAACAGGCGCCTACGATTTTGCCACTCTGTCAAAAGACGTCATCGCGCTGATGGACCACGTCGGCATGGACAAGGCTCGGTTTGTCGGCCTGTCCATGGGTGGCATGGTGGGCCAGCACCTCGGGCTGAGCTACAGGGACAGGTTTCACTGTTTGTCGCTGGTCTCGACCTCGAGCGCTCCTGCCGCAGCCGGTGCACAGGCGTGGCGAGAGCGGATCGCCTTGGCCGAGGAAGGCGGAATGGAAGCGACCGTGGACGGCGCAATTGCCCGATGGGTCACTGACGACACTCTGTCAAATCGCCCTGACGTCGTCGAACTGTTGCGCGGCATGGTCACATCCACGCCGGTTGCCGGGTTTATCGGCTGGTGTCATGCCATATCGCAGCTGGATATTACGGCCGACCTTCCGGCTGTCACCTGCCCCACGCAGGTTATCGTCGGCTCTGAGGACCCGGCGACGCCGCCGGCCGCAGCACAGGCCATTCACGGCGCGATTGCCGGGTCGGAGTATGTGGAGATACCGGGCGTATCGCACATGCTGCAGCTGGAAAATCCGCCGGCCTTTCATGCGGCACTGCTGCCGTTCTTGGCAGCCAACGGTCCGACGCCGCACTGACGCCGCGCTGCTCCCCGGCAATACGTTTGGAGGGCCGGAGCCAAAGTGGCGGCCCTTCTCTGTTCGACACCTCCGAAACTGCACGCTGTGGCGGTCTGATAAGCGTCAGGCGCCAATCGGCAAAGACATCTGCGCGCGCGCTGCCAGTCTTCGTCGCCGCGGTTGCGACAGCTGCGCATTTATGCCCACGGCACGCACGACAACATCCCCCAGGCGCTCGAGATCAATTGGCTTCGGCAGCGTTGCAACGGACGGAAGGCCGTAGCCGTTGGCGAGCATAGCGGCAGCGTGCAACATATGCTGATCGGAACTCATCAGAGCCAGCGGTGGGCTAGCGCCGGTCTCGCTCAGCGCCATTAAGACCTCAACGCCGTCCATGTCCGGCATGTAAAGGTTGAGCAGCATGAGATCGATAACGTCCGTCTGACGTTGCAAAATCTTCAGCGCTTCAACGCCGCCGCGTGCAGCCAAGACGTTCACACGAAACGCACGCTCCAACACGTTGGACAGCAACAACCGCTGGACCGGATCGTCGTCAACAACCAAGACAGTATGAGATCGCATGCAGATAAGCTCCCGAAGTCGTTAAGAATACTACCTCGGAGACATTGCCATTTTGCTCGCGCTTTGCAGCGCAATCAGATCATATTGTTCGTATCCGTTTAGTGGGCCGTAAACGCTTGTGAGGCCCAGCCTGTCATGTCCCGAGGTGACACCGCACCATCCCAATCTCATCTGGACCACAAGAGCCTGGATGGGCGAACCTGGCTGGCGATCTATCGCCGCTATGCCAACCGCCCATGACAGTGCTTGTATTTCTTGCCCGATCCGCACGGACACAGCTCATTGCGCGCAACCTTGCCCCAGGTTGCCGGATTGCTCGGATCGCGTGATGTCGCAGCGACACGGGTCCGTACCGGCCGGGTTTTGAGTTCGCCGTCGTCCTCTTCGGCCATGCGCTCAAGGCGGTCACCGCCAGCGATCGCCGCATCCGCCATTGCGAAGTCATCCAAATCCGCAACATCAGGACGGAAGGCCGTCAGCTGGCTGGTGTCGAGCTCCACGTCGTCGTAGAGCGGTTCCTGCGGCATCAATTCGACATGCATCAATTGACCGGTGACAGCCTCGCGCAACCGCACCAGCATGTGCTCAAACAGCAGGAACGCCTCGTGCTTGTACTCGTTAAGCGGGTCGCGCTGGCCGTAGGCACGGAACCCGATGACCTGCCGCAGATGCTCGACCTGAACAAGATGCTCCCGCCACAAATGGTCCAGCGTTTGCAGGAGGATCATTTTCTCGATCTGACGCATGTTTTCGGCGCCGAGATCGACTGTCTTGGCCGCGGCCTTTTCATCAATCTGTTTGATGATGCGCTCGCGGATCTCCTCGTCCGCAATGCCTTCTTCACTCGCCCATTCGGCGATCGGAAGCTCAAGCCCGAATAGGTCCTGAATGCCCTTGGTAAGCTCGGCGGTGTTCCATTGCTCCGCATAGGCGTTTTCAGGAATGGTCCGCGCGACAAGCGCCGCAACAACCTCGTGGCGCATATCCTGTACGGTTTCGGAAACATCGTCCTGAGCCATGATGTCGAGGCGCTGATCAAAGATGACCTTTCGCTGATCGTTCATCACGTCGTCGTACTTCAGGATCTGCTTGCGCATGTCGAAGTTCCGCGCTTCGACCTTCTTTTGCGCCATCTCAAGCGACTTGTTCATCATCGGATGCGCGATGGCTTCGCCACGTTGCAGTCCGAGCGTGCTCAAGATCCGATCCATGCGTCCGCCGCCGAAGATGCGCATGAGATCATCTTCGAGGGACAGATAGAACTTGGACCGACCAGGGTCGCCTTGCCGGCCTGAACGGCCGCGAAGCTGATTGTCGATCCGGCGGCTTTCGTGCCGCTCCGTTCCGATCACGTACAGACCACCAGGCTTGACGACGGTCTTGGCTGGCTTTGTGCCCTTTGCCGGCTCGAGTTCAATCTCTTCGGTCGCGTCGAGCACACGCTTGCGCAAGCCATCGATTTCTTCACGGATTTTGGCAGCCGCCGCGTCGCGCTCGGCCCCTTCCGGCATGTCGCCGAGTTCACCCTTCACCCGCAGATCATAGTTGCCGCCAAGCTGGATGTCTGTCCCGCGACCAGCCATGTTGGTTGCGATGGTCACGGCGCCAGGCACGCCGGCCTGCGCGATAATGTCGGCCTCTTGCTCGTGGTAGCGCGCGTTCAAAACCTGGTGCGGCACGCGGCGCTTCTTCAACAAACCGGATAGATATTCGTTCTTATCAATCGACGCCGTTCCGACGAGAACCGGCTGACCGCGCTCGCGCGCGCTCGCGATCTCGTCAATGATCGCTTCCCACTTCTCTTCCGCTGTCCGGTAAATCTCGTCGTCTTCATCCATGCGCGCGACCGTCAAGTTCGTCGGCACTTCGACGACATCGAGCCCATAGATGTCCATGAACTCGTCGGCTTCGGTCGCCGCCGTTCCGGTCATACCCGCAAGCTTTTCATACAGCCGGAAGTAGTTTTGGAACGTAATCGACGCGAGCGTCTGGTTTTCAGGCTGGACGTCGACGCCCTCTTTCGCCTCCAGCGCCTGGTGCAGGCCTTCAGAGTACCGACGGCCCGGCATCATACGGCCCGTGAACTCGTCAATGATCACAACTTCGTTGTTGCGAACGATGTAGTCTCTGTCGCGCAGAAACAGTTTATGCGCCTTCAGGGCCTGCGTGACATGGTGAACAACGGTCACATTGTCGATATCGTACAGCGACCCTTCGATCAGCCCATTTTCGAGCAACAGCGCCTCGATGCGCTCGTTACCGGTTTCCGTGAACGTGACGGTCTTTTGCTTCTCGTCTAGCTCGTAGTCGTCAGCTTCAAGATTTGGAAGCAATCCGTCGATCTGGGCGTAAAGCTCGGCACGGTCTTCGATAGGGCCCGAGATAATGAGCGGCGTGCGGGCTTCGTCGATCAGAATCGAGTCAACTTCGTCGACAATCGCGAAGTGATGGTCACGCTGGACCATCTCGGCCTTCGCCATCTTCATGTTGTCGCGCAGATAATCGAAGCCGTACTCGTTGTTCGTACCGTACGTCACGTCGCAGGCGTACTCTCTCTGGCGCTCGTCGTCGTCCAGGTCGTGCATAATCACGCCGACCGTCAGCCCGAGGAACCGGTAAATCTGGCCCATCCACTCGGCATCACGCCGTGCCAGATAGTCGTTGACCGTGACGACGTGCACGCCTTTACCCGCTAAGGCGTTGAGATATACAGGCAAAGTCGAGACAAGTGTCTTTCCTTCACCCGTTTTCATCTCCGAAATCTTGCCCTCGTGGAGCACCATGCCGCCAATCAGCTGCACGTCAAAATGCCGCTGGCCAAGTGTGCGCTTGGCGGCCTCTCGCACGGTTGCAAATGCCGGCACCAGAATGTCGTTCAGCGACGTGCCATCGGCAATCTGCTGGCGGAACATGTCAGTGCGCTGACGCAACTCGTCGTCCGAGAGTTGCTCCAGCTCCGGCTCAAGCGCGTTAATTGCCTCAACCCTGGGCAGAAAACGACGAACGCGCCGTTCGTTGGACGATCCAAAGAACTTAGATGCAAGTTTGCCAAAAGATACGTTGCCGAGCGAAACCATCGGGTCGCCTTCTATCTGATGTGCCGCCGACGAGGAGAACCGTCCCCCAAACGCCTGCTTGAACACAATATTGCGACCGCACCCGGTGTCTGTCCGGCGGCGGGTCTCAAAGGCCTGCGCTTTCGGGCGATCGTCCGGTGAGTGCGGTAGCATTCACATTCCACGCTCAATTAGGTAGCCGTGGTGGGCGTTGTCAATGAATGGGCCGTCAAAGACCCAATTCCTTGAACAAGCCGCGACGCTCGGCGCGGGCCGGTAACGGCCAGATGCCAACTCTGCCGGGTTGGCAGTTAATGCTTGCTGCGCGTATTGTGCAGATAGAGCCAGCCCTCACTCCGTCGCGCCACATCATTGGGATCGCGCGAGGCGCCGGCCATTTCGACGCGCAAGCGTCTCATCCTGAGGAGCTTCCGAGTGTTTGAATCTTGGAAATGTGCCGCAGCAGCGGTGGCATGGGTTATGGTTGTAGCAGCCGCGTCTGGCGCGCTCGCAGATGACACGAAGGTTGTCGCGAAAGTAAATGGTGCAGTGATCACGGAGAAAGACGTGGCACTCGCAGAGGCTGAAATCGGTGCGCAGCTCAGCCGCGTCCCGCAGAACGCCCGGCGCCGTGTGCTGATCGAATTCCTGATCGAGAATCAACTCATTGCCGAAGCGGCCAACACGGCCAAACTGGGCGAAACGCCAGCCTTTAGTGAGCGGCTCGCCTACTGGAAGCGCCGGTCCTTGCGGGAAGCGTACTTTGAGAGCCAGATTCTCGCCAAGGTGACAGACGCTGATCTCCGCAAGTTCTATGACGATAACATCAAGCCGTCGGCCGCCGGCGACGAGATCCGTGCGTCCCACATCCTGGTGAAAACTGAGGACAAGGCCAAAGAAGTCTACGAGGCCCTCGTCCACGATGGCGACTTTGCCGAACTTGCCAAAAAGAACTCTGAGGACCCCGGCAGCCGCGAGCGCGGCGGTGACTTGGGCTACTTCGCCCGCGGTATGATGGTTCCTGCGTTCGAAAAGGCAGCATTCGCACTGAAAAAGGACGAGATCTCACAACCCGTAAAGTCGCGGTTTGGCTGGCACATCATCAAATTGATTGATCGCCGCAAAAAGGCGCCACCGGCATTCGACAGCGTGAAGGATCGACTGCGCATCGTCGTCGTTCGGGAGCGGGTCAAATCCATCGTTGACGGACTGCGCAAGTCCGCAAAGCTCGAGTATGTTGATCCTGCCATCCGCAAACAAGTCGAGTCGGAGGCCAACTCAGCCAATAAAAAGCAATAACGCGCACAGCGAGCCGCCCCGATCATGTATTTGAGCGGCTTCGACAGTCCACGACGTCTATGCCTGCTGACAAGAGACCCTGTTATGGCCGTTACAAAGACCTCGCCTTTTGCACCCGAGGCACCGCCTGTGATGCCGCAACTGCGCGGCGTGAGCCTGGTCTCTGTCGAAGCTGGGATCCGCTATAAGGGCCGCAAAGACCTTCTGCTGGCGGTTTTACCGCCGCAGACCGTCGCAGCGGGCGTCACCACCCAATCAGCAACACGGTCCGCGGCGGTCAATTGGTGCCGGAACCACCTGAAGCGTGGCAACGCCCGCGCGCTTGTCGTCAACGCCGGCAACGCGAATGCATTTACGGGGCAACGCGGCATCCACGCGACAGAGTTGACGGCTATGGCTGCTGCCGGTGCCGTGGGTTGCAAGCCCGAGGACGTGTTCCTGGCGTCCACCGGCGTGATTGGCGAGCCCATGGACGTGAGCGGCTTTTCCGTAACCCTCACAGACATGGCGCGCGGAGCATCCGAACCGCCGACGCAGCGGGATTGGCTCGACGCTGCCGCCGCGATCATGACGACGGATACCTATCCGAAACTTGCAGCCAAATCGTTCGTAAGCGATGAGCAACCCCATCACGTCGCAGGAATCGCAAAAGGCTCCGGCATGATCGCGCCGGATATGGCGACGATGCTGGCATTCGTATTCACCGACGTAGCCATAGATGTTCAGCTGTTGCGCGACGTGGTGCGTGAATTGAACGCGATGACGTTCAATTGCGTCACTGTCGACGGCGACACGTCGACAAGCGACACGTTCCTGGTGTTTGCCACCGGACAAGCCGGAACGCCCAAGATTGCTCAAAGATCGGACCCGCGCTTTCTCGCGTTCCGCAACGCGTTGCATGCCGTCATGCGCGATTTGGCTCTTCAGATCGCGAAAGATGGTGAAGGGATCACCAAGTTCGTCACAATCGCCGTGAAGGGCGCCGAGCATGTCATCGGTGCACGCAAGATCGCGCTGTCGATTGCCAACTCGCCCCTGGTCAAAACCGCGATTGCCGGGTCAGACCCGAATTGGGGACGCATTGTGATGGCGGTTGGAAAGTCAGGCGCGCATGCCGACCGCGACAAACTCTCGATCGCCTTCGGCCCGCACATTGTTGCCGAGGCAGGCGAACGGGCTGCAAACTACAACGAGGAGATCGTCGCGCAGTACATGCGGGGCGACCACATCGACATTGCCGTCGACGTCGGCGTGGGCAGTGCCGCCGCAACGGTATGGACGTGCGATCTCACCCACGATTACATCTCGATCAACGCAGATTATCGCAGCTGAACAGGCCAATTATGGACGCAGAGTTCTGGCACATCCGCTGGCGCGAAAACCGGATCGCGTTTCACCAGGGCGATACCAACAAGCTTCTGATGAAGCACTGGCCGGCAATCTGCCCGGACAAGAACGCGACAGTTTTCGTACCGCTATGCGGCAAGAGCGTCGACATGATATGGCTCGCGGAACGCGGCCACACGGTCATCGGCGTCGAATTGAGCGATGTTGCAATTGATGCGTTCTTTGCTGAGAACGGCCTCACGCCGACACCGACCGAACAAGACGGCTTCATTATCAAGTCGTCCGGCTCGATTGCACTGTGGTGTGGAGATTTCTTTGCCCTCGAGCCACGGCATGTGTCTGCAGTTTCGGCCGTGTACGACCGCGCAAGCCTGATCGCACTACCGCCCGAATTGCGCCAACGCTATGCCGTCCACATGGGCCGGACCCTGCCGAAATCTGCGCAAACGCTTCTGCTGACCATCACGTACGATCAGTCCGAAATGGACGGTCCTCCGTTTTCGGTCACAACCGATGAAGTGCAGGACATTTATGGGGAATGGGCGACCGTCAATCACCTGGAAACGAGAGATGCGTTTGCCGGCAGTCAGAACCTCCAGGAACGCGGGGTAACGGCTGTAACAACCAGCGTCTACCGCATATCAGCGCAGACACACACGCCATCATGACCCGAGCCGATCCCAGTTCGGACTCACGCGAAAAGCGCCTCGTCTTGGTGGCGGCGGCAGCACTGATCGATGATGACAATCGCGTCCTGATCGCAAAGCGCCCGGAAGGCAAGCCAATGGCCGGGTTATGGGAGTTTCCCGGCGGCAAGGTGCAGCCGGGCGAAACGCCGGAAAACGCTGTCATTCGTGAACTCTTTGAAGAGCTCGGCATCGACGTATGCCCGAGCTGCGTCGCGCCATTCACGTTTGCAAGCCACAGCTATGCGGACTTCCACCTGTTGATGCCGCTCTATCTCTGTACCCAGTGGGACGGCGCGATCACGCCGCGCGAAGGCCAGGAACTCAAGTGGGTGCGTGCCATGCGTCTGGCAGATTATCCCATGCCACCGGCCGACCTGCCTTTGATTCCGTATCTGCGAGATCTGCTCGGCTGATATCAATCATCGCGATGGCTATGCTGAGCCACCACTGCAGCGGTTGGGCGACCACCAGATCAACAGTAACAAGACGAACTCGACGCCATCACAACTGAGGATAATTCGGCTTTGGTGTGACGGGGCTCTCGACAGCACCAGCGTGACCTTGCAAACCAGCACGATCGAATCAGAAGCATATACCACGCGTCTTCGGGCCCCCTGTCGCGATCCTCACCGCAGGTCTGACCCGGGTCTCCATCATTTGCACGCATTGATTCCATGGAGACCAGCAGCATGCATAATCACTGTGTTGTTTTGGCGATTGCGACCGCCACGTTCTTGGCGGCGAGTCTGGTTAGTCTGACCAGCCAGGCGCAGAACACATTCGATAATGCCGCAACCCATCAACAAGCCCGTTACGGCGGCAAAACGTGCTTTGTGACACACCAACACTACGGTGAAAGCCCATCCTGGCCGACGAAGAAGGGCGCGCGCCGTGCTGCAATCCGCAAATGGGAAGCCTTCACGACTTGGGAATACGGAAAACGGTGGGGGAGTTACCGGCTGGCACGCGGGAAGCGCATGAGCTGCGATAGATCTGGTGGTCGCTGGCATTGCGCAACGACGGCCTACCCGTGCCGCCGACGGTAGGCGCTGCAGAAGACTGTCTGCCCTGGAGCGCCGTCGCCCGAGCGTGGCTTTGCATCCCTGTGCCGGCGCGATCTGAGTGCCTTTACGGTCGCAAACGATTGAGATCCGCGTCGCGCAGATTGCGCTATTCTCACGCGCGAACATGCCACCGATCCCTGAAATGAGGAGACTGATATGGCCAAAGGCTATTGGATCGCACGGGTACGGATCACCAACCCGGAGCGCTACAAGGACTATGTCGCAGCGAATGCCGAAGCGTTTCGCAAGTACGGCGCCAAGTTTGTTGTTCGGGGAGGGCAGTCTGAAACCCCGTCAGGGCCCGTGCACGATCGGCATGTTGTGCTGGAGTTCGAGAGCTACGCAACGGCCAAGGCCTGCTACGACAGCCCGGAGTACCTGCGCGCGAAAGCCATCCGCGACGAGGCATCTGAAGCGGACGTTGTCATTGTCGAAGGCTTCGACGGCTGAGGATCAATTGGACGGCGATGCTTCGGGCGCGGTCCGCTCGGCAGCCTCCAGCGTATTCCTAAGCAAACATGCGATCGTCATGGGCCCAACGCCGCCGGGAACCGGGGTAATGGCTCCGGCCACCTGAGCCGCTTCTGCGTATGCGACATCCCCGACGAGACGCGACTTGCCGCCATTGGACGCAACGCGGTTGATGCCGACGTCAATCACCGTCGCGCCCGGCTTGATCCATGCACTGCGCACCATCTCGGGGCGTCCAACCGCAGCAACGACGATATCGGCGCGACAGGTCACCTCCTCCAGATCGCGGGTGCGCGAATGAGCAATCGTCACGGTGCAGCTTTCAGCCAACAGCAGCTGCGCCATGGGCTTGCCGACGATGTTTGATCGCCCGATCACCACGGCATCCAGACCGGCCAGCGGTCGGCCGGCCTCGCGGATTAAATGCAAGCAACCCTGCGGCGTACATGGCGTGAACGCGCGCTGACCGATCATCAACCGCCCGATGTTGATCGGGTGAAACCCGTCAACATCCTTGTCGGGATCAATGGCCTCAATCACACGTAACGCATCAATCGCGGGCGGTAGCGGCAGCTGAACAAGAATGCCATGAACCTCATCCGCGCGGTTCAAATCACCGATCAGGTCCAACACGTCATGCTCAGACGTCTCAGCAGGCAAACGATGTTCAAACGACCGCATACCACACTCGGTCGTTTGTTTGGCCTTGTTCTTGACGTAGATCTGGCTCGCGGGGTCGTCGCCAACCAGAACAACAGCCAGCCCGGGTATAATGCCGTGCCCCAGCTTTAACTTGGCGACGGAAGCCGCCACATCGGATCGCATGCGCGCTGCAACGGCTTTGCCGTCAATGATCTGTGTCATCGTCATCTTCACACCCGCTGGCGTGACGCAAGCCGGTCAAGAGCCTGTGCCACTGGCCTTAGTTCCATATCCACGCGCATCGTCTTGATGCGCGACGTCATCCCGCAAACCAGCGCGACGCGAGACGTTGCGATCCCCAACCAATCCGCAACCGCCCGACAGGCCGCAGCGTTTGCCTTGCCGTCATCTGGTACAGCGCGGACCCGAACTGCCAGAGCAGGACCGTCCAGTGCATCGACCGTTCCGGTAATCTCGTCTCGTACCGCCTTAGGCGTGACCCGTACCCGGATGTCGCATCCATTGCCACGGGCGCACAGACAGGTCGTGTGTTGTATTGGCTCAGGCAAGCGTCCTCGCGGCATCTTGTAGCGTTGGGATCAAGACCCGTTGAATGAAGTAGATGCCGAGCAACAGCACCAACGGCGAGAGGTCGAGCCCGCCCATTTCCGGCAGCATCCGTCGAATTGGCCGCAACACAGGCTCGGTCATGGCGTCAAGGGCGCGCCAGACCATGCTCACGAACTGGTTGTGCGGGTTGATGACATTAAACGCGATCAGCCACGAGAAAATCACCGACGCAAGAATGATGAAGATGTAAAGATCAAGAAGATAAGACACGAAGTCCAGCAGTCGAAGGAGAAATAGAGTCATCGTGCGGGGTCCCTGTTGCGCCGGTCGGCAGTGCCCGTCTAGCGAGTGGATACCTGTCCGGCAAGTGGCCGGTGGATGATCGCGGCTTTGTGCCGTCGCGCGGCCATCAGATGGGGGCTTATTGCGCACGCCGTCTCACGGACCGATCCGCTTGACACGCGAAACCGGTGTTCGCTAAATCCGCGGGCTCTATCAGGGGCCGTAGCTCAGATGGGAGAGCGCTGCAATCGCACTGCAGAGGTCAGGGGTTCGATTCCCCTCGGCTCCACCAAACCGTATCCGTTGTCGTTGCATTCCTGCAAAACCCTGAAGGGCAGGGCGATTGCGGCGGTTCGATATCCCTCATTTCGGGCGTAGGCCACCTTCCCGTCAAACGCCAGTTTGAGCACCAGTTGACGGTCGGCTGGATCGTCAGAAGCCCAGAGTTTACAGGGGTTTGACAGGAAT
>JBCCOV010000095.1:0-18811 GCA_039039985.1 Pseudomonadota bacterium | reverse complement strand
GCAAGTCGCGGCCGAGGAACAACAAGTGACGACTTTGCCATGGCACGGTCGCCATTGGCACGAATCCGTTGCGCCGGTAAAACTCGACGTTGCGCGCATTGGCCTCGGTAAAGACATGGACCCCGCCATAGCCGCGGGATGAAACTACGGTCGCGAACGCTTCGATCAAACGCGAGCCGAGACCGCGCGATCTCCAATCCGGATGAAGGTTGATGTGAAGATGAACCGGGTAGGCCGGAAGCAGACCCGCCACCGCGCGATAATACGTCAGAGACTGGAACCGCTGCGCATGCAATGGATTGGCGTCGCTGCCGACAACATAACCGACAAGTGTCTGACACGGCGCAACGGCGACGAACGTAAAGTCGCAGTCGTCTCTGAGGTAGCCGCCAAACCACGTCTCGTAGAACGCTTGACGCGCCCCGTCCGTCTCGAAATGCTGGCGTGCGCTGGACCGAAAGAAGATCTCGTCGAGCTGTTGTTGTGCGCCGACGGCCTCATGGACGGACACCCAGGGTACGATTGTTGGTGGCGTCGTGCCGGTACGCTGTGCCATGAAACACACAATGCCTTCAGCTTGCCGTGTGGTGACGCAACATCTGGCGCCTGACGTGTGTCACGCAATCTCGCGGTGCCGGCTGGATGACGAGATTTTGAAAGTCAACGCCGCTGCGTAGACACGCCATCCGGGCGAGGCTGCCGATACATCGGTCAGTTTAGAGCTGTAGACGGATACCAGCAATTGTCGTCGAGACGAAGAGGACGTGGTCAATGATACTGGAGCGGAAGACCTCTCAGCTTCTAGTCATTGATGTCCAAGCCAAGCTTGCTCCGGCTGTAGCCGGCGCCGAACAGGTGGTGGCAAACGCTCGGCGCTTGATCGCCTACGCAGACTGTATGGACGTGCCTGTCACTGCGACCGAACAGTATCCGAAGGGCTTGGGCCCCACGCTCGACGAAATCGGCGCTGCAGTCACATCAGCCAACGGCGTTATTCTTGAGAAGTTGGCCTTCTCTGCTTGGCGGGAGCCCGCGTGCCGGGCGCATATTGCGGAGTTGGCTGCGGCGGGTCGGCACCAGATCGTGATCGCCGGCATGGAGGCGCATGTTTGCGTTCTGCAGGCGGCGCTCGATCTTCAGGGGGCCGGTTTCGCGACGTCAGTTGTCGGCGATGCCATCGGCTCCCGGGAGCCGGCCAACGCGGAGGTCGCGGTGGAGCGCCTGCGTAGCAGCGGCGCGCAGATCGTCACACAAGAAATGGTCGCATTTGAGTGGTTGCAGCGCGCCGGCACTGAAGAGTTTCGAAAGATGCTGGCGCTGCTTAAGTAAGAGCAAATGACTGCGGAAGGGCTCCGGAAGCCTTTCGAATAGGAGATAGAGCACAATGCAAGATCATAGCGCGGGCCAATCACAACAAAAGGTTGCGTTCGTCTGGGACGATCCCCTTCTGATTGAAGATCAGTTGACCGAAGATGAGCGCATGATCCGCGACGCGGCGCGAGACTACGCCCAGGGAAAGCTGCTCCCGCGTGTGATTGAGGCGTACCTGAACGAGCATACGGATCGCGCGATCTTTAACGAGATGGGGGAACTGGGTCTGCTCGGGCCGACGGTCCCCGAGGCTTACGGTGGCGTTGGAGCCAACTATGTCTCCTACGGGCTGGTCGCGCGCGAAATCGAGCGGGTCGATTCAGGCTACCGGTCGATGAATTCCGTGCAGTCGTCTCTCGTGATGTATCCGATCTATACATACGGCTCGGAGGCTCAGCGCACGCGATATCTGCCAAAACTCGCGAGTGGCGAGTGGGTCGGGTGCTTTGGTCTGACGGAGCCGGATGCCGGGTCCGATCCTGCCGGCATGAAGACGCGCGCCGAAAAGGTTGCCGATGGCTATCGCCTGACCGGCTCCAAGACATGGATTTCGAACAGTCCAATCGCAGACGTTTTTGTCGTTTGGGCCAAGTCTGAGGCGCATGACAACCAGATCCGCGGCTTTGTCCTCGAAAAGGGAATGTCCGGTCTGTCTGCGCCGAAAATTGACGGCAAACTCAGCTTACGCGCGTCCATCACCGGTGACATCGTGATGGAGGGCGTCGTCGTGTCTGAAGATCAGCTATTGCCGAATGTGTCTGGCCTGAAGGGTCCGTTCGGTTGTCTCAATCGGGCACGCTACGGGATTTCGTGGGGGGCGATGGGGGCTGCCGAGGCCTGCTGGCACGCCGCGCGGCAGTACACGCTTGATCGCAAACAGTTCGGTCGGCCTCTGGCGCAAACCCAGCTCGTTCAGAAGAAGCTTGCGGACATGCAAACGGAAATCGCGCTGGGCCTCCAAACCTCGTTGCGCATTGGCCGGTTGATGGACGAGGGTCGGGCCGCGCCGGAGATGATCTCACTGGCCAAGCGCAACAACAGCGGCAAGGCCCTGGATATTGCACGGCAGGCCCGTGACATGCACGGCGGCAACGGCATTCAATCCGAGTATCACGTCATCCGTCACGCTCAGAACCTTGAGACCGTGAATACCTACGAGGGCACGCACGATATTCATGCGCTGATCCTCGGGCGGGCGCAGACCGGTTTGCAGGCGTTCTTCTAAGTCTGGGGTTTTGCCAGGTCGGACGTCAGCAGCATCCGGAAGGCAGCATCCGAGAGATTGCCAGCGAGCGGGAACGCGTTCGATGTGTCGATGGCAATCGAGGGTCTGGAGACAGCGCAACGGCATATAAAATGCCGTTTCGCGGCGTCGGCGTGGAGAGCGTGCAAGGCACTGCGCCGTGCAAAGACGTCACCACAAAGGCGTCACCAGATGCGCCATCCGTGGTTTGCCCGTGCGCCGGCGATAATGCGCTCCGCTTCGGCATTGGATAGCAACTTCTTGACCGGCGGTGGCGGTAAGTTCTTTCGCCGCACGCGCGCTTCGTAGTTTTGGCCGTCCTCATCAGGCGCGAAGTCGCCGTTGGGGACGGCTTCTTCCGGCTTGAGCGGGACTGTTCCGTAGTTGGGGCTGAACGGCTCTGTTGGGTCGTCGTCGCCACGCACAGTGTTGCGGAATGGCGCGAGTTGGACCGGCAAGCCGTCATCTTCGAGTTCTGGAGGTTTCGACGGCATCCCGACTGGCATGCTCACGCGGTGCGCGCGTACCGGCTCGGGCCCCGTTACGTGGGAGGCTGCGTACCGCGACTCCGCGCATCCCGCGACGGCAACCGCACACACCAGGCCTACAAACTTCAGCTGAAACAGCGTCTTACCAAATGGACGCCGACAACTTTGCGTCGTCATACAGGTCACTCCAAACGCGGGACATCTCCCGGATCATGGCGCCATCGTGGTTAACAGAAGCCAAACCCGCGTCCGAGATGGGGGCATGTGGATGACTGGGGATAAGGCCCGTGACGAGCCGCAAGTGCCGTCAAGTGTGTCTCGATTTCCTTTGGGTATTTGGGGACAAGCTCACATTGGCCTTTGGCGTAGGCACGGACGCGTCAGTAGTGGCGCCCGGGTGTGGGCGGAGCGCTGTCTTGTCCCGGCGCACAGCAGAGCTGGGCGGTTCCAGCCCAACCTGAAATGCTCTAGGGTCCGCGCCATCGGTTCAACTTTCGTCGATTATCGGAGGACCCAAGCGATGGCGTTCGAATTGCCAGACCTGCCGTATGCCTATGATGCGCTCGCCCCGCACATGTCGAAGGAAACGCTCGAGTTTCACCACGACAAGCATCACCTAGCTTACGTCAATACGGGCAACGGCCTGATCGAGAACACACCGTTCGCATCCATGTCGCTGGAAGAGATCTGCAAGAAAGCGTTCGCGGACGGCAACCAGGCCCTGGTCAATCAGGCTGGTCAGCACTTCAATCACCTGCATTTCTGGAACTGGATGAAGCCGAACGGCGGTGGCACCAGTCTGCCCGGAAAGGTCTCTGGTCTGGTGACGGCGTACGGCGGTCTCGACAAAGTCCGTGCGGACTTCATTCAGGCCGGCACGACCCAGTTCGGCTCAGGCTGGGCCTGGCTCGCGGTCAAAGACGGCAAACTCGAAGTCACAAAGACACCGAACGGTGAAAACCCCTTGATGCACGGGGCTGCGCCGATCCTTGGGTGCGATGTCTGGGAGCACAGCTATTACATCGATTACCGGAACGCCCGGCCGAAGTACCTCGAAGCGTGGTTCGATAACCTTGTGAACTGGGATTACGTTGAAGGACTGACGGAAAAGGCGCTTTAATCGAGGCGCCTGTGTTTCAGACCAGCAGGATACGGAAACGGGCGTCGCAATCGGCGCCCTTTTCTCTCCGGTGTTCGCGAAATGGATGCCGACGATCGGTTGCGACAGACCCGCTTGAGACGAGACGATGACGGTAGATCCCCCTGGACATATTCTGGTGCACGCGGGTTGGCAGGCACTCAAGGCGCGGTGGGTCTCAAGCGTATTGATCGCAGCAGGACTTCTCTGTCTGATTTTGTCCGGCAATGCCCTGACGTCGGGAACAAGTGCCGGGGGCAAACTCGCGCCGCTTGACGAGCGGATCATGCTGATGACCATCCTGATTGCGGTCGGCCTTTTGTGTTCGGTCGGCTCCTGGATTTTCCTGGAACTCTACGTCGTCGAACTGCGTCGCGACGGAAACACCATTCACGTGACCGTCCTGCGCCCATTCGTGGGGCAGCGGGTTGTCACGCTTCCGATCGGCGCAATCAGCGACGGTGGCGTGCGCGGCGAGAACGCCAGAGTCTATCATCGTTTTGGCAGCCAGAAGATCGATGCGCCTTGGATCGCCGTCAAGGTTGAGGGCTGGTGGTTCCCGCTGATCGTAGATCTTCAATCGGAAAAGCTCGACAATACGGAGGTGTCTCGGCTTTTTGGAGATGCCCGGATGGCAAAGAGGAAAGCCTAGCGCGTTTCTCGACCTCAAACGATTGGAGGCATAGCCCGCGGCGCCCAGATCGGCGATGGTAGCGCGACTGCCACATAGCCAACGTGCCGGGCGAGACCGATGAGCGATAGCACCGTTTCCGCAGATTCAGATCTGTCCCTTGCCGCCGGGTTTCCATCGGCAAACTATGAGGCGTGGCGTGCACTCGCGGAGGCCGCGCTTAAGGGCGGGGACTTCGATCGGCGCCTTGTGTCCAAAACAGCCGATGGCATTGCGCTGCAGCCTGTTTACGCACGGGCGGTCGATGCGTCTGCGACATTGCGAGACGCGATCGGTCAGCCATGGCGGGTGGCGCAACGCGTCGACCACCCAGACGCAGACGCGGCATCTGGTTTGGCTGATGCGGACCTAACCGGCGGCGCCGACATGCTATCTCTTGTGTTTCCGGCCGGCGCGGCGGCCAGGGGATATGGCTTGGCGTGTGACACCGTGGCGGATTTGGATCGGTCGCTGACAGGTGTTTCACTCGACATGATCACCGTCCGCGTCGAACCGGCACCGGCCGGGCGCATCAATGCGGCATTGGTCGCAGCTCTCCTCGCCCGGCGCGGTCATACACCATCTGGCATGTCCGTTTCGTTTGGCTTAGATCCGATCGGATCGATGCTGACCATGGGTGGGTTTTCAGCCGACTGGGAGGAAACCGGCCGCCGTCTTGGCGACTGCGTGTCGACGTTGTCAGCCGACGGATACGCAGGGCCGTTCCTGGAATGCGATGTGCGACCGTTCCATGACGCAGGGGCGTCCGAGGTTCAGGAACTGGCCATTGCGTTGGCGATCGGTGTGGCCTACTGGCGCGCACTGGTGGCCAATGGTGTCGATCCTGTCGCGGCGGAACGCGCGCTGGGGTGGACGTTCTCAGTCGATGCGGACCAGTTCCTGAGCATCGCCAAACTCCGCGCCATGCGCAAACTCTGGGGCCGTGTTCAAGAGGCATCTGGTCTGGCGCCGCGCGCAATCCGCATTCACACGGAAACCGCATGGCGGATGATGACCCGGTACGACGTTGCCGTGAACATGCTGCGCGCGACGATTGCGACGTTTTCGGCTGGAGTGGGTGGCGCAGACAGCGTCAGCGTTCTGCCGCACACTTTGGCATGCGGATTGCCAGATGCGATGGCGCGGCGCATCGCCCGAAACACGCAAATGGTTCTGCTGGACGAGTCAAACCTTTGGCGGGTTGGGGATCCCGCTGCCGGTTCCGGTGCGTTTGAACAGTTAACGGATGCGCTCTGTCAGCGGGCGTGGCTGCGGTTTCAGGAGATTGAGCGCGCTGGCGGTATTATGGCCGTATTATCCGACGGCACGCTCCAGCAGGCCATTGCCACAATGCATGCGGAACGCGCAGTTCGTGTCGCAACAGGCAAGCTGCCGATGACTGGCACGAGCGTGTTTCCGCTGCTCGACGAGGTGCCTGTGCAAACGCTTGATGTGCCACGTGACGCTCATCGCGGTTTGCCAAAGCTGCAAGCAGGACGCCCGGATGTGCCGTTTGCGGCGCTAACGGCGACCCTCAAAGACGGTGCGACGCGCGCAGCAGTCACGCCCGGTCCTCAGGCACATCTGTCCGTGTCGAAACTTTCGGCGGCCCGTCTGGCGGAGCCTTATGAGCACTTGAGGGACCGCGCCAAGTCCATCCAAGAGACGACGGGGCGCATGCCATCCGTCTTCCTTGCAAACCTTGGGCCGCAGGCCGAGAATGGCGCGCGCACGACTTGGATAAAGAACCTTTTGGCTGCCGGCGGCGTTGAGGGTGTCACGGTGGCTCCGGGCTTCACAGCGTCCGGCGATGTCGGCAAAGCGTTCAGCGATAGCGGATTGGCGATCGCCTGCATTTGCGGTGCGGACGACGCGTACGCAACACTTGGCGATGCGACCGCGCAGATGCTGAAAACGGTGGGGGCACGGCGTGTTTACATTGCGCGAAAGCCGTCCAGCGCTGAGGCAGCGATGACGGGTATCGGCATCGACGGCCACTTCTACCAGGGCCAGGATGCGGTCGTTGCACTCGGACAGCTCTTGGACGCGCTGGCGGAGGTGAAAGCTTAGGCGAAGTTGCCCATCATTCTCCGGGGGCTTCGGTTGGCGCAGGCAGCGTCTTCTTCTTGCGCCAGATGAGATAGATGTTCCGCGCATAGATGAACACGCCGAATTGCCCGAGAATCAGTACCAGATTGGCGCTGTAAAAGCCGTAGACCAAGACCAGCGAGCCACCGACGAAGCTCAAATACCAAAACAGCTCCGGCACAATGGCGTCACGCGCGCGCTCGCTTGCAATCCACTGCACAAACCAGCGAGACACGAACAACAACTGCCCGCACAACCCAAGCAACAACATCATTTGCGCCGCCGGCGACAGTCCGAATACGGCGGCGTCGAGCCAGTTGGAGATACGCTCGGCGATCGTCGTAAACAGGTCCATGGCGGGTTGTCTTTCTGTCTCGATAAATTTGATCGATCGTGTGCGACCGGGGGTTACGGGTGCGAAAGTCGCCTCACTAGTCGCCGTCGACGGTTACATTGCGCGGTTCCATATCTGCTCCGGCACGCGACGGCGGCACCGCCGTATCCCCGACAATTTCTGGTACGCGCGAGCGGCGACGCAGCCAGCTCACGCCGACGAGATCATACAACCCAACCAGCGCACGCGTCAGATTGCTGTACTTGGATGTGCCGGCAACTCGGGGTCTGTCCCGCACCGGCACATATGCAACCTCATAGCCGTAGGTCAGAAACAACGCAGGCAGATAGCGGTGGATACTTGTGAAAAACGGCAGACGTAGAAACGCATCCCGCCAGTAAACCTTGATGCCGCAGCCGGTGTCGGGGCAGTTGTCGCGCAGGACCCAGTCGCGAATCCGGTTGGCGGCCTTGGAGGCAAACCGTTTCGAGCCGACTGCCTTGCGTTCCGTCCGGACACCGCCGACCAATGCCGGCCCCGAGGTGCCTGGAACGGCCAGAGCTGCAAGCAGTTTCGGCAAATCGGCCGGATCATTCTGGCCGTCGCCATCCATTTGGGCGATAACCGGGCTGGATGCGGCAAGAATGCCGGTTCGCAATGCAACGCTTTGGCCGCATCGCGCACCATGTCGGAGGCATCGCAAGCCAGGATATCGGCCGCTTGCGATCAAGGCCTCGACATCGTGTGGTGTCACGTCGTCACTGCCGTCGTCGACGACGATAACTTCTGCGAGCATATCGGTTGGTACGGCGGCATATGTTTCCTCGACAAGCGGGCCGATGTTGCCTGCTTCGTTCAGCGCCGGCAGCACAACGGAAACGGTGTGCGTGCGGACCGACGCGTCGATGGCATGAGAATGGGTCACTGCGAGCACGTGGCTCCACTGATGATGCGATGTCAGCTGGTATCAGCCTTTGCGATGCCGAGACAACCGCGTAAACGAGCCCATAGGGATCTAAGGTTACGGAGCAACAGCGTGGCAACCATGGCGGGGCAGGGCACGCGGGACGCGGCATTCTATACAGAGAACCTGGGCGGGACGCGGGTATGGCGGTGGTTCGGCGCCTTGCTTATCGTTGCTGTCCTGCTTGCAGGGCTCCGCCTGATCGCGCTGCGGTTCAACGCCACAGATTTGTTCTTTGATGAAGCACAATACTGGTTCTGGAGCACGGACCTCGCGTTCGGCTATTACTCCAAACCGCCGCTGATTGGTTGGATCATCAGTCTGGCAACGTCGTTTTGCGGTTCTGATGCGCAGTGCATCAGAGCGCCGTCGCCCATACTCCACAGCTTGACGGCGCTCGGCATTTTCCTGGCTGCAAATGCGCTCTACGGGCCGCGGGCCGGTCTCCTTGCGGGCTTCGTTTATCTTACGCTTCCGGCTGTGTCTCTTTCGTCAGGCATCATCTCGACCGATGTGCCCTTGCTGACATTCTGGTCGCTGGCGCTCTTTGCCTTCGTGATGCTGATCCGTCAGCCGACCGCATGGTGGCCACCGGTTCTGCTGGGATTGGCGCTTGGTCTCGGCTTAAACGCCAAATATGCGATGGCCTACTTTGTGCTCTGTGCCGTTCTTTACGCGATTGCTGTGCCGCAGCAGCGCTGGAGTGTGCTCAGTGCACGGTTTGGTTTGGCGCTGGCGATCGGCGTTGTGATGATTGCGCCCAACCTGTTGTGGAACCTGGAGAACAGCTTCGCGACGTTCTCCCACACGGCCGATAACGCGAAGTGGTCCGGCGCGCTTGGGAATCCGGCAAAGGCGCTGGAGTTCTTTGGGGCGCAATTCGGTGTCTTCGGTCCAATTCTGTTTGCCGGTCTGCTGATCATTTGCTGGCGCGCATGGCGAGACGGCCTCCGTGATGCGGATGCACTTTTATTGAGCTTTGCGGTGCCAGTCATACTCATTGTGACGGTTCAGGCCTTTGTCTCGCGCGCGCACGCGAATTGGGCCGCTGTGAGCTATGTCGCGGCCACCATACTTGTCACGGCCACGATGATCCGGGATCTGGATTGGGGGTGGTTTCGCGCGTCACTTGGCCTGCACGTCGCTCTCTTTCTGGGCCTTGGGCTGGCAACGACCTATGCCGGGTCCTTCCAGCTACCGAACGGTGTTGATCCCTTTGCCCGCACGCTCGGCTGGGCCGATACAGCGGCGGTTGTGCGAACTGCTACCAAGCGTGAGGAAGATGGCGGCCAGCCCGTCGGTGCGATCATGGCTGATGGACGCGCGCTGTCAGCCGAACTCCTTTATTATCTCCGAGACGGCAATACGCCGATCGTGACATGGCGTGGCAACCGGCCGCCAAAGGACCACTTTCAATTGGTTCTGCCGTATGCCGAAAGCCGGGCTGAGCCGGTTTTGTTCGTCACACTGGGCGCAAACGTTCCGCCTGCCATTGCAGAGCGGTTTGGAACGGTCACTGCGCTTGGCCGTCACACGGTTCGCGCGGGCGCGACCAAACGGCGCGACGTGTCCCTGTTCCGCTTAAGCGGCTTCAAACCTTTGTAAAGCCTGAAGATCGATTCTGGATCTCGCACCTGCAGCATGCCTTCGTAACTGGTATGCGTAGACGCAGTCTCAGTGCAGAGCATTGGCTCAATGCAGGGAATTGGGCAAGGAGATGGTTATGGAGCTTCGCGATCGGGTTGCAGTTATCACCGGGTCGACATCCGGCATCGGACTGGGGATTGCCCAAGCATTTGCAGGCGCCGGCGCGCGGGTTGTGTTGAACGGCCTCGGAGACGCGGACGCGAATGCCGATGCGATCGCCGTTGTGCGCGCGGCAGGCCAGGACGTGCACTTCAACGGCGCCAACATGATAAAGCCGGCGGAGATAACCGGCCTGATCGCCGACGCAGAGGCAACGTTTGGGCGCGTGGATATCCTGGTGAACAATGCCGGCATTCAGCACGTCGCCCCAATTGAGGACTTTCCGGCTGAGAAGTGGGACGCCATCCTGGCGATCAATCTGTCGTCCGCATTCCACACGATACGTGCGGCGGTTCCCGGCATGAAGCAGCGCGGGTTTGGCCGCATTCTGAATGTCTGCTCGGCCCATTCCTTACGCGCATCACCGCACAAGGCGGCCTACGTGGCGGCCAAGCACGGCCTCGCCGGTCTGACCAAAGTCGTCGCCGTTGAACTCGCCAGGTCCGGCATTACGGCCAATGCGATCTCACCGGGATACGTCTGGACGCCGCTTGTCGAAAAGCAGATCCCGGAAGTTGCAGCGGCCGAAGGGGTGAGCGAGGCAGACGCCAAGGCCATTCTCCTGGAAAAACAAGCGACGGGCGAGTTCGCAACCGTTGAGCAGTTGGGCGCCCTTGCTGTGTTCCTGGCCAGCCGAGCTGCTGATCAAATCAACGGTGCGAACTACACGATGGACGGTGGATGGACCGCGCAATGATGGATGGCGGCACCGGCGGCGCACCATATCCCGGCAGTTTCCAGTGGCCTGGCGGGCCGGGCCGGAAGCGGATCAATCTTGCGCTCCAGGGGGGCGGTGCACATGGTGCGTTCACCTGGGGCGTGATTGACAAAATCCTCGAAGATGGTCGGCTGGAGATCGAGGCTATTTCGGGTACCAGCGCCGGGGCCATGAACGCCGCCGTGACCGCAGCCGGCCTTGTCCACGGCGGGCCGGAGCGAGCCAGAACCGATCTCGAGCAATTCTGGCGAACCGTTAGCAACGATGCGAAACTGAGCCCGATCCAGCGGACTCTGGTCGACGTGCTGCTGTCAAACTGGAGCCTCGAATACAATCCGGCGCTGACCGCGTTTGACCTGCTCTCGCGCGTCGCATCGCCCTACCAACTCAATCCGCTGAACTGGAATCCGCTTCGCGAGCTCCTAGAGCGGGCCGTCGACTTTGATGCCGTGCGTGCATGTGATTGCATCAAGCTGTTTGTGTCTGCCACAAATGTGCACACTGGGCGCGTGCGCGTGTTCACGGGTGATCAGATTTCGGCGGATGCGATCATGGCGTCAGCTTGCTTGCCCTTCATCTTCCAAGCGGTTGAGATCGACGGAGTACCTTATTGGGACGGCGGATACATGGGCAATCCTGTGCTGTCGCCGTTCTTCGAGGGCTGCTGCGCCAACGACGTCATGGTTGTGCAAGTGAACCCAATCCAGCGCGCGGAAACGCCGAGAACGGCGCGCGAAATCAGCGACCGTGTGAACGAGATTTCGTTCAACGCGCCTTTAATCCGAGAGCTGAAGCATCTCGAGTTTATCAATCAATGCCTGCGGCGCGGCGAGCTTGAGGGCCTTGGATACAACGAGGTGTTCCTGCATCGTATCGGGGGATGTGACGAACTGATCGAGTACGGTGCGTCATCGAAATTGAACGCGGAATGGCATTTTTTGAGCCGGCTTCGCGACGTCGGGCGACAAGCGGCGGCCACGTGGCTCGAAACGGGTTTCGCGCACGTTGGAGAGCGATCGACGCTGAGACTGCAAGACCTCTATGTGGCAGGACAGAGGCCGCAGACCGCGAGGTAACGAGCGCCGCGTGGGCCTCAATTTAGAAGGCGAGTAACTGGGAGAATATCGAGACAATGGCCACTGCAGTCAAAGCCAGTGCCAACATGAGTTCAACTTTCCGGTTGCGTACCCGACCTTGAATGTCTGATCTATTTGGATCGAACATTGCGCATTCTCCCCGCCGCATCTTCGCACCAGAAGACCTCAACGACTACTGATCCGGTAGTATCAATAGTGCCGCGCGGCATATGGGCCCAGGGTCGCGAGGACCGATGCGCGTGTTTGCCCGGTCACAGACCGCGAACGAGGCATCCGATGCAAAGCAGCGTAAACGCCGCGAGGAGAATCCAAAAAGCGGCCAAGCCGAACCCAGCGAAGCCGATGCCCAGGTAAGATGTGACGGCAACAGCCGCCAACGCCACAGCCAGGAGAAACGTAATCAGGCCAGGCGGCTTCATGACACCCATTGGGCAATCCTATCCCTCAGTCCACGCGTTCAGCTGCTGCCGATTTCAGCACAGCTCCAGACACAGCGACTTGTCCCCAGCACCGCTCACGGCAGGCGACCGTCCCCGTCAAACCAGAAACCAGTTCCAGAGACAACCACCTCGATCGCACCTTCAACAATCACAGGATGGCTGATCTTAATCGCCACGACACCGTCATAGCCCTTGGCAGCCGCCTTTTCGCCGAGCGTTGCCATGGCCCGCTCAATCGTCCGGTCGAGGACCTCTTCATACCGTCGCATTTGGCCGCCGAAGGTATTGGTGATCGCCTCTCGAACATCGCGCAGCACATTTGCGCCGCTGATGGCGCAGGCCGTCAGCGCATCTCCGTGGCGAATGGGCCCGTCGCTGCAGTGCTCAGTCGTCAGCAGGCGCATGTCTCAAGGTCTCAAGATTCGATGCCGGTCGAGGGACAACTACTCCGACTTCGCATTGCTGGCCACGGCGCGTCGACGCCCGGAGAACAAGAGACTGCGCAAGATCAACAGAAGCAGCAACGTCGCCACACCAAGGGCGATGGCGGCGCTTGGGTGGCGGTCCCACAGTAACCGCGGCTGAATGCGCCCGTTCCAGGCTGCTGTCGTGTCGCGGACGATGGTATCAATGTCGAAAATGCTTGTTTCTTGAAGGAGCATTTCGACCGCGAAACGCTGGTCTTTACTTGCGAGGACCGCATTGCGAACGGGTGTGTCTGCCAACAACTGCATGCGCGCCGGCTTGGCGGCAACCGTCTCCAGCACGAATGTCTGAGCGGGACGGTTCAACCCGCCAATGTATCCGGATAGGGCGCCCAATTCCTCTTCCGTCAGGCTGCGGCTGAGAAGCTTGAGCTTGGGATCGCTAAGCTCGAACAGGGCATCGCGGCTGTCGCGCGGCAGACCGGCCAGCCGGACAACCGCAAGACGATCCTCAAGCGCAAGAAGTCGTTGCAGACTTTGGGCCGTGAATGCGGTCGGTTGCGCACGCGTGTGGAGGCCGTAGTCGACAACCGTATCCAGTCGTGGGCCGGCGAGTTCGGCCCAGGCAAGCGCCGTGTCGAGCGACCGTGTTTCACGGCCAATTCTCAGCCCGGCATCAGAGAGATCGACAACGGCGCGTTGCAGTTTGCCGTTTGCCAGCGCCTTTTCGATGCCGGCCGGGCCGTCAACCGGCAAAATCAGGGCAACGATTTCGTCCAGCTTCTGGAGGTTCTTATCTCCAACCACATCCAGAAACGCTTTGAAGTCATCATTTGATGCCGCAAGCTCGAGTACCTTGGCGTGGGCCCGTTGGAAGTCCAGCCAGATCTTGAGGATGCGCTCCGACGTATCGCGCGCGATCGTCCGCGCTTGAAGATCAATCTGGGTTTTGATCGCCGATGCCAACTCGATCTGAACCTTCGACTTGGTTTCGGCAGATTTCATTTCGCTGGCAATAATCGGCAACATCCCGTGGCGGAAATCCCAGATATCCTTTGCAATGAGAGCGAGGCCGACACCGCCGGCGACGACCGAAACCAGACGACTCAAGACGGAGCCAACCAGTCGCTGGCCAAGCCGGCTCGCCATGCGCGCCAGCTGCCGGCGGACGAGCAGAATGACGGCGCCTGTGAGGCCACCTGTCGTTTCAAGCAAGAGGCGACCGGACGAAACACCGGCACTGCCGGACTTGGCATCGACCGCAAATGCGGCACCAGCATCTGAACTGACTGCGGACGCGACCGACGTGCCGTAGCGATCGCCGAGGAACAGACGCACGCAGCGTTGCGCCGGTCCGGCGGCATCGGCCGTCGTGATCACAATAGATTGACCAATCTGTTCGCCGACTCCGGTGGCCAGGCCGGCAATGGCACGCTTCACCGGCTCCGACCGGTACACCCGCTCCGCAACGGCCGTCGCCAACTGCTTGGCCCGCTCTCGCGAGGTCAAGGACTGAAGCAGGCTTGCCCAGCTCGACTCGTCTCGGATTTTCGCGGTTGCCGCATCAACGCGCGCGTCGATAATGCGGTCGAGTTCGCCTTTGCGCCATTCATCGCGGACGATTGCCGCGTAGTCGAGCGTGTTCAGACCCCGAGAGAGAGCCTTCCAGGTGATCGCTTCGATGGCTTCACGAAATGCGGCATTCTCCGTCGCCTGGCAGGCCCGATAGTCGGCATCGCTCACCGCCGCTCCGGCCGAACCGATTTGAGCGCTGGCAGTCCCGAGCGGCGCCATGGCGACCGCTCCTGCTACCAAAAGGCTGATCGCTTTTCGCGTTGCCACATTCACCTTATGCTCTCCGCTATCTCAATCCCGCGCAAAATCATCTGCCCCACTGCGTTGCGGCGACCGCCCGCCATTGAGACTCACTCGATTTGAACAAAGGAACGTGGCGATCATATCGCCAGACCGCGCGACTTGCCATCGCCTGGCCATCGCCCGGCTATCGCCTGGGGGAATTGGCTCGGACTCTGGTCCAGAGTTTGGACCGGAGTTTGGCTGCGGACGGCAGGTCTTGCGTGTGCTGAACGCGGGTGCGACAATTTCGCAGCAAAAGCAGCTTTGTACATTGAAAAATCAAGAAAATTTGGATTGAGAAACGCACAATTCGAGTCAAACTGACTTGCCAAGCGCGCAAGCTACATGCATCAGGCGCGCCGGCGCCGTGTGGGTACCGCAACTGACGGCACATCAGTACCGAGGCAGGTATGGGGGATTTTCAGTCTTACCAATAGGTTATGTTGAGCAGCGTACACGGGTTTAACATTCACAAGCGGTACGTCTTCACAACATTCCCTCAAGGGCTAACTCTGCAGGTGCTCCGTCGGGCGGTTCGCGTAACGCTCGATGCGGGCACCGCGTCCGTAGCGCAGTGCGCGACGAGCATCGCGATCGATCTGCCAGACGGGAACCGAAAAATAATAAGCCGAAACAAGAATATGAGCACTGAAAGTGAGATCGGCATGAGCGTTGAGCAGGTAAAAGACTTGGTGGCACCAGACCTCTTTTTGCCAGGTGGCCCGGTTGGCGTACTCCTCCTTCATGGATTGGGCGGCGCGCCAGTCGAGATGCGTTTTCTGGCACAAGGTCTCAGTCGCCAGGGTTTTACCGTTTTGTGCCCACTGCTCAAGGCGCACGGCGGGTCAGACCTTCTCCTGAACACGGCACGTTGGTCGGACTGGGTGGCGAGTGCAACCGCTGCGTATGATCGCCTCAGGGAGCATTGCGATCACATCATTGTCTGCGGTCAATCGGCTGGTGCGATGCTGGGTATTCAGCTTGCGGCCGACAAATCGCGCGACGTGTCTGGGCTCGTTCTGTGTTCCCCGACGTTTTGGCCGGACGGGTGGGCCATTCCGCGCGTTATGCAGCTGTTCCGGATCATACGGCAGCGCTGGGTAGCGGACCTGTTTTCTTTCTCCGAAAGATCACCTTACGGCATCAAGGACGAACGCCTCCGCCGGTTCGTATTGGAGTCGCTCCAGCAAGACGGTCGGCCGTTGGCTGACATATTCGGGCGCAAAGGCGGCACGATATTTGAGTTCCGGCGTCTGGCCGACGACTCGCGGCGCAAGTTGGCGCACGTGACCGTCCCGACGCTGGTGATCCATAGCCGGGAAGATGATCAAGCCTCACTTGGGAATGCGTTGCGCGTCGTCCGCGGCATGAAGGGGCCGGTTGAGCTGATAGTTCTCGACGATAGTTACCATCTCGTCACGCTCGACCGCCAGCGCGGCCAAGTCCTCGACCGGGCCGTGAGTTTTGCAACGAAGCTGGCAGCTCAAGTCGAGCCTCAGGCCGTGCCGGTCAAAGCTGTTGTTGCTGAGGCTCCCCGCGCCGCGCGCCAGGGTTAGAGACTTTCAGGTTCTTATCGGAACCACCCGATACCTATGGGTCTCGATCGTCTTGGCCAGCTGCTTAGCCATACGGGTTCATGGGCGGCTGGCTAGATCATTTCCGCCGCTGGCGGAGATGATCCATGACTGGTGCGTCGCGGTTAAGAGGACCGCGAGCTACAGCGTTCGATATTGTCGGGCGCGCGGCGCCAGTACAGTGTTTTGCTGAACAATTTCACGCCCTTGTAGCCGAGAACGCGGAGCTTGCGTGGCGACTCAAGCGTCAGTTCGACATCAAAGGCGGCGCCACGTTTGGGGTCGTAGATCCAACCGCCGTCCCAGCTGCCGTCGGACTGTCGGACAAGATTGCCGATAACTTGCAGACCACAGATCGGCCTTGCGCGGCGGCCGACTTTAGGATTTAGGCGGTCTGTCAGCGGCTTGCCGCTCTTGTCGAGCGGCTTACGCAGCCAGACGATCCGCCCACACAGGCGTTGACCACATTGACTGAGTTCAACAGCGCCGCGGCCTGTATCGTCGTACCAAACGCCGACGAAGCCGTTGTCGGCGCGCACAGACGTTGCGTGGAATGGAACGATTGCCGCAAATGCGGCGGCCGCGAAGACGGAAGTTGTGATCGAACGCATGAGATGTGCCCCGGTTTATCTTAATGGGCTGGAGAGTGAGCCGATGGGCAATGGAATTGGCCAAAATGCACAATTCCTCTTGCCTTGGCCTAAGGTTGAGGTTGATAGACATGCCATCAACGCGGAACCGACAGCATTATTTGAATGCTGTCAGAGTCAATTTCGTGACGAGCCCTTGCGAACTCTTGGCGCACCCCATTTATGGCAGATAACCGAAGAGGCGCCGCAATTTCCGTGTTCCAAGTTCAGTCGTCTCAATGGGGCACGGGAATTGGTCCTGGATAGGCGAATGCGATATCTCACCCGCTGTCCGGCAGCAATCGGGACCTTGTAATGATATTTACCCTAGCCTTGCGTAATCTGTTTCACGATCGCATGCGTCTGATCGTGACGATTGTCGGCATTCTGTTTTCAATCGTGTTGGTTGCGATCCAGCTCGGGCTTTACTCCGGCGCCAGTCGTATGATCGTATCGATGATTGAGCGTGCCGACGCGGATCTCTGGATCGCGGCTTACAAGACCAGTAGTTTTGAGGAGTCGGGCGTTCTAACCGGGCGCGAGCGCTACGCTGCATTGTCAACGCCTGGCGTGGTTTCTGCGGTGCCCATGGTGGCATCCTTCAGCCGCTGGAAGAAAAAGAACGGCGGCAAACAACTCTGCGTGATCATCGGCACGGATCCGGCCGAGGGCGGATTGGCGCCTTGGAACATCGTCGCCGGCGATCTGGCGACCATTCGCCTGCCCGATGCTGTGGCAGTTGATCGCACGTACTTCAAAACACTCGATGTTAACGGTCTTGGCGATACCGGTGAAATCAACGGAACACGCGTCCGTGTGAAAGCGCTCACGCACGGCATACGCTCATTCACGACGAACCCCTATATATTCACGACGTTGGACCGGGCGCGATCGCTCCTGAATATTCCTCCGGACGGCGCATCCTACTACCTCATTAACGTTGCCGATGGGGCGGACATCGCAAAGGTTCAGGCGGATTTGCAGCGACGGCTTCCGGATGTCGAGATCTTGACCCAGGCGGAGTTTTCTGCGCGGAGCTTGGCGCGATGGTTATTTGGGACCGGCGCCGGCATTGCGCTGATCGGGGGCACTTTGCTGGGTTCGCTGGTTGGAACGGTGATCGTTGCGCAGACACTCTACTCGAGCACGAAGGACCATTTGAACGAGTTTGCAACATTGCGTGCACTGGGCTCGTCGTCAGGCTATATACACAAGGTCATCCTGACCCAGGCCGCACTCAGCGCAATCCTTGGTTATGCGCTTGGAATGGCCATTGCGCTCCCTGTGATCGTAATGAGCCAGAATAGTGCGCTGCCGATCATTATGACGCCGATCTTGGCTGCAGGGTTGTTTGCATTAACCGTGTTTATGTGCGCGATCTCGGCAATCGCTGCCATCATGAAAGTCACCAGAATTGATCCGGCGATGGTGTTTGCAAGATGAGTAAAGCCGTAATCGCCGACGCAAGCGGCGTTGTGAAAGAGTTAGGCCATGGCGCCGGTATGGTGCGTGCGCTGAAGGGCGTGGATCTGACGTTGCGGTCCGGAGAGTTAACCCTCCTGATGGGCCCCTCCGGCAGCGGCAAAACGACGTTGCTGTCGATTCTCGGCTGCATCCTGACCCCGACCGAAGGGCAGATTACAATTGGTGGAGAAACCACCAACGGCCTCTCTCCGGAAGAGCTGGCGGACGTCAGGCGCAGGCATATCGGTTTCATTTTTCAATCGTACAACTTATTTCCGACACTCAACGCGATTGAAAATGTGCGCTTGGCGCTCGATGTCCGCGGCATGAGTTACGCCGAAACGATCGAACGGTCGGAGATGGCTCTGCGCGAAGTCGGGCTGGCTCACCGGTTGAAGAGTTTCCCGGGCGGCATGAGCGGCGGCGAACAACAGCGCGTTGCCGTGGCGCGGGCGATCGCGTCGCGGCCGTCGCTCATCCTGGCTGACGAGCCAACGGCGGCACT
>JBCCOV010000094.1:0-18905 GCA_039039985.1 Pseudomonadota bacterium | reverse complement strand
GTGCGTCGGTCGTCGATACGTCAGCAGTCCGGAGATCGCTGGGAAACAACTGCGCTAGCGTGTCGAGACCGGCCGTCATGTCGAACGTACTCCGGACGCGCGCCTCGCCGGCCTGTGCAAGACGGTTACGGCGCTCCGGGTCACGAGAGAGTTCGACGATTGCCGTTGCGAGTTCTTCCGGATCGTTTGGTGGCACGAGGTGGCCGGTCTTTCCGTCCCTTATAAGCTCTGGGATGGCTGACACCGGTGTTGAGATGCAGGCCAGGGCCTGGCTTTGCGCTTCGACAAGCACATTGGGCAACCCGTCCCGGTCGCCGTCGGCCGCGATGCGGCACGGTAGCACGAACAAATCGCTGTTGCGGTAGGTTGCAAGGACCTCTTCCTGCGCGAGCGCTCCGCGCCAGGTGACGCGATCTGCGAGTCCCAAACTCTCGGACTCGCGTTTCAGCCGCTTTGCCAACGCTCCGCCGCCAATGTGCGTGAACCGCCAATTGAGATCGCGAGGTAGCCGAGCCAGGGCGTGCAATAACGTGTCGATACCCTTTTTCTCGACGGCCCGGCCGACACACAGAATCTGAATGGGGTCTTGCGGATCACGACCGTCACGAAGCCGTCTATCCTGTCGCGTCTGTGGTGACGGAAACCGGCTGAGATCAAGGCCGTGATAGATCAGGTGCACGTCGTCTGGTCTATCGGCAAGGTTTGCGAGATGCGTGTGCCCGACTCTGGTGCAGGTCGCGACCCAGGTCGCCGATGTGAGCTTCAGCTTGAGATCCCAGTCCGGCGACGTCCAGATGTCCTTTGCGTGGGCGGAGCACGACCACGGAAGCTTGCGCAGCTGGCTGGCATAACGCGTCACCGAGCCTGGCGTGTGAATGAAGTGGGCGTAGAGCCGATCGACGTTTTGCGGCATCTCCGCCGCCAAGACGCAGGCCTGTCCGAAGCGGCGCACCCGGTTGGGCGTTGGATCGCGTCGGAGGTCCGCCAGCCACGTGCGTACCGTCGGCCAAAACGTCGGCCATGACCGCAGGGCCCAGATACTCCGAAGAACGCGCAGCGGCTCGCGGTGCAGATACTCCGGCAAGTAAAAGACCGGTGCGGTTATCTCGTCATGGATCGGGTGGGTCTTTTTGTCGGTCGGATACCGCATCGCATAGAACACGAGCCGAAGGCCACGCACTTCGAGGCCCCTGAGCTCCTGAGCAATGAACGTCTCAGACAGCCGCGGGTAACCCTTCAGAATCACTGCGACGACAGGTGACGCACTGTTGTTTGTGGGAGCCATTGCTTCGTCTTTCATCGGGCTGACACCGAAGCGCTTTGTGGCGGCACGCGCCGGTCGTTACGCCCCAACTTGCCAACCATCTTGCCGATGGCTTGCAGGCCGTTGAGGTCGACGCGATAGCGTGATCGCGACGGCGGCTTACGCGATGGGAGTGCCGAAATTGCGCCGGCCATCTGCCACGGGTCCTTGGCGTCGTCGGGGTCAATCAAGTCGAGCAGTCCGAAGGCTGCGGCGCGCTGCGCGCGGATCAGCTGTTCCCGCCGCGGCGTTTTGCGTGGGACGATCAAAGACCGTTTGTCGAATGACAGGAGTTCGCAAAACGTATTGTAGCCGCCCATGGAGACGACGGCGGTCGCTTTCTGCATGAGCGTTTCAATGCGGTTGTCGAAGTCGAGGACGTGCATGTCCTGAATGCGGTTGGCGCGATGGCGGATCTCCGCCTTTTCACGCAGCGGCATGAAAGGTCCCAACACGAGCACAAACGGGAAGCGATTGGCCTTGTCGTGCTCTTTCGCGGCCAAGACCTGACGCATAAGGTCGCCGCCGTCACCGCCGCCGCCGGCCGTTACGAGAATATAATTATTCGGCAGTTTTCGCGGCAAACTGTGATTGGCTTTCGGAATGGTGCGCGCGAGAAATCCTGTGTATTTGACGCGCGACGTCACGGTCTCCGGCAGTTCGAGGCCTTCGAGCGGATTCCAAAAGTCCTTCGAGCCATAAATCCAGATACTGTCAAAGTACTCGCGGACCCACGTCATCGCGGCATTGCGCTGCCACTCCGCGCAGACGACCTCTGGCTCGTCGAGAACCTCGCGCAAGCCCAGTACGATGTGGCAACCCTGATCCTGTAGGATCGGTAAGGTCGAATCGAGTTCGCGCCGCAGACCGCGTGGCTCCTTGTCGACGATGAAGACGTCGGGCTGAAAGCTGATGGCGGTGCTTTCGATGATCGCGCGGCGCATGTTGAGTGTCTCGCCGAGGTCGATCAAGTCAGTTAGCGACTTGTACTCGCCATTATGCAGTTTGATCACGCTTGGAATCTTGACAAAGTCGACGCGCGCTTTGAAGTCAAACGCGCCGGCAACCGAAGACCCGCAAATAATCAAGACGGTGAGGCCCTTGTGCTGCTCCACAAGCGCATGGGCAATTGCGCGCGTTCGCCGCAGATGCCCGAGGCCAAACGTGTCGTGCGAATACATCAGCACGCGTAGCTGGCTTTGATGCCTCGCCATGGTTGCCCCCTTATCTGTGGCCCTGCTTTCCTAAGTCCTGCAGCCAAGTTTCGGTGGATCCGTATCGCGGACTTCGATGCGTGCGCGACATGCGCGGCCGCACTGCGCGCTGCACGACGCGATTGTTCGCCTCACTTGTATGGGTCGGCCGCATCACGCAACCCGTCTCCAAGAAAGTTGAAAGCGAGCACAACCAAGATCACGGGAACGACAGGCAGTATGAGCCATGGGTAAAGCGCAACTGCATTGATGTTCTGTGCCTCGGTCAAAAGCACGCCCCAGCTTGTGATTGGCGGCCTTAGGCCAAGTCCGAGAAAACTCAGCGCCGTCTCGCCCAAGATCATGGTCGGAATTGATAGTGACGACACGGCGATCAGGTGGCTGGTAAAGCCCGGTATCAGATGACGCGATATGACGCGGGAGGTTCCGGCACCCATAAGCTGTGCCGCAAGGACATAGTCCTCTTCCCGCAGCGATAAAAGCTTTGATCGGACGGCGCGCGCCAGTCCGGTCCACTCGACCAGTCCGAGAATGACGGTGATGAGCACGTAGACGGTTATCGGGCTCCAAGTCACGGGGATTATGGCGGCGATGGCCAGCCACAGCGGGATCGACGGGAGGCTTTGCAGAACCTCCATGATCCGCTGCAGGACAAGATCGAAAAAGCCGCCGTAGTAGCCCGCAAGGCCGCCGAGGACCACGCCGAGGATAATTGTTACGAAAACGCCGAACAGACCAATCGTCATCGAAACGCGTGCACCGTCGATAATGCGGGAGAGCATATCGCGGCCGAGGCGGTCGGTGCCGAGGAGAAACGCGTGGCCGCCTGCGGCCGGGCAAAACAGGTGGAAGCGTGCTTCGAACAGTCCCCACATCCGGTAGCTGTCCGCCTGGCAGAAGAACCGCAGCGGCTGAACCTTCTCGGGGTTGGGGGTGTACTCGCGCTTCAGTGTTTCCAGGTTCAGGCGATAGTCGTAGCCGTAGACAAATGGGCCGACAAAGCGGCCGTCGTGAAACAGGTTGATGGATTGCGGCGGCGCATAAATATGGTCGATGTGTCGAGTCTGCGCGTTGTAGGGTGATATCATCTCGGCAAACACGACGCAGAAGTAAACAAAAATGAGGAAGCATCCGGATATCACGGCGATGCGGTGGCGGAGAAACTTCCACCACATCAACTGCCATTGCGACGCCAAGTACACCCGCTCCTGGGCCGGAGTCAGTGTCTCCGCTTGATGCGGATTGAACGGGGCTTCGTTGACGTAATGCGGCAACGCGGCGCCAGACGATGGCAGGGACGCGCGGCTCATTTGGTTTCTCCTCCGCCAAGACGGATGCGGGGATCTAGAATCGCCAGGAGAATGTCGGATATCAGAACGCCGATCACCGTCAGTAACGCCAGGAACATCAGGAACGAGCCGGCGAGGTACATGTCCTGTGACTGTAGGGCTTTGATCAGCAGCGGTCCGGTTGTTTCAAGCGATAGGACGATCGCAACAATCTCTGCGCCGGAAACGATTTGCGGCAGAATGGAACCGATGTCGGCAATAAAGAAGTTGAGCGCCATGCGCAGCGGATACTTTCTCAGCGCGCGACCTGGCGGCAAGCCCTTGGCACGGGCCGTCGTATAATACTGCTTCTGGAGTTCATCGAGCAGGTTGGCGCGTAAGGTCCGTATCATGCCGGCTGTACCGGCGGTGCCGATGACAACGACGGGAATCCAAATGTGCTCGAGGATCGACAGAACCTTGGCCCAACTCCAGGGCTGATTGACGAACTCCTTCGCCATGAGGCCGCCAATGGTCGTACCGAAGTACACGTTGGCGAGGTACATCATGATCAGCGCCAGCAGAAAGTTCGGCGTGGCTATTCCCAGCAATCCAAGAAACGTCAGGCCGTAGTCGCCCCAGCTGTACTGATGCGTTGCGGAGTAGATCCCGATCGGAAACGCGATCAGCCAGGTGAAGATGATCGTCACGAATGAAACGAGGATCGTGAAAAACAGGCGGTCGCCGACGACCTCGTTGACCGGCAGCTGATGCTCGAACGAATAGCCGAGATCGCCTTGTACAAGGCCGGCAACCCAGATGAAATAGCGTTCGACAGGATGCTTATCGAATCCAAACTCTTCTTTGAGGTAGGCGATTTCTTCTTTGTCGACGGTTTCACCCTGCGCTTCCAGCTCCGCCATGTAGCTTTCGAAATAGTCGCCGGGCGGTAGCTCGATGATGGTGAAGACCAAAGCGCTGGTCAGCAGGAGCGTCGGGATCATCAACAGGACGCGGCGAAGGATGTAAGCCACCATTTGCGCCTACTCGCCTTTGGGTCGCGTACTGGCGGCGGCGGCCGGCTGATCGTACCAGAACGTATCAGGCATATAGACACCGAAGTAGCCGCCGGGCTCGAAAGCAAATACGCCTTTTTCGGGAACATTGCGCATGTTGGGGGCGGTGACGACGGGCTGCTTGGCTCCATTGACAATACCAATGGTGAAAACCTGGTCGGCTGTCAGCGCCAGAATGTCGTGCCATATCTGCGTGCGCTCGACCGTGGTTCTGGAGTGCTTCCACGCCTTGAACAGCTCCAAGAGCTTTTGAGCAGCCGGCAAATCCGGCGCGATGCCGCGCATGCCCTTGGTCTCGTAGTAATGGCCCCAGGCCGGCCACTGCAGCTGGGACTCAGCGGTCGGTGCATAGCGTGCCGGGCTCATATCCGGGCCGGGAATGGCATTGTTCTTGCCCCACCAAACCGACATGACCGTTTGTCCGGCTACGGCGCGCTTCCGGAACAGATCGCGCTGTGTCGGACGCAAAAACAAAGCGATTCCGATGTCGCGAAAATGATCTTTGACGAGGGACAGGACATCGGCCTGCTCGTTACTTTCGCCGGCGCTCTCGACAATGATTTCTGCGCGGCGTCCGTCAGGGAGACGACGAATGCCGTCGAAGTCGCGCTGCTCCAATCCGGCTGCGTCCAGCAGGCGGTTGGCTTGTGCGGGGTCATAGGACGTCCAGGCTTTGGCGTATGCTTCGCGGTATAGCGGGCTCTGCGGCAGCACGGTATCGGAACTGACGCGCGCAAGGCCGTAGTAGATTGCAGCATTGATTTCGGCGCGGTTGATCGCAAGCGACAGGGCGCGCCGCACATTGACGTCGCGAAACAGCGTTCGCCAAGTTTCGTCTTCGGTCGTCAGGTTGGGTAGTAGGGCAATCTGCGAACCCACGCCCCGGTCCCACAAATGCACCTTGATCTTGCCGCGCTTTTCGGCGGCCTTGAGAAACGTATAGTCGTCGAAACTCAGATAGCGGGCTTGGAGATCACTGTCGCCGGCGCCTGTCTTGGCCGGGATGAGAGAGGTCGAGCCGATCGCCATATCAATGGCATCGATATAGGGCAGCTGAAGCCCGTTGTTGTCGACGCGGTGAAAGTACGGATTGCGCTTTAACACCAACAGGGTGCTTGGCGGCGGCGTGGTGTTGATCCAGGGATCGAGGGTGGGCATTTCTGGTTCGAGCGGGCGGTGCAACCGAGACATGCGCTTGTGCAAGCCGACCCAATTGCGGGTGCGCGCCTTCTTCACCCGCTTCTTCAGCATATGCGCGCTTGCATAGTCTGCATGAAAGCGCTTCAGGAAGTGCGACGGCACCATGATGTAGATCGGTCGCGTGCGCGCCAGCGCGGGTAAAAAGCTGGGGTTCGGTTCCGACCACGTATAGCGAACCGTCAAGTCGTCGATAACTTCGAACTTGGGCGGCTGCCCTTTGACGAGCATGGCGTCCGGCAGACGGCCCTTGTTGAGTTTCTTATGGTGTGCGACGTCGTCCCACCAGTATCGAAAGTCTTCCGACGAGACCGGATGGCCATCCGACCAGCGGTGCCCTTTGCGCAGACGGAATGTGAAGATGCGGCCGTCCTGAACGTCGAAGTTGGCCAGAATGTCGGGCTCGATCTGATACGTGCGGCCGTAACAGACGAGACGCGAATAGCCGTAATAGACGGCCATGCGGATGTCTTTCTCGCGCCCCATGAGCCAACGCATGCGCCCGCCATGGCGGCCGGGCTCTAAACCATACGCCTTCAGATGGACGATCCTGGGATCTGCCGGCACACGTTCAGCGACCGGCGGTAAGTTGCCGAGTTTCACGGCTGACGCCAAGCTCGGCGTTTCGACCAATGTCAACGCGGGTTGCGGTCCAGGCTGACTGTCGGCTGGTTGCGCGATGGCGGCGTGCGAACTGACCAAGACGCCAGCGCTGAAGGTGGCAAGGATGAACGCTCGTCTTTGCTGCCAGAACATCAGGCGAGTTCCCTTACATCTGCGTTGCGCTGCGCCAGGACCAAATGATCGTCGCCCAAAGCGATCTCTGCGAGGCCATCATCAACACTTGCTTCCTGGTCCAGAGTCCAGCGAAAGGCCGCCGGCCAGTCCGAAGGATCGGTCGTATCCCGCCCTGCGAGTGCCTTGAAGTCTAACGGTCGATCAAGATCGGGGTAAGGGACGGCCTTGAGCAAGGCGCGGGTGTAGGGGTGCACCGGATTGGCGAACAAGGCTTCGCGTGGTGCCAGTTCAACGATGCGCCCGCGGGCCATAACCGCGATGCGGTCTGCGACGTAGTCGATAACAGCCAGGTTGTGCGAAATGAAAAAGTACGTCAGGCCCAGTTCGCCACGTAAGTCATTCAAGAGATTTAGGATTTGCGCCTGAACCGAAACATCCAGTGCGGAAACGGGTTCGTCGCACAAAAGCAGCTCGGGTGATAGAGCCAGAGCGCGTGCAATCCCTATTCTCTGGCGCTGTCCACCAGAGAAACTGTGCGGGTAACGGCTCAGGAAACGCGGGTCGAGGCCGACCGCCTTCATCAGCATGATGGCGCGCTCACGCTGTGCCTCGCGGTCGCCAACGCCGTGGATCTGCATCGGTTCGGTCAGAATGCTCAGCACCGTCATGCGCGGCGATAGCGAATTGACCGGGTCCTGAAAGACCATCTGCATTTTAGTGCGAAACGCCTTCAGGTCATCTCTCGGCAGGGCCAGCACATCAACTGGACCGTCTGCGCCATTGTAGACCATAGCGCCGCTGTCGGGCGTGAGCGCGCGCATAATGATTTTTGTCAGCGTTGTCTTTCCGCATCCGCTTTCGCCGACCAGCCCCAGGCACTCGCCGCGGCGGATATCGAGCGAAACGCCGTCGACGGCCTTTGTCGTTTGGCGTGAGGCACCCAATCCAAACAGGCCGCCCTTTTTGCCCGTGAACGTCTTGTTGATTGCGTTGAGTTCGAGCAGCGGCCTGTCTGAGTCGCTCGGCGCAGCCGGTGGACGCATGAGCGAGACATCGCGCGCCTCGGCTGGCACGTCACGCAGCGATGCGAGGCGTTCGCCGGGCTTCATATCGAAATGCGGAACGGCCTTCAGTAGGGCGCGCAGATAGGGATGGCTCGGGCTGCGGAAGATGTCGTTGACCGGCCCGGCCTCCATGATCTCACCGTGATAGACCACGACGACTTCGTCCGCCATGTTCGCAACCACACCCAAGTCGTGGGTAATGAGTAACAAACCCATGCCGCGCTCACGTTGCAACGACTTCAGCAGGTGAAGCACCTGGGCCTGGATCGTCACATCAAGGGCCGTCGTTGGTTCATCCGCAATCAACAATGCCGGATCGCAGATGAGCGCCATCGCGATCATGGCGCGCTGGCGAAGGCCGCCCGACATTTCAAACGGATACATGTCGAACGCACGGCTTGGGCTCGGGAAGCCAACCTGCGCCAGCATGTGCTCCGTCTGCGGGCGAACGTCCTTCGGATTGACGGCGTGATGAATTTTCAGCGCTTCGGAAACCTGATCACCGACCGTGTGGAGCGGTGACAGCGAATTCATCGGCTCCTGGAAGATCATTGAGATGCGGGACCCGCGTATCGCCCGCATGGGCAAACTGTCGCGGCCCAGGCCGGCAATGTCCGTATGGAGCTTCGTCGCGGGATCATTGAATACGATCCGACCGCCCGTGATCTCTGCCGTTGGTGGGAGCAGACCCATAACGGCCTGCGACGTCACAGACTTGCCGGAGCCGCTCTCGCCGACGAGAGCCACGACAGAGCCGGGACGAACCCGGAGACTGATGCCACGCAAAACCTCGTGCGCATGGCCATGGAGCCGAAACGCGACCTTCAGATCTTCGATCCGCAGCAGGTCGTCCATCTTCGCCGATCTCGTCCGGTGCGCACTGTTGAGCCATGCTGGTGGGTCTCCGATCTACGGCCGAGGACTGTAGATCGGTCAAGAAGAAAGTGGCCTACGGAGAGACTTACGTCCAATGAACTTTCGAATTTTGGATCCCGAGACCGGGGCAACGTTGCACGATATCACCTCAATGAAAAACGGGCGATATGCAACTTTAATAGGCACGTTGATTGGCGATGACGTGTTGTTTGGGGAGTCGGTGGTTCAAAGGAACAGATGGCCGGGTTTGACGTCACCCGGCCCGTCTTGATTACTGGGATATCAGATGAGCTGTTATGACCAATCGGCTCAAGACGCCCGCTTGAGTTTGTCCAATGACGGATCCGTTTGCGTCGGGTAGGCAGCAATAGCCTTCGACAGCAGTGTATAGGCCTCGCAGTCACGCCCGCAGATGCTCTCGATCGTTGCCAGTTGCGCGCGCGCTGATTTGACATCGCCGGCTTGCAGGTGTGCTTCGCCGAGGTACTCAAGCGTGGCGACGTTTTGTGGGTCGATTGCCAACGCTTTTTTGTAGTAGCCCATCGCGGATTTCACACGTCCGAGTTTGCGCTCCGAGAAGCCGATGTATGTCAGAACGCGTGGATCGCCGGACGATTCGACTTTGCGTAGAAAACCCAATGCTTCTTCGTATTTGCCATCCTTGGCGAGAGCATATCCGACAACCAGCGCTTCTTCGGTCTCTTTGCTTGCCGTCGTGGATAGGCCGTTACGCTGCCGGCAGCGTTTCCATTTCGCAGACCCCCATTTCAGTTTGGCACAGGGCTTCGGTGCCGGATCGTCCGACGCCATGGCAAATGCTGGCGTAACCGTCGTTTCGCTTGGTACGATCAGGGCGACTATGGCAGCAATCGCCGAATACAAAATCGTGCGCAACATTCTCTTTCGCTCCTTGATCCTAATCTCTCCGGGATCAGACTTTTGGCTCGGGTCGTCCTTTCTAAAGGGCAAGACGATACCGATATTCAATCGTACCCGCGTCCCGTTCTGTTTCGCACTCAACACGCGTCGCGGCCGGAAAGTAAGGCCAATGCCCCTTCAAAGCTTTGTGAGAAATCCGTGTGCGGTCCGATATGCCCTTGCCATCGCGTTGTACGCCTTGGTTACGATTCTGTCACCGAACGAGATTGTAGCATCTGAACGGGTCTCTCTGTCCTCTGAGCTGACTGCAGCTTGGCGCGATTTGCTGCGTCGGCCGCAGGACGCCGATGGCAAAAACGCGCATACAAGTGATGTTCGACCAAGTGATGTTCGACAAGCCAAGGTTGCGCTGGGGGCGGCGCTCTTTCGCGACGTGCGGCTGTCCGGCCCTCGTGATCGCTCCTGTGCAACATGCCATCGTCCGGATCTTGCGTTTACAGACGGACGCGTGCGTGCTGCGGCTCGCGACGGTTCCGATCGTCTGCGCAACACGCCCAGCCTCTGGAACGTTGGCGACGCGACGCGGTTCAATTGGGATGGCAGCAAACCGAGTCTGGAAGCTCAAGCGCTCGGGCCGTTGCTCAGCCCACTTGAGATGCGTGGTGATTTTCGCGTGATGATCAGTCGCCTTGAGGCCGACCCGCACACGCGCCGCCGGTTCGCAGCTGCATTTCCAGATGCAGCTGGAATCTCTCAGGACTCGATCCTGGCAGCGCTCGCCGCTTATACGCGATCGCTCGTGACCCCATCGACATCATTTGATGCATGGACCGACGGCGACGACAAAGCACTGAGCGCGACTGAGCTCGACGGGTTTGCCCTGTTCGTCGGTAAAGGCCATTGCGCGACCTGTCATCGCGGTTGGCGTTTTACGGACGACGCTCTGCATGACATCGGCTTGCCAATCTCAGGGCGCAGTGGACGTAGCCGGCGAACTGTGCGGACGGCATTCAAAACACCAAGCCTGCGCGAAGTCATCCATACGGGGCCGTATATGCACGATGGTTCGCTGCCAACTTTGCGTGCTGTCCTGCGCCACTACAGTGGCGGCCTGGTACGCCGCGGATCGCTATCGCCGAACATGAACCGTGACCTGGCCTTGTCCGAGCGGGAGATCAACGCTCTGCTGGCATTCCTCAGAACACTTTCGGCGCCACACGGGGGATGACAGCGTCGCCATGCCGTCCATCACGTCAGGGCTTCGTCGTCGGCGTGACGCGTCTTGGCAAAAGCCGTATCGCTGATATCGCCGCGCACGAGATCCCAGACTCGCTGACAGACTTGCGGCTCGCTCCAATAGTCCAGGTGGCCGCCCGGCGGTAGGCCGATGTTCTCGATACCCGGCATCAGAGTAACCTGTTGGCCGATGGGATCATCCACGCGCCACATGTTGGTCCAGGTTCTGACCCGGCGCATCAAATACTGGGACCCGCTCGGGTCATCGTAAGTGCGATCGTAATCATGAAAGTAGTAGCTGTAGAGGTGCTGCAGCGGAGATCCGACCGTGAGAATGTCAATCGATCTGAGTTGGCGCATGCGCGTGTCGGCATCGTGCTGACGGGTGATGAGATCATCGTGATTGACGAGGTAGTCGTGCATGATGACGGTGCCCTGGCTGTGGGCCAGAAACACCAGGCGATGAATATCCTGATCGCTGACCACGTCCTCGATCAGTGCTTCGAGGCGTCTCTGGACACGCAATCGTCTCCGAAAGCGCTGGCTGGTGTCCGTTGCCTCGCCGCCGCCGCCGCTTTCCTCCGGCATGAGTTTGACGGCCGTTGACCACGGACCGGGATCGTATTGGTGATCGACAAGATCGCGTCCGACGTGGACGAAACCGTTGGAGAGTTCAACGACGCGGCGGAGAACGAAGCTGAACGCGAGAAAGCCGAGCAGGGCCGATGTGGGCGTCTCAAGCGTGGAGAGGACCTGTGACAGCAGCTGTGATGTCGGAGAGTTCCTGATATCCTCGCTGGCAATCGACGCGAGCGATAGGACATTAATAAACGATCCGAAGAAGAGCGTTGCGACAATCAACGGGCTGGCGATAAGGCGCGGCAGGTTCAGCCGCCCCGCTGTGGCAGATGAGCGATACATCCACTTCAGAACGCCCCTTAGGCCGAAGACGGTGAGCGCAGCCGCCAGGACAAGGACCAGACCAATGGCGTTCAGTGCCGCCACGGCCAGCAGCAGGGCCTTAGCAAATGTGATCGTGCAGTAGGGATCGCCGACCAAGGCGACGAGACCGGTCGGAGACAGCTCTCTGACACACGCAGCCTGGCCGGCCTCTGCCGTTGCCCCGGGGACCAAGACGGAAATGACAAGTAACCCGAGAACCGTCAGGACAAACTTCCACACAATTCCGAGCAACAGGCTGAGCGAAATCGCCGCTGCCGGTCGCGCAAGACGGGGTGTGCCCGGCCGGGGCGCAATCAGTAAGCGCTTGAGGCCAACGGTGATGACAAGTGCGGCGGCCAAGTTGATCACTGCAGTCCATGACAGCCAGCTCACCACGATGAGGGCTGTTCCGACTGTCAGATAGGTTTCGGGCCGGCCGAAGTACGTCGTAACCTCGATCATGCCGACGGAGTTGAGCACGTACGCCGCGCAGAGGCAGATCAACAACAATAGTCCGCAAAGCGCGCCGGACAGCGCGAGATCCGCCAGGCCAACCTTGCGGTGCACGGTTTGTCGAAACAGCAGATACCCGCCCATGATCGTGACCAGAAGCCCGATTGCAACCGTCCGGATCATCCAGTCCGCCTGGTCGATGTCGAAGAACGTTTCTCCGTAAACCAGACCGACGGCAAAAAACGCCGGCACAAAGACGGCAACATTCAAGCCGGCAATCGGCCAGCGCATCAGCCAATTGGCCAGATAAATAAGCGCGCTGATCAAGGCGGTTGGGCCGAACTTGGGGCCCCTCATAAACGCCCGACCGAGAATGTAGGGCGACTCGAGAAACAGCTGAAGCAGCGCGAGCGCGCGACTGGGAACCGTATTGCCGACCTTGGACATGTCGGCCCAGTGCAGCTCCGAAAACACGACCTGGCGGTCTCCGTAACGCCAGCGACGCGTGTAAGACTGCCATCTGCTCCGGGGGTTCGAGGATTCGGGGTCGCGGACCCTGTGGACTTCGCTCGCTTTGGCAAATCCGAGTGTGCACGGCAAGTCGTCGGCTTGAAATTCGGCAAGTAGCTCGCCTGACGGGCGCCAAATTGTCAGGCGCTCAAGCTCTTCAATCAGTGTGGCTTGATTGGCGAAGCGCGCGTCATGCGTTGCAAAGCGCGAATCAGTCCTGAGATCCGTCAGCCCGGTCGACGTGCACAGACGTTCGAATGCGGCGTCGTCCGGAAGGACGAGAACGATGTCGTCATCCTGGGTGTCCAGTCTCAGGCTGATCGGCCGGTCGGTTCTGGATGGCGGCTTGGCGCCGATAGTATCGTGCGCAATCCAGCGTTCGAGGCGCGGGATGAGGTAGGTGTCCGTCCAGCCCTCATACGTCTCACCGACGCCGTGAATGACAATGACACCCACCCGCTGGGTCTCGGTTTCCGACATGTCGTGGCTCCGGAAAAATGACTGATCCAAACGGGGGCCGTTATAGGCATGATGCGGCGCCGGCACTATTGCCGACTGCTGTGAATGCACGCTGAAGTTTGCCGAATGAAACCGATCGGCACCAAGGCGGGCAGTCGTTTGCGTATTCCATCGTGAGGCGCACGTCATCTCAGACCCCGGACGCGCTCCCATGCGAGCCGGCGAAGCTATCCCGCCTATTGTGCAAACGGTCTCATGCCAAGCTGTGGCGTGTTACGACTGTTGTGCCAATGATCTCGCAAGCGAAAGCAAGAGGCCGTCTGCTCCGGGTGGCCCAATGAGGCTGAGGCCGACCGGGGCGCCGTCGCTCACCGTTCCGGCTGGAATGCTGACCTGCGGCAATCCTCCGATGCCCGCGGGCGCCAAGAGCTCCAGCGCGCGCGCACGGAACGTGTCCAGCGTGGCCTCAGATGCGTTGAGTTTCGGCGCCGGTGCCGGGCTTGTCGGCAGGATCAGGATTCCGTCTGCTCCGAGGTGCGACCGGATCTGGGCGCGCAGCGCGGACCGGCTGGTGCGTGCTTGCTCGGCCTCCGTTTCCGCGATCTTGCTGGCCATGTCGAAGCGCTCCCGCACGCCGGGGCCGAAACTTGGTTGCGTCTGCGTGACCCAGGCACCGTGCACGGTCCAGATTTCTGAGGCCTGTACAACGCGAAAGACCTCGCGCCATTCTGCCAGGCCGGTTTCAGACAGACGTGTCAGCGCTGCGGGGCCGAACCTAGCTTGAGCCGCTGCCACCGCAGGAGCAAGCGCCTGGACCGTTTCTGGCTCGGCTAAAGCCCAGGCGTCGACCGGAATGAGAAGCCGCACGGCTACGGCTTCTTCGGATTGTTCCGCAATCGCGAACGCCTGGCCACCCTTTGCGAAAGTCTCTGCGTCTCTGGCAAACCAGCCGGCCACGTCAAATGAGGGTGCCAACGGCATCGTACCCGCAAGTGGAATCCGGTCGTGCGTGGTACGAATGCCGTAGATGCCGCAAAACGAGGCCGGCAGGCGCACGGAACCACCCGTGTCGCTACCAAGTCCGATGTCCACCAGACCCGCGGCAGTTGCTGCCGCTGACCCTGAGGACGAGCCGCCGGGCACGCGGTCGGGCGCATGCGTGTTGCGCGGTGTTCCGTAATGAGCGTTGGCGCCCATAAGGCTGTAGGCGATTTCGTCGGTATGTGTCTTGCCGATCAGCTGCGCGCCTGCTGCCAATAGGGCTGCGACCGGGTGCGCGTGGTCTGTTGCGGTCGCGTGCGTCCGTGCCCAGTCGGGGTTGCCGCAACCGGTGATATGGCCGGCGACGTCGAATATGTCTTTGGCCGCGAATGTCAGGCCTGCCAGCGGTCCGATCGGCGAACCTTCAAGTGTAAAGCTCTCGATAAAGGCGTTTGCGGTGTCATTCATGGCCGGATGGTTTCCCGAGACGATCGCGTGCGTGTTGACGGTTTTGTAATTTGTACAGATGCGGCAGTCGACTTACGTCCCACACTGTCGATTATTGCGCGCTTGGTGTTGGTTCAGGGGGCTGTCGAAATTGCCATCTCTGAAGAAGCTCTGTTCTGCCTTCGTTGTGGCGGTTGTCGCAACGCTCGCGATTGGTGCGATTGCACAAGCAGCGCGTGCCGCAGATCTGAAAGTTCAAGCCGATTTGGTGGCTCCGGTCACGGCCGTTCAACCCGGCAAACCGTTACAGGTCGGCCTGCGCCAGCGCATTACCCCGAAATGGCATACCTATTGGAAGAACCCTGGAGACTCTGGGCAAGCGACCCAGCTTGAGTGGCGTCTGCCGCAGGGGTGGACAGCATCGGACATACACTGGCCGCCGCCGGAGGCGCTGCCTGTTGGTCCGCTTATGAATTACGGCTACTCCGACACCGTTCTGCTGCCGGTCACGCTGACACCGCCCTCGGATCTAACTGCCGACCAGGTTACGCTCACGGCGCACGCGACGTGGCTGGTGTGCGAAGAGATCTGCATTCCCGAGGAAAAGACAGTCTCGCTTACGCTGGATGTTGCGCGCGGAGAACAGGTTGCCGCCAGTGGCGAAGCGGCATTATTTTCAGCCGCTGAACGTGCACGTCCGATCGCCTCACCTTGGGCATCGTCCATTTCTGTCGCAGACACGGAAGTCACGCTGTCGGTACATGCGCGCGATATCGATCCATCTCGTATTGGCGATGTCCGCTTCTTTCCCGCCGAGTGGGGCATTGTAAAGCCCGCCGCGGAGCAACGCGCGACGTGGTCCGACCGCGGGCTGCAAATCGTTTTGACGCGCGGTGAACTGGCCGGTCAACAACTGAGTAAGCTGAGCGGTGTCCTGGTGCTCACGGAGCGGATTGACGGGGCCGATGTTCGCAACAGCTTCGAGATCACCGCGTCGGCTGGGACAGCTGCCATCATGCCGGCTCCGGCAGTAACCGGGCAGCCGACGCCAACGGCTGGTTCGGATGCAGCACCAAGCGCAGGTGCATCCGTCAGTCTGTGGCAGGCCGTGCTGTTCGCGTTCTTGGGTGGGCTTATCCTGAATTTGATGCCGTGTGTCTTGCCGATCCTCTCGGTGAAGGCGCTCTCGTTGACTTCTCATGGCGGCCGCACGCCTGCGTTGGCCTTTCTCGGCGGCGTACTTATCAGCTTCGGACTTCTTGCGGTGGTTCTGCTCGGGCTGCGTGCCACCGGGCAGGTTGTCGGCTGGGGCTTCCAGTTCCAGTCGCCGGAGTTCGTCCTCGCACTGGCCCTGTTTTTCTTCGCACTGGCGCTGTCGCTGTCGGGCGTGTTCGACATCGGCGGCGGTATCGTCGGCGTTGGAGAAGCTGCAACACAGCAATCCGGCCCACGCGGTGCATTTTTTACCGGCGTGTTGGCGACGATCGCGGCGACACCATGTACGGCGCCATTCATGGGGGTTGCACTCGGTTACGCTTTGACGCGTCCGGCCATCGAAACCGTTATCGTACTCCAAGCGCTTGGGATCGGGTTTGCGTTACCGCTGGTGCTTCTCGCGCTGTCTGACGCGATGCGCAGGGCCTTGCCAAAACCTGGCGCGTGGATGGTCACCTTAAAGCAAGTGCTCGCGTTTCCATTGTACGCGACCGTCGGTTGGCTCGTCTGGGTGTTGTCCTTGCAAACCGGTAGCGAAGGGATTCTGGCTGCGGCGATCGCGCTCGTGCTCACCGGCCTCATTTGCTGGATACTCGGCCGGGGCCAATGGATGCTGCGCGCGCGCGTCGGTGCCGCTGCCGTGGTTGCACTTGCAGGACTTTACGTGATTGCGCCGCGACTTGCTGTCGGTTCCGTGGGCGAGGCGGCACCTGAGCGCGCCGTGCACGCTGCTGCGGCATCTGCTGATGCCATACCGAGCGAGCCGTTTTCAGAAGCGCGCGTGAATGAACTGCGCGGCGCTGGGCACGCCGTCTTCGTCAATCTGACCGCGGCCTGGTGTATCTCGTGCAAGGTCAACGAGCAGGTTGCGCTTGCGAGTGACGGTTTCCGGCGTGCGCTCGACACCTACAACGTTGTCTATCTCAAAGGCGATTGGACGAGGCGCGACGATCGCATAACGCGGGTTCTGCAAGCACCCGGCCGCGCCGGCGTGCCGTTATACCTGCTTTATCCCGCTGACCCATCGGCAGCACCGATCGTGCTGCCCCAGCTTTTGACCGAGGCGGTGGTCGTCCGCCACTTCGCGTCAATGAAGCGGCCAACATCGGCCGGCAATTAAGTGAGGAGATCGGTACATGAGCTTTATCACGATGAAACCGTTCCGCGGTTTGCTCGCAGCCGCGACCGTTGTTGTCGGGCTTTCGGCCTCGGCTGCACTCGCAGCGCCCGAAATCGGGAAGATGGCCCCGGACTTTGTCGCGACCAACACCAAAGGCGAAGCGGTCAAACTGAGTGAGTTGCGCGGCAAGACGGTCATACTCGAGTGGACCAACCATGGCTGTCCTTATGTGCAGAAACACTACGGCACCGGCAATATGCAGGCGCTACAACAGCAAGCGCAAAAGGACGGAATCGTCTGGTTGTCCATCATCTCGTCGGCTCCCGGCACGCAAGGTTATGTCAAAGCCGCAAAGGCTGATGAGCTGACGACGTCCCGCAAGGCTTTGCCCGCGTCTGTCGTTCTCGATCCCGAAGGCAAAATCGGCCGGCTCTACGACGCGCGGACAACACCGCACATGTACATCATCACGCCAGACGGGAAGCTGGCCTACAAAGGCGCGATCGATGACAAGCCGACGGCGCGCTATTCTGACGTCAAGACGGCGAACAACTACGTCAGCAATGCACTCAAGCTGATCCAAGCCGGCAAGGCGGTCGATCCGGCGATCACGCGCGCTTACGGCTGTTCTGTGAAGTACGCATCTTAACAAGGGTATGTGGGCCTGTCGGTCGGCAGGCCGGCCGAGTATCTTAGTCTTACATTTGAAAGGGCCGCGGCATTTGGGCATGCCGCGGCCTTATTCGTATGGCTGTTGCGGTTCAAGCGCGCTGCGTCCGCGCGGTTGGACTACGCAACCCTACTTAGGCGTGACATCGGCTCGGACGAGTGTTAGCTGGCTTGGGATGGTTGGCGCGTGACGGGGCCGCGACGGTCTTGAATGTTGATATTGGTGAACTCAAGTCAGAAGCGTTGCGTCGCATAGCTCATGCGCGATCCAGTGTGGTGGGCAGTGCGCTCAATGCGCAGTTGGTGTCTCGAACCGAGCGAGCCTTGGATCGGCTGGCATCACGCCTGCAGCGAACACTACGGGTCGGTATCGCTGGGGAATTCAACACTGGCAAATCCTCGCTTTGTAACCGGCTGATTGGCCTCGAAGGCCTGCCGACTGCAGCAATTGCCAACACGAACAGCGCAACCCGCATTTATTACTCCGACGACATCGAGCTGCTTGTTGTCGGCCGCGATGGGTCGCGACGGCCCTGGAGTGGCGACGACGGGATCGGTGACAAGGGGTTGCTGAGGATTGATGTTGGCTTCCCGGCGCCTCGGTTGCGCAAGGTCGAGTTTCTCGATCTGCCGGGCCTTGCTGATCCGAGGTTTCCGCGATCACTCGATGACATCCTCATCCATCATGTCGATGCCGTGTTGTGGTGCACCGCGAGCATGCAGGCCTGGAAGGAGAGCGAGCGATCGGCCTGGTGGGACATGCCGGAAAGGCTTCGCGATAACAGCATCTTGGCACTGACGCACCGCGATCTCATCCAGCAGGCTGCAGATGAAGCCGCATTGATCGAACGGCTGAGAATGGAGCTGTCGTCTGACTTTGCTGCGATTGTTCCGGTCTCAACGCGGGCCCGAGCCACGAACGGATCTGCTCAACCGAAGGATTACGACGCCACTGGTATTGCGGAACTTTGGACTGCAATCACAGATTTGGTGTCCACGCTTGAGCTGGCGCGCATTCATCGTGCCGCCAAGATATCCGGGGCCGTTCTGCAGCGCATGCTGGTTTGAAGCTTGCCGCGCTAAATCAGATTCACGTCTTTGTTTGCGCTGTTCGCACGCGAATCTTTCGTTGCGCTACCGCTCGCGACAAGCGCTCGCTACTTGAGCGCGTTTTAGTTGGCGCTGTTCGCACGCTCGCAGGCTCGCGGCTCGAGCGCTGGCTATCCTGGTAGGACGGTTCCCAGGCCGCGAACGCGGC
>JBCCOV010000093.1:0-18974 GCA_039039985.1 Pseudomonadota bacterium | reverse complement strand
CGTAATCCCGAGAAAGCCGATCCGCTTACCTGCCGTGTCTCCAAGCAACGCCTCAGCAAGCGCGATCTGAGTCTGATTTGACGGCATCAAGCTATCGATCAACGGCAAATCGACGTCGAGTGACCGGCCGAGATGGGCAACAGCGCGGACCTCTTTCGGCAGACACGAGCCGCCGAACGCAAATCCGGGCCGCATGTAGTACGGCGACAAATTGAGCTTCGTATCGGTCACGAAGACATCCATGACTTCGTGGCTGTCGACGTCCAGCGCCTTGCACAAACGACCGATCTCGTTGGCAAACGCGACCTTCGTGGCATGCCAGACGTTGTCCGCATACTTGATCAGTTCCGCAGCTTCGATGTTCACGAACTGCGTCTTCGGATCGATTGCGGAATAGATGCGCGACACAATGGCTTCTGACCGAGCGTCCGATGCGCCGACCACGGTCTTTGGCGGCTCGAAGAAATCGGCGACGGCAACGCCCTCGCGAAGAAACTCAGGATTGAAACACAGGCCGAACCCGACACCCAACATGCGACCTGACGCCTTTTCGATTTCAGCGCCAACGACATTCAGCGTTGTACCCGGTGGCACCGAGCAGCGCAGAACCACAACGTGGAAACCGTCCTTCATGGCCAGAGCCTGGCCAATCGCCCGGCTCGCCTGACGCACATACGTCAGGTCGCAGCTGCCGTCTGGCGCCGTTGGCGTGCCCACGGAAACGAACGTGACATCGGTCTCAAGAGTCGCTGTGACCAGGTCATCGGTCGCGTCGATCAAACCGTCAGCGACGCCGCGCTGCAGTAGATGTCCGAGGTCTTTTTCCACGATCGGCGCCTGGCCGTTCTTGATGGACGAGACCCGGTCAGCAGAGATGTCAACGCCGACCATGCGAAAGCCCAGCTTGGCCAGGCATGCCATAGAAACAGCGCCGACATATCCAAGGCCGACCACGCTGATTGCCGGCTTGGCTGCCGCAACGTCACGGACGGCGAACGTCCGGGCGTGATCTTCCCGATCTTGGACGACAACCAAACCGTGACTCATGCAAACAGCTCCCGGCAGCTCAACATTCGACAGGCACTGGCCGTCGGCACGCGACCACGAGCCGATCGAACGCAGCACTTCGCAACGAACAACACTCGGAAACTGACAGAGAGATCTGATGCTTTTACAAAAACAAAAGCTCGAATTTTATCGAGTTTTTATGAGAATACGGCCAGTATCGTGTGCCAGCTTGGGACGACGAGCAATTGCGTATAAATCGTGACAACCAGGAACAGCGAGGCGAATGAGAACGCCGTCAGGTAGCGCGCCATCCAGGTTCTGGCGAAGTCAACCCAGCTGCGGCCCGAGAATCCCTGGGTTTGATTGCCCCGGTTGGCCCACTTCTGTTTTGCCAAGCGCCACATCATGTAGATCTTCACAAGCGCGTTGACGATCTGGTTGGCATACAAACACCAGATGAAATTGAGGTCGACACGCCGCGCATACGTAAAAAGCACCAATGCAAGCAAACCGCGAGAAACGGCGATAAAAGTAATATAGGCTAACAAGAAACTAACGCCGAACTTTGCCGCGCCGGCAACCGCAAGCATCGGCGAAAACATCATCGTCCAGATCGCAAGACGTTGGTCGACACAACACCACCATATGAAAAGCGGCATGCGCCGTGGCCCAAGCATGATGGCACGCTGCCCGTTGCGGAGCATATTGCCGGACCATCTGCGGAGGTTTTCCACCATCCGGCGAAAGCCGTCGCCCTCGACGATTTCAATCGTATAGCCGCAAGCATCAGGCACGTAGAGCATCTTCACGTTCTGCCGCAGCAGGCAGTACCAGCTGCTCTTGTCATCGCCCGATAAGAACCGGAAGCGCCCCCACAGCCAGTGATCGAGATAGTCCATCTCCTGCAATCGGATGAACTCCTCGCTGACGATGTGCGTTGCGCGAAAGACCGAGAACCGTCCCGTCAGCGTGAGAACCCGCCCAGACAGGGCGTGCGATTGCATGGCGAGACGACGCTGCGCAAACCGCATCGACAACCAAGACTGCATCCATCGCGGACCAACAACGATCACATCTTCATCCGTGGTCACGGCATGAAGTGACGGGTCCGTTGCGAAGAGAGGGTAACAGCGGTTCAACGCACCGCGTTCGAGAACGAAGTCGCCGTCCATGAACGCAACGATATCGTCATCCTTGAAGCCGCGACGCGACATAGCCCGCAATAGCAATGCAATCGCAACCCGTTTTCCGGGTTGGTTCTGGCGGATGACGCACAGTTCGATATCGAGATCGTCACCCACGGTCTTGAAATGTGAAATCAGCGTCTGCTCGTCCTGAAGCTCTGCGGACCCGATCCAGATCGTCGCCGGCACACCCGCATCCCGGATCTCCGTGCAGATGGAGCGAACGACCGCTTCGGCCGTCGACCGCTCTTCGCGGAACGTCGTCATCAGAACGTGAATGCGCCTCGGACGCCAACCGCTGTCCCAAACGGCCTGCGCGCGCTGGCGAATGCGCGGGAACGTCTGGTTCGCGTAGATCAGCGCCCGGACCCAATGATTGGCCCACCACGCATATCGCCAAATCCCAAGAATGCCGATGATGTAGACGAACGTCCGGGCGTCGTGATCCCAGATCTGGTTTGGCAGCTGGGTCAACAGGACAAGGCAAAAACCGAAGTACAAAAAAAGCTGATAAAGCGTCTTCGGAGACCACTTTTCTGAAAACGTACGTGGCCGATCGGACTGAGCGGCAAGCCCTGAGGCAACCAAAGCGGCGGTCATCACTGCACGCTCAGCAGCTTTCGCTGCACCGTTCGCATCGCGGCCTGTCCGGCACGGCGCGGGAAAATGGCGATCACCGGTGTGCCCGGTATGAGTGCAGGATCCGCATTGGCAATTGCCGGATCCGAAAACGATATAACCACAATGGCCGATCGGTCGGTGGGCCCACGCCAGGAATAGCCCGGCGGCTGTGCCCGCTCCTGCTCCCGGCGAAAACCGTCCGTCCGGTCGATTTGGACAACCGTACCGGTCAAACTCCGCGACGCCGCCGGAATCACAAGATCAACGGGATCGTTCAGGCCCACGCCCAGGACTTCATCTTGCGTGAGGTAGGCGAGAACATGCCGCTGATCCGGTCGCTCGATCCGCGCAACGGTTTCGCCCTTCTTCACAAACGTGTTCTTGCGCCGCAGGACCTCGGTCACGCGACCGCCAAACGGCGCTTCGAGCCGGATCCGATCGCGATGCTTCAGTAGCGCACGATGGCGCTGCGTGCTGATCTTGAGCTCGTGCTCGGCCAACCGCATGCGCGCCTCGATGTCCCCGAGATCGCCGACGACGTTGTCTCCGGTGTAAAACCGCTCACCCAGATTGTTCTTGGCGAGTTTGGAGCGCGACTGCAGGTCCAGTTCCTGTTCGTCAGCGAGCTTTTTCAGCCGAATGACTTCCTTCTCGGCCGCTTCGCGCTTTGCATCGGTCGTGTAGCCCTTCTTATAAAGGGCTGAAATGCGGTCGAGATGAAGTTTTGCTGTCGCAAGTTGTGCCTGAAGCGACTCGAGCCGCAGCCTGGCTGTTTTCACATTCTTGAGTTCGAGGGTTGCAAAACTCTCGGCACGCTTCAACTCGTCGGCGTGGCGTTGCTTCAAATAGGCGACCTTCGCCTTTTGCGTGCGAATGCCGAGTTCCGCCAGATTGATTTCGCGCTCCAGCGCGGGGTTTTCAATCCATGCCAGAACTTGGCCCTCGCGGACGATTTTGCCGGGTTCGGCAGATAACGATGTCAACCGACCTTCCGCGACCGCCTTGACCGGCGCAACGGGTGCGGAGATGACGGCCGTCTGCACCTCGAGCTTGTAGAAGTTGGTGTAGATCAGCAGCGCCGTGTAGCCGAGTACGGCAAGGCCCAACAGCGTGTAGACGGTACTGACAACGATTGTCTTGATCGGCCATCGGCGTATCGGAACATCCGTGGCAACGTCAGATGACGGGTTGAGCGATGCAGGCGTGACCGGAACGTCGATGCGGTTGATGGTATCGTCGATCGAGACCATCGAGCCGCGCACCAACTCTTCCAGAAAGTGCGACATCAGTTCGAGTTCACGATCCCCGACTTCGGTGAAGCGCACCGCGATCGTGCCCGTGTCCTGCTCGCTGCGAACGACCTTGCCGGACGCATCAAATGTGACGTCAAAACCTTGGAACGGCAGGGTGAGTTGCAGGTCGATCTCTTGCCCAAGCGCGGGCACCGTGTCCGGGAAACCGACGACTTGCAGGCCGCCCAAACTCCAGTCTTCAGCCCGCAAGCGCCATCCCTCCACATCAACAAAGAGTGGAGCCGTAACGCGATGGTGGCGCCGCTGATCAGGGCGCTCCCGTTTGACCTTGACTGGCATTACGCGAACTCGAAAACCAACGCCCATGTGAGAGCGCAGCTCAGAGTGCACGAACGTCGTTAATGTTCGATTGCTAGATAAGGTGCACGTGTATGCTTATCCGATAATGCATAATCTGGGTCTATTGCGGCAGAATCTTTCCCGGATTCATGATGTTAAGGGGGTCCAATGCCGACTTGATCTGTCGCATGACCTGAACGCCAACACCGTGCTCAGGTTGCAGATACTTGATTTTGCCCTGCCCGATCCCATGCTCGCCTGTACATGTCCCGTCCATTGCGATGGCACGATCTGCCAAGCGCCCAAGGAACGCGCGCACGGCCTCAAGTTCCGCCGGGTTCCCCATGTCAAACACTGGCGACGCATGAAAGTTTCCGTCGCCCACATGTCCGACAATTGGCGCGACCAGACCCGATTTCTCGATGTCCGCCTTGGTTTCGAGCACACACTCGGCGAGGCGAGATATCGGCACGCAGACATCCGTTGCAAGAACATCCTTGCCGGGCCACGTCGATCGCACGGCCCAATAGGCCTCATGCCGCGCCTTCCAAAGGCGGCTGCGATCTTCCTCGCGCTCGGCCCAATCGTAACGGATCGCCCCTTCCTCTTCGGCCAATTCCTTGAACAGATCGACCTGATCACGTGCGGACACCTGTGTGCCATGAAACTCGAGAAACAGCGTCGGGCAAACTTCAAAAGACGTTTTCGAGTGTGTGTTGATGGCATGGATCTGCGCCTCATCCAGCAGTTCCATACGCGCAACGCCCAGTCCCAGCTGGATCGCCTGGATCACCGTGTTGCATGCACCTTCAAGTGTCTTGAATGGGCAGACCGCAGCTAAAATCACTTCCGGAATTCCGTGCAGCCGCACTGTCAGCTCGGTGATCACCCCTAGTGTGCCTTCCGAGCCCACAAGCAGCCGCGTCAAATCGTAACCAGCGGCGGACTTTCGCGCCCGCCCGGCTGTACGGATAATGGAACCATCCGCCATCACCGCAGTCAGGTTCAGCACATTTTCGCGCATGGTGCCGTAGCGAACCGCGTTCGTACCGGACGCCCGAGTCGCGGCCATCCCGCCCAGTGTCGCTTCCTCTGCGCCCGGATCGATAGGAAAGAACAAGCCTTGATCACGCAGATGGTCGTTCAGCGCCTTGCGTGACACGCCGGACTGAACGCGACAATCAAGATCACGATCATTCACCTCAAGCACCTGGTTCATGTTCGCGAAATCAAGCGACAAGCCGCCAATCGGCGCGTTGACGTGCCCCTCCAAGGACGTGCCGGCCCCGAATGGGATAATGGGCACGCGGTGCTCTTTGGCGATACGTACGATTTCGGCCACCTCGTCGGTTGTGTTGACCCAGATGACCGCGTCCGGCGGCTGGTTCTCCAGCCAGGTCAGCGTGTGGCCGTGCTGCTTGCAGATTGCCTCTCCGGTTTGCAAGCGTTCGCCAAAGCGCTGACGCAGGATCCCGATCGCCGTCGAGATTCCTTCAGCATTTCGCTCAATCGGCGCGCCCGCTTGCATCGCATTCATCCGCGTATCCTCCGGTCGTGTCATTGTTCTCAGTCGTGTCATTGTTCTCATAAGGGCCATGGGCCCGAATGCGATATCCCAGTCGGCGTCTTGAGATGGCCCGTATGAGACGGCACAACACACAACCGACCGAACACACCCATGACCGATCACGGATCGCAACTGAGACACGCTTTGCCGACTGCTGACAGCATAATTTGCATCAGGGCTTTCAGCAATCGTGCGCCACCGCCATCCTGAGACGGGAACAACCGGCATCGATACTGCCCTTACGGAGCACAAGAGATGTATCAACGCGGACTCATGGCGTTCATCGTCGCCACGCTATCGACGTCTTGGGCAGCGACGTCTTGGCCCGTGCTCGCGCAACCGGCGGACGAACGCCTGTATCGTCTGCGCATCGTCCGCATCGATGATCGGCAAGCCGTCGCACGCGTCGACTTGTCGTCAACGCCGGGCGCCGTACGCGGGCTGCGCCTGAGGAGTCGGCGCGGCAAATTGCGCATCCGCAACATCCGCATCACCTATGCCGACGGCAACGTCTTTAAAGAAACGCGCGCGATCCAGCTCGACGAAGGCAGCCGGACGCGTGTCATCGATCCGCAGTCCGACGACCGTTTTGTCGACAAGCTCGAGCTGTCACTATCGCCACGCCGACGTCGCGGACTTCCCCCGGTCATCGAAGTCCTCGCACATCAAACGCCGTCGGGTCGCAGTCGGGCGCGGCCGAACGCGCCAAGCCCACCCCAGTCAGGACATGCGCCAGCGCCAGGAGACGCACCGCAGTCCGCGAAGCTGTCCGCATCGTCACCAACCAGCGCACCGGACGGGCCGACCGCAATCGCAATTCCAATGCGCAAGGCCGACATTCTGGATGCCGTTGCGGCACAAGATAACGAAGACGTCTTGGTCGGCGCAAAACGTGTCCACCTGAATGCAGCCGAAGGTGCCATTACCCTGGACAATCAGATTGGGAAGTTCCGCAGCCTGCGGCTCAGGATACTGGAAAGCGACATGCTGATTAAGGCCGTGACAATTGTCGACGCTTTCGGCGGTCGCGACACACGGGAACTGAATGCGACAATCAAACAGGGGCAACTCACGCCCTGGATCACAGTTCGCCGCCCACAGTTTCTCTCGCAGATACAGGTGCGCTATGACGCGCAAGCGGCCAGCACGAAACGCGCAAGGATCGAAGTGATCGGCGCCTTTGCCGACGGCTGGCTTGGTCCCAATGGCGAAGGGCAGCGTTTCAATGATGGCTGGGTCTTGCTTGGTGCCCAATCCGCCGGCTTCGTGGGATTTGACAGCGATGCGATCGCGGTCGGCCGAAACAAGGGGCAGTTTCGCCAATTGCGTGTGCGTGTTCGCGATCGCACAATCACCCTTCGCCAGCTTCGCATCATATACGATGACGGTAGCTCCGATATCGTTCCCGTTCGCTCGCGTATCGGGCCGCGCGAAACCTGGGGTCCAATCACGCTAGCGAAAAAGCCGAAGCCCATCGCAGCCATCCGCGCACGCTATCGATCGATGTTCTTCGACCGTCAGGCGGCTGATGCGGGCGCAGCAATCGTTGAGCTGTGGGGGCGGTACTGAGGGACCGGATCCAGCCGCAGTCCGTCGCCTGGGAAGGCGCCGGGGAGAACCAACCTCCATTTTACATTTTCGAGAAGGTGTTTATTCCCCAAGCCGCGATAACGAGCGCGTGGCTCGCCATCTTTTGTCGCGATTTCGTCGCGCTGCACGGTTAACACTCCTATAAGGGGCGAATGGTCATGCGGTTCTGAGTGATCGCACACGGACCTGAACAATCAATGTTGGCGTGCAAGTCGCCGGTGAGACGCGGCACCAGCACGCGACCAAGGAGGATACTGTGCGAAGCATCATTTACTTGGCCACGCTCGCATTCATGATTGCGGGCTTGGCAACATCCGCAACTGCGCGAGATCAGTGGCGGGAGCTTGGCCAGTTCACTGCTGAAGATGAGAGAACGACAGAGCGCATCCGTCTGAACAGGTCGCAACGCCGCATTACTGCGATCCGGGTGCGAAACGACAGGCGTCGGGTTAGACTGCGCAGCCTGGTTGTTGTCTACGTAAACGGTGACGAACGAACGGTTCGCGACATTCCGCGCCGCGTCGATGCGCGAGAGGCTGTCGTCATTCGACTGCCGCGATCGAACCGCGCGGTGCGCGCGATCGTGCTGACAGCGAATGCGATCGGCCGGGATCGTAGCTCCCGCCTGACGATATCAGGCCTCCTCCCCGAACCAGACCGCCCGCGGCTCCCGCGTGGCTTCAAGTCCGTGGGCACCGTCGAGTACGATGGTCGGGATGACGATGTTGTGTTCCGCGTCGGCCGGCGTGCTGGCCGTTTCGGACAAGTCCGTCTGCGCGCACTCGATGATGACGTGCGCCTGCGGCGGATTGAGATCATATTCGGCAACGACAGGCGCCAGGTCGTCCGCGCCAATCAACGTCTGCGGGAGGGTGCGCTCACCAACACCATCGATCTGGATGGCGATCGTCGCTTCATTCGGGAAGTCCGCGTCACAATCCGTCCGGTGATCCGCCGGCGCGACACCGCGCGCCTCGAACTCATCGCATCAGAGCGCCCCGGTGCCGAACCGCGACAGGCTAGGTTCCGGGTTATCGGTGACCGCTTTGCCGACGTTCGGACGGATCGCATCAGCATTCCGATCAACGATCGCGCCGATCCGGTCTCGGCAATCCGTATTCGTGCCACCGGCAATGCCATTTCGATTCGCAGCGTTCTCGTCGTCGGCCCGGGCTTCCGCGAGACATTCCGCGTCAGACAGGAGCTCGAAGACGGCCAAAGTTCGCGGATTATCGAGATCAGCCGCCGCCCGCGCGAAATCGAGCGGGTGGTCGCCAATGTCGATCGCTCACGGCGCCGGGGAACCATTCGCTTGGACGTCCTCGGAGCCGGCCGTGCCGCAGCACCACCAAGCCGCTCACGGTTTTCTGACCCGCCGCGGCTCGATCGCCGTGGGCGGCCCGTCGGCCAGGTCCTGTTCGGTTCCCAACGTGTGGCGTTCCGCACGGACAGAGATCGCATCGAGGTCGGTCGTGATCGCGGACAATTCGACAGCATCGTATTCCGCGTTCTGGACAACACGATCGAGCTCAACACGGTGACGATCGTTTACGGCAACGGCGATCGCGATCGCTTCGACGTCAACCGACGCGTGCGTGCAAATACCGTCACGCCAACCTTCAACTTACGCGGCGATCGCTACATCAACCGTGTTGAACTGCGTTACCGTTCGGTGGGCCGCAGCGACGAGCAAGCTGTCGTTCAGGTCTACGGATCGTATTCGGACGGCTGGTTGAACAGGCGCTTCGATCGCGATCGTGATGCGTGGGTGCTCCTCGGCGCACAACGCGCGCAGATGTTCAATCGTGATGACGATCGCTTCGACGTTGGCCGGCGCTTTGGCGCGTTCAAGGCGGTTCGGGTGACGGCGCGCAGAAACGATGTGCGGATCTACGGCCTGGAAATCACCTACGGCAACGGCAGCACGGAAGAGGTACCGCTCTTCACGCGTCTCAAGGCCGGAGAGACTAGCCGACCGATCGACCTCAAGGGCCGGCAGAGGTACATCCGGAACATCGCCATCCGCTACCGCTCCCGCTTCAGTTTGCGCGGAGAAGGTGTTGTCGAAGTGTGGGGCCTGCGCAATCAGCGGTTCGCCGGTCGCGGCGTCCCCAACACCGACACGCGGGATCGCGACGGCGATGTCACGGACGATCTGCGGCGGAAACTGAGGAATCTGTTCCGCTAACACGCTACGCAGCGTCAAAGATCAACGAACCCCACAAAGCGCAGGTCCATTGGCCTGCGCTTTTTACATGTGCGCGCAGACCGCATTCCCTGCTGCCGCAGGTTCGGGTGAACGTGTGGTCCGGCGAAGCAATCCCGCCTATGGCAGAACTGATCTAATCGACGCGTGTCCAGGTCTCCTGATTGCAGATGAGCCCGCCGAGGATACAGCCTTGAAGCTTCATCGTATCCCCACGCAATTCGATAATGGCGTAATAGGTTCCACCATCGATCGGGTTGCGCAGATTACCTTCAAACCGCGCCGGACCGGTCTTTTTGGCGCCGCACATGATACGACGGCCACGCGCACGAATGGTCTTCGATTTGACAACGCGCAGGCCCAAACCCCCAGCGCACGGAAACGCCTGGATGTGCGCACCCGTGCTTGGCCGCTTCCAGGTTCCGCTCACTGCAGCCCCTTGCGCAAGCAGAACACTTGCGCTGGCCGCCATCATGCTGAAAGCAAGCCCGCCGATTGCGCTGTAGCGATTGAACACTTGCCCGCACCCTCTTCATCGCCAACGATAAAACAATCGTATCATGCGGGCCGGGCCGAACCAATGCACAGCGCGGGATTGTGATGAAGGCGCGACGGCCCCAGCGGCAGACGTGGCCTCAACGGCAGACGTGATACGTGCCGCGCCGATTATGCCGGGCGAGATCGAAATGGAAGTGATCCTGATGATAACGGTCCGCTTCCGGGCCGAGGACCGTCGAGAAGATGCGGCAGGCACCGCGATGGATGGTCCGGAGAAACCGTCGCTCACTCGGCCGCCCGCGCCATCCTCGCTTCACCGTAACAACACGGCCGTCTGCCAGCGTGAACGCGGATATGTCGAGGGCATTGGCATACGCGTGCTGAGACATCTTGTTGTAGATCTTACCGTTGATCCGTCGGCAGCTGTATGACGCCGCGACGCGAATGCTGGTCACCGTAGAGCCCAGCGTGTGCTGTGCAGCCGGTATAACGACGCGCTGAAGCCATTGCTCGACCGCCGGGACCATGCCGCATTGCAGGATCGCTGCAGGCGCCAGTTTCACCCGCCCGTAGTCGAGTGCGCGGACGTGGAACGGGCGTTGCGCACCACACGAGGATGTCAAACGCAGCAGACCAAACACCGGTCCGCCAAGACCGGAAGCCATCCGGATGTGGCGGGACGTTTGGACATCGCCGGACGTCAAGCAGGCCGTCTCCGATCTGACCGGAGGACGGATGACACCAGCCAGGCTGGGAGGCGGCCGAAGCCGGTTACCGTAGTCGTACAGTGGCGCACGCATCGGCGGTGGTCTGCGCGGCGCCCAGTTTTGATCGTCGATTCGCAATGACGCCGACTGCTGACTACAGCCGGCGAGCGCCACAAGGACAGGAATCAAGTACCGAATAGGGAATTGATGCACGCACAACCTCATGCTGCATAGAATAATGAGGATACGCTGCACTTTGGTTAACTTCGAGTACAATCGTACGCGGACAATCCGGCCGATGTGGGAGCCAACTGGGGCGAGGATAAGTCCATTTCAGGGTTATCCCGGCAGATTTGTACAAGGCGGGCATAAGGCCGTAGCGGTCTGCGGGTGAGGTCAGCAGAACGTACCGCGACGTTCGAATCCTAGATCATTTCCGCGATAGGCGAACTCACGTCGGCAACCCACCCGGCCACCCAACGGCACGATGTCGTGGGTGGTCGGCCGAGTTGAATCGAGCTTGGGGTGTGGGATAGGTCCAACTGAGCCTGAAACGCGCTAACGCGGCTCGCGCTTTGAGATTGTGGCTTGCAGCAATGCCACGGGCGCATCCGGACCGTCGCCGGAAACAACTGAGACGTCGACGCGCGCGACCGTCAGGGACCGACCGGCACGCAGAACCTGCCCGTCCGCCCGCAACAGCGTGCCAAGCGCCGGCCGAATGAAGTTGATTTTGTACTCGACTGTAAGCGGATCACTGCCCGGCGGCATGAGAGACATCGCCGCATACCCTGCCGCATTGTCACCAATGCCGCCAATCGCTGCACCGTGAAAGAACCCGTTCTGCTGGCCGACGGCGTCGGAGTACGGGAGCGTGATCACCACATGGCCGGGCTCGACGGTTTCGAGACGGGCCCCCAAGGTCGTCATGAAACCCTGATTAGCGAAACTAGCGGCCACCGCTTGCGCAAAATCCGGGTCTTGCGGTGCAAATGCACCCTGCAACGCGTTGCCCACACCAAACTCCCTTCGCCTTGCATCGATCGTGACGCGCGGCCGAGTTCACCCGCGCCGCGCCAGAAACGCCAAAACGGCGTCTTTGTACGTTCGGTCACCCACGGCCTTCATATGATCTCTGCCCGCGATAACAAACGCTTCTCCGTTGGGTATCAGGGCGGCCAGATCCGCGGCGGACCCGCCAATCACATCGTCTGATCCAACGGCCACCAGAACCGGCATGCCCAACTGGCCCAGCGCCTCAGCAGTAATAGGCTCGCGCGACGACCGAATACAGGCTGCGAGCGCTTTCAAATCGCTGCCCGTCTGCTCGGCAAACGCGCGAAATGTGCGGGCTGTGGGATTGGTGACGTCGTCGATCGATTCGGCTTCGAGCGCATGCGCAATCGGGCCGGTTCCCGCCATGCCGCGCACCATGTTCAGGCCCAGCCCGGCAAAGACGACCGACCGAACGCGGTCCGGATGGCCCATTGCGAGAAACGCCGAGATTCGTGCGCCCATGGAGTAACCCATGACGTCCGCGCGCGCGAGCGACAGATGATCCAGCAGGCGGCGGACATCTTCGGCCATGATCGGTGCGCTGTAATCGGCCGGATCATGCAACTTGGCACTTTGCCCATGTCCCCGGTTGTCCACGGCAATCACTCGCCGGCCTGCATCGCACAGCGTTTTCACCCAACCAGTGTCGACCCAATTGACGTTCATGTTGGACGCAAAGCCGTGCACCAGAACCACTGGATCTCCGGTACCCTCGTCAAGAAAGGCAATTTCAATGCCGTCGGACAGGAATTTCTGCACCTTGCTCTCCAACTCTTGCCGTCGCATCGCTTGCGTCATGCGTAACTGCGTCACGAGTCGCACTACCATTCCCAGGGCCGCACATCTATGGTGCCGCGATGTCGTGCATAGCCGCAACCAACGGAAGGTCTCGTGATGGCCGATAGCTTCGTGCCGCACCTCGCAAACGACCTAGGTGCAGAGAAAATCATCATCGGCGTCAAAGAGTTGCAGTGCATGGGCGCACGCGCGCCGTTCGATCATCCCCATGTGTATCTCGACATGGGCAGCGATTCCCAGGTCCTATGCCCCTACTGTTCGACACTTTTCGTATACGACCCGACCCTCGCGCCAACGGAAAGCGAGCCGCCGGGTTGCATCGTCATGGATACAGCCGCGTAGGTTGACATTGAACCGCGATGACACGCCTCTGCTGATCGTTGGCGGCGGCATCGGTGGCCTGACGCTTGCGCTGGCCTGCGCGCGATTGCATCTCAACGTCCACATCTTGGAAGCGAACGAGGTCTTCTCCGAGTCGGGAGCCGGTATTCAGCTTGGGCCGAATGCGACACGGATTCTCGCGGACTTGAACGCACTTGTGCGCGTTCGTGAACAGGCCGTGGAGCCAGACGCGATCGTTGCGCGCAGCGGTAAATCTGGACGCACGCTGGCGCGTCTGCCGTTGGGCGAACGCATGCATCGGCGTTTCGGCGCCCCCTATCTCGTGGTCCACCGCGCAGATCTGCAATCGGCCTTACTGGCCGAAGCGCGTGAGTGCTCCGGGATCGAGATCACGACGGGTTTCCGTGCAACGGACATCGATCAGAGCGAGGAAAGAGTGCGCGTAACCGCATCTTCAGGTGCGACGGCGACCGGCAGCGCCATTGTCGCCGCAGACGGGCTCTGGTCGCGCCTCCGCTCCTGGATCGCACCAGACTGGGCTCTGGGACCGAGCAGCACGACCGCAGCGCGAACACTGGTCACAAGAGACGACGCACCATTGGTCATGAGAGACAACGTGGTGGGGACGTGGTTCTCACCTAAGGGGCATCTCGTCCACTATCCGGTGCGCAACGGCCAGACCATTGCCATCGTCGTGATTGCCAGGCGGGGTGTCGTTGCGCCCGGGTGGGGACATCCCATCGATGCGAGCGACGTGGACGCTGACATGGCGCGAATTGCGCCAGCGATACCAACGGATTGGGTGCGCGGCTGCGCCTGGCGGCAATGGCCGCTGTTCGATGCACCGGCACTTTCGAAATGGACAAGCGGGCGTGTCGCATTGCTCGGTGATGCAGCTCATCCGATTCTGCCGTTCCTGGCCCAAGGCGGCGCCATGGCCATCGAGGATGCGGCGGCATTGTCGCGCGAATTCGCATCTCCGGACCGGGATGTCGCATCCGCGTTTGTCGCATACGCCGAAGCGCGCCGGACGCGAACGCGGAACGTTCAGGCTGCATCGCGGCGCAATGGCCGCATTTACCATTTGACGGGCGCCGCGGCGCTGGCACGCGACGCAACCATGCGACTCACACCCGGGTCCGCGCTGATCTCCACTTATGACTGGCTCTATGGCTGGACGATCAGCAAACGGGCGCGGTCGTCCAACTGACACTGTCCGAGATTGACGGGGCTAGTTGCGCCAGAATTCGGGGCGCAGCAGAACCAGAACCGTGAAAAGCTCCAATCGACCGAGCAGCATGGCGAACGACAGCACCCATTTCGCCATCACGGGCAACGGCGCGTAACTGCCGGCGGGCCCGACCTGGTCACCCAGGCCCGGGCCGACGTTCCCGACAGCGCTGGCCGCGGACGACAACGCCGTTACCAAATCAAGCCCCATCGCAGAGAGGATCACCGTGAAAAGGCCTACGGTGGTCATATAGATGGCGAGAAAGGCGACGATCGAAAATGGGACATCCACCGGAAGACGGCGATCGTTATAGGTTAGGGTCACAACCCGGTTCGGGCTCATCAGGTGCAAAAAGTGACTGCGTGACAGCATGCCGGCAACTTGCAGCCGATAAATCTTGATGCCACCGGCTGTCGACCCCGAACACCCACCAACAAACATCAATAAGAAGAACAGTCCAACTGCGAAAGACCCCCACTGGGTGTAATCCTCGGTTGCAAACCCGGTGGTTGTCAGGATCGACGTCACGTTGAATGCGGCCCGCCGGAGCGCTTCGAAAAACTCAACGTTGCGCTCGGTCGTCAACCAGATGGTCATGATGGCGACCATGGTCGCCAGCAGAAACAGGAACCCACGAACCTGCGCGTCACGCCACAGAACGGTCGTTTCCCCCTTCAGCATCTGAATAAAAACAACGAATGGCAAAGCACCCAAAACCATAAACACGATGCACGTCCACTGCAGGGCCGGCGACGGGTAGAAGCCGAAACTCTGTGAGTGCGTCGAGAAGCCCGCCGTCGCAACGGTCGTCAATGCATGGCAGATCGCGTCGAACGGCGGCATGCCGAAGACGAGGTACAAAATCAGGCATAACACCAGGAGTGCGGCGTAGATCCCGGCCGTCGCCGTGACGAGATCGACGGCGCTTGGCAGCACTTTCTCGCTGCGCTCGGAGCTTTCGGTATGGAACAGCTGCATCCCGCCAACCCGCAGGAACGGCAGTACGATCAACGCCATAACGATAATGCCGAGACCACCAAGCCCCTGCAGAATGGCCCGCCACAGCAGGACGCCACGCGGCAGATCGTCGAGCTGGGTGAGGATCGTGGCTCCCGTGGTCGTCAGCCCCGACATCGCCTCGAAGAACGCATCCACGTATGGCAATCCCATTCCGTACAATGGCAATGCGGCAAAGGCCGTGAGCGCCACCCAGGTGCCGGTTGTCAGAACAAAACCTTCCTTGATACCGAGCTGCGCAGGTTGCTGTTCCCACGTCACCAGAATGAGCAGACCACCGATAAAAAAAGTAAAAACAGCCGAAGCAAGAAACGCCGCCCAGCCTGGACCTTCGTCGGCGAATTCGACAACAGCCGGCAACAACATGAACGCACCAAGTGCGCATATCATCATGCCGATAGTGAGCAGGATTGGGCGAATCTGGATCACGGTTTGTGACGGCCTTACAAGGTTTTGGAGCCGTTGGCGTGACGCCACATCAACACGGTGCTTGGCATGCGTGATAGTCGAAAAGCGTTAACAACCCTTGCGTCGCGCCCGTCAAGCATCATGAATGACACGCTACGAGCCCACATTGAGCATTTCCAACACGGGCAGAAGGCCGATGCCAAGGCCCGAGCTCAATCTGAAAGGAACGCCAGCAAACAGCGTTGCATAGGCGACAGTTCACGCCCATGACCGACACAAACACATGGTGCACAAACAGCGACACGAGAAGACAACAGGGCAAAGGCAGTCCGTAATGGATAAATGGGAGGCTGACATCACGGCTCAAATTGCACCCCCATGGAGCCATATGTGTCCGAAACGCATTGGCGATGTACCAAAGGCACTTTCGACGCCCGATGCACTCGTACGCGTACGACGAAACGGTACGCCATTTCAGCGACTCGATCTGTACTTTCCACGAGATACCTACTGTTTCACAACCAAAGCAATCGCCTGGAACGATTGGCTTGTCGTTGGTTACGGGGATCGCGTGACATTGATGTCAAGAGCTGATGCATCAACACCAACGACGCCACCGGAGCAGACGTTGGACCTTGCATCATACTTCATGGATTTCTGGCCCACGACGGACAACCTGCTGGTCACGTCCGGACACGGCATTTCGTGCATCGCTCCGAATGGTCAAAGCCGGTGGCACAACAATGATCTCGGTTTAGACGGAGTCATTATTCGATCCGTCGAACACGGCGTCATTTGCGGCGCTGGCGAATGGGATCCGCCTGGAGACTGGCACCCGTTTGCCATTCACACCGCTACCGGAAAATCAATCTAGCTAAAGATCGTTCTGGCGGCAGTCGGCGCAATTGTCAGCCCGCGCCAACAATTGTCATAAGCAATTCCCAGCTACCGCTACTGAGAACCGCAAGCCAAATGGCGCTTGCCACCACAGCGCCAATCAAGAACCATACCAGCCGTGTTGCCATATCGATGCCTGGGAAGAAGCAGTCAGGTTTCGAACTCGCACGCTAGAGCGTTTCAGATTTAGCTAGAACCATCTCACACCCGTTGCTTTGGTCTTTCTGGCCGGCCACCCAACAGGATGATTTCACGGGTGGCCGGCCAAGTGGAATTGAAGAATAGGGTGTGGGCCGGCGAAGTCAGTCCGCCTATGCCGGAAATGATCTAGAGCCCCGGCGGCTTGCGCTGCCACTTGTAGCCATTTCGGGCCAACCGATAACCAGTTTCATAGAGCTTTGCCATATACTCACGGTCGAATGGCTCTTTGCTTTCGGCGGTAAAGTCGCTTGGGATGCTCGCGAGCCGAAAGTCGATACTGTTCTCTTTTGCTCTTAAATAGAGCTTCAGCAAATCGCCCTCAAGCTGCTGCCGAATAAGCGTATTGATCGAACGACCGGCAATCGCAAATGTTGTGCCTTCGACGACTTTCGGACTTGGCGTTGTTTTGGAATTCGCCAGCACGTACAGGCTACGACGCCACTGCACTCCGTATTGTCGGTCAATCTTTTTCAGGTTGAAATGCAGCGGCAAGAGAAAGGCGTTTTCCGTCACGCCACCGTCGATGTGCATCTCTTGGTAGACCTTTCCGTCACCGTTGGTCACATTGACGTATACGGGCGGAAACAGACCGGGCAGCGCGGTTGACGCAAGCAGCACGCGGCGGAACAGCGTCAACGCTTCAGGCGTCCCGCGTTCGGCAATGCGGCCCATATCCCAGACAACGGGACGTTCCTGATCCGCGTTTGTTGTGCCGACAAAGAGCCTGCGGCCCTTGCGATGTTCCCGTGCGATCGCAGCCATGACCGACGGCGTGATGTACTTCGCGATCAGGTTGGCCAGCGGCTTCGTGCTTGAAACGGCGTTACCGCCAAACAGCCCCACAAGAACTTGCTTTTGGATCAGATCGTCTGTCGCGTAGAGCGTATAGATCTCTTTGAGTTTTGAATCATAGGCGGGCCCCAAGAATGCAAACGGCGCGATCAGCGCGCCTGCACTCACGCCAGAGACAACTTCAAACTGCGGACGTTTTCCCGACGCCGTCCACCCGTTTAGGAATCCGGCAGAATATGCGCCGTCAGCACCGCCACCGGAGATCGCCAGATAGCTTACGATCCGACGTCTGCGCTTCAACACCTGTGGACGTTGCGACTTGATTTGATCGAACCGAAGTGCGGCAATTCGCTCCACGTTCGGGATCTCGATGTCTCCCCATCCCCGGATCGGACCGAAACCAGCGACTTGCACGGTATTGGCCATGGGGAGGGGCACGGCGTTTCTCACGTCGGTCGCACAACCCAACAGGAGCATAATCCCGCTCAGCGCGATCGCCTTGCACATTACCGATCCGAGACTCAACATGTCGCAAACCTCTGGGCGCAGCTAAAGACAGAGCACGCCCTAAAACGCGCCAGTGTCTGGGCTAGCAGCGAGAGTATCTGCGGGTCAAGCACCTGTCATGACAATGTGTTCTGCGCGACGCCTGCCCGCAGCCACGCGCTGTGACTTCGGATGTTCTCGCGTGCGGCAGTTTTCAGTTGACGACATCTGAACCTTCCGATGTCGGTTGACCCCCACGACATCGTCCCTCTGGGTGGCCAGGTTGGATTTCGGGAACGTTGCAGCCGAACTTGGCGAACTCTAGCCGTGACCTCGCCGAACCTGGGACATGTCGGCGATATGGTAAACCGGAGGTCGCGGCTTCGAAAAGTCCGGACGTGCGATGTACTGCCATCGGCAGCGATGCAAAATCGCATGGCACAAACGGCGGCGGGAGCGTCGGCGCAGATCGCGCCATGCGGCGTCGAAAGGCAGCAAGATTGCCACAGCAGCGCGGGCATTGGGCGGGCATTGATGATGGGAGCATCTATGAAGAACGCGATCAGTTGGCTGCTGATCCTTGCGAGCGTCGGGTGCCTCGTCGCGTCTTGGATGACAGGTGCCAACGATCAGACAGCCTGGATTCTCACGCTGTGCGCCGTTGCCGCATTCATCGCCGCGCTTGTGCTGCAACAAGCAGCAAAGTGACGGCGGGCACAGGCGCAATTCGACGACGTGGCGGAAAGACGTCCTGGTGTAAAGCTGCGCTGGCG
>JBCCOV010000092.1:0-19069 GCA_039039985.1 Pseudomonadota bacterium | reverse complement strand
CGGAACGCGACCCGCGTGATGATGAGGCGCGTGGTTGCCTCAACGCATATTATTCAGAGCTGGCCGATCGCCTTGATCAGGGGTTTGACGTGTCACGTTCGCGAGATCCCGAGGCGGATGACATGATCCGACCGCGTGGCGCCTTTCTTGTCGCGGAGTTGGACCGTCTTGCCGTTGGGTGTGTCGGGCTGAAAGGGACTGGCGGAGCTGTTGGCGAGATCAAGCGATTGTGGATTGCGCCGTCTGTTCGCGGGCTTGGGCTGTCGCGTCGCTTAATGGCTGCGGCTGAAGACGCGGCTCGGAGTCTGTCGATGACGACCCTGCGCTTGGACACCAACAGCGCCTTGCCGGAAGCCCTCCACTTGTACCGCAAGTCGGGGTGGGTTGAGATTCCGCGGTTTAACGACGACCCTTATCCCGATGTGTTCTTTGAAAAGCAGCTGTGAGTTTCTGATATCGGTGGGCGAGGTTTGGTGCTACGCCGCGGCCCGCCGCTCAACCCCAGACGCCGCCAGGATATGGTGCGTAATGAAATGCGCCACATCGGTCGGATGCGTGAGCGGTCCCATATGGCCTGCATCTGTAAAGCAGACGCAGCGCGATGTTGGCAGCGCTTGCAGGAGATGGCGCGCAATGACGCGTCCCGGGTCAGGGCTATGCGCCCCGCGCATCAGCAGGATGGGCATTGCAAGGCTGCTGAAGTCCTGCAGCCGTGATGGCTCGTTGAGCAATGCCTCGAAGTCGAACACCGCTTTCGGCGCCCATTGTGCCAAGGCAGCTCTCTGCTCAGGGCGGAGCGCTTGCCATGCATCTTCGCCACCCCAGTAGGTAACAAAACACACGGCAGCAGCTTCGAAGTCGCGCCTGGATATGAACCGGGCGACGCGGTTTGACAGGTGTGTGATCTCAGCGTGGGCGATGCGGCCGTCCAGTCCCATGTCGTGGAGTAAGTGAAACGCCGTCGGCTCATACAGCGACAGGCTGGCGATCCGGTCGGGCCGGACACGTGCCACATGAAGCGCGACGGCGCCACCGTAGGAGTGGCCAACCAAGTGGATCGGGCGGTCACTCGCATCGATGATATCGAGCGTCGCCGCGGCTTCATCTGCCAGCGAGAACGGCCCGCCCGCGTGCTTCGTGCACAGGTTGGAACTATCCATATGGTCGGGGGCGGCGAAGGCAAATGTCGGCTCGAGTTGCGTGCCGAGTTGGCGCCACTGACGCCCGTTTGCACCGGAGCAATGGAGCGCGATAACCTGGGCCATCGGCGCTGCGCAATCCACCATTTGCGTCACAATTGCCATGATCGAGAACGTCCTTTTTACGCCGCTGTTATTCGGTCGCCACAACTCAGCTTTCAAGCTGGCGACGGATATAGGTGCGCGACGTCGGCTGATCTGTTCCCGCCGAGACAGTGGTGAGATGTTTGCCGGCTCCGCATCCCCAAACGGTGCACCCGACGATCGCGTGGGCAGTCGAGAATTGCTCAGAACGCAGGTTGTTTCCGAGTTGTGTTGACGTTCATGTTCGGTGTGATACCCGGCAACAGTTCGTGGCACGGTGTCCGGAATTCGGGCACCAATTGAGGGAGGCGATCATGCCGAAGATCCGCAACGTTGATGATTTGCCCCGGTTTCGAGGTCACAAGTAAGCGACGCAAATCGTTCCCGTCCGAGACGGCCGTCAAGCGCGGTCATCGCGAAGTGCACGGCGACGTCGAACTGATGGAGAAGCTCGGTCGCAACGATCTCTGCCCGTGCGGATCAGGCCGCCGGTTTCAAGCGCTGCTGTATGAAATCAAAGCGCTATGACGGTGCCGAGCGCGCATACTACTTTCCGTGAGTAGCGGCTCATGCCGGATGGGGATGCGAGCCGTCCGTACATCTGTGGTTCGCATCCTTGGCTCCTTTGCGTTACGTGCGTCTCAGGCGGCTTCCGACGCCAGCGCTTCGAGTTGCGGCGTCGCCAAGTCCAGCGCGCGGCTCAAGCGTGCGATCGCCTCGTCGGCTTCGGCCTTTGTCATCACGAGTGGCGGCGAAAAGGCCGTGACCTCGATGAATGGCAGCGCGCGCGTGAGGACGCCGCATTCAGCGGCCTTGGCGGCGACAATCTTATGGGCGCCGGCTTTGGGATCGAACCACCGCTTGGACGCCTTGTCGGCGACGTACTCGATCGCATTCATCTGGCCGATGCCGCGAATGTCGCCAACAAACGGATGATCGCCAACGGCCTGTTGCAGTGCGGTGCGGAAGTAGGCACCGACGTCCTCGGCCTGTCCGCACAGATTTTCGCGGGCCAGAATATCGAGGTTTGCAAGCCCGATCGCACCGCCGACCGGGTGGCCGGAATACGTGAACCCGTGCATCACGGGGCCGTAAGTCTCAGACGCGTCGCGCAGAACGTCCCAGACGTGTTCGCCGATAACCGACGCGGACAACGGGAAGTAGGCCGACGTGATCCCCTTGGCCAACGTCACGATATCCGGCTTTAGCTTCATACCGCCTGTGGCGAACCATGTCCCAGTGCGGCCGAAACCGGTTATGACTTCGTCGACAATGAACAGGATGTCGTTCTGCTCGAGAATGGGCTGAAGCTTCTCAAAGTACCCCACGGGTGGCGGCAGGACGCCACCCGTTCCCATAACGGGTTCCGCTATAAACGCAGCGATCCGGTCTGCGCCCTCCCTATCGATGATCGCTGTGATCTCAGCGATCATGCGGTCGCAGAACTGCTCTTCCGTTTCTTCCGGTAAGCCAAACCTGTAGTAGTGCGGGCAGGACGTATGAATAATATCGTCCATGGGCAGGTCCCACGCCTTATGGTAGGCCGGTATGCCCGTTAACGCGGCTGCCGCGAACGTCAGGCCGTGATAGCCGCCCGTTCGGGAGATGATCTTCTTCTTTTCCGGCAGCCCGCGGAGATTGTTATAGAGGCGAACAAGTTTGAAGTTCGTGTCGTTCGCATCCGACCCGCCGAGCCCGAAAAAGACCTTTGAGAGATGCCGGGCGTCGGCCTCTTCATGAAATAGGCTGAGGACCTTTTCAGCCAGCTTGATGATCGGGGGATTCGAGGCGCCGCCGAACAAGTGATAATAGGCCAGCGTTTCAATGGCGTCTTTTGCAGTTTCAGCGAGTTCGCTGCGCCCGTAGCCGGCATTGACGCACCACAGACCGGCGCCGCAATCAATCATCTCGCGGCCGTCATGATGGTGTACGCGTACGCCGGATCCGTTCGCAAGGATCATGGGGCCGTTGTGCAAGTGGTCCGCAATCGACGTGTTCGGGTGGAACACGGTTTCGCGATCGATGTCCTCAAGCGCGACATTTCGGTTCACGTCTTCCATCGTACGCCTCCGTTCGCGGCATGCACCGCGCGTTTGAGCGGTTGTTACCGGCGATGCGCGACGCGCATATGGCGTCGCTGCGACCGCCGTGCTTCGACGAGCACCGTACCGCTGCCGGCAGCGCAGGGAAAGCTCTATGATGTGGTATCAACTGCCTGTCGAGGCGGCGTGCCACCGCGCGGCTAAGGGGTAAGATCGGTCCCGGTTGCGCTCAGCACGCCCGATACCTCCGGGATACCTGCCAGCGCCGCCAGGTGCGCCAACAGTATCGGAGGATAAAAAACGGCCATCGAATGGAATAGATGATAATAAAACTGAAAACAAATGATAAAAATACAAGATACCATGAGTAATAAAACATCCCACTGTTGGTCCAGTTTGTCATGCCGCGTTGGTAAGGGTCAGCTGGCTCTGGGGGTGTCAGTCCACTTCGTTTTGCTTTCCAATAGGCCTTCAATTCTCTTTGCCATTGGAGGTTCTTTGTTTTTGCGTCAACTAAATTCAATGTGCATGTATGAGGGTGGAGGATCGCGATTGTTCCGAAAAACAATAAAAGGCGCCAACCCCGGGAACGCCGCGAGACAATGGTAAGTGCGACTGCGAATACAATAAGATTTTCAATGTGGGCCGCAAGGCGCGGATAAGCTTCGACGAGCGCGGCGTAGGCCGGCCAATAGATATAAGGTTCGATGTTGTTGACGTCCATGTCCGACGCTCGCACGTTTTCGGGGGCGGAGTTTTACCTGTCGATGTCGATATCGATCGTCCATTGATCCACGATATCGAATGGCTCGCCTGAAAAGGTCGAGAAACTGATGTTTCTATCATTCATCAGTTCTTGCGCGGCCTGCTCAAGGCTTAGCGGATCGCGATATGTGTCGAAAAACTCGATCGTGGCACGGCCGCTCACCCGCTGTCGGCCAAACGGTCGCTGTTCTGCAACGCCGCGAAACCTACCGGATAACGTTGCCTCGCGGATTGAGTATAGAACTGAGCCAAAGTCGTAGGTCCGCCTGAAATCGTCCTCGAACCTGCCGTCGCCAATCTGACGCGCCTTATGCCAAATCTGGTTCCGAAATCGTCCCAACGCTTGGCGCTCGGCTTCGCGCTGAATCTGTTCCAGCAAGCCGAGACTGCGCAACGTCACGGTTCCGCCGAGACCTCTGAGATAGCGCGCGCCGAGAATTCTGTCTTTTGATGACGGCCAAGGAAACGCAGCGATCACACCTTCGATAATGACGCGCCATACGTGTGTCGATATCTGCTTGTGACTTGTCGGGCGGGGCGGAAAGACCTCCAGATCCACACTACGACCTTGCTCCATCGCGTGTCGCCTATGACGGCCCGCATGCTCCTGCCCGAGTGATTTGCGGAGCGCCTCTTCCAACGTTGTCCCGCGATGGTCCATGCCCTGAACTCCTTCTCGTAAGCGGTTGTCTGCAGCGCGCAGTCGCTTTGAGAGTACTTTCGCCGGTTATTGCGGGGATAACGGATGATTATGGTTTCTGCCTCCCGTCGTCTGGCTCGGGTGCCATTATCCGATCAGGCTGAGGCGAACGGGATCGAAAGACATGTCGAGATGTTCACGAAAAGTACTATAGGGTGTTACGAGTGGCGCGCAAGATCTGCCTACGGATAAAGTGCTTGCGCGCGCCTCAAGCGACATCCCTTCGCGCGCGCACGCGTCCTGCGCTAAGCTACATGTAGAGGACGTGCAGGGCAGGAGGCGCAGGGGGGATCGTAAACATGCAAACCGATGCTGATGTGAGCAGCCGCAAGGCGCTGCTCGACAAGTTTGCGATCGTTGGTGTTGGTGAGACGACGTACACGCGCGGGTCAGGCATGACGACGCGCGCGCTGGCGACCTGGGCGTTACGCAATGCAATGGCGGACGCCGGCCTCAAGCCGGGAGACGTTGACGGTCTGCTCTCGTATTCGATGGGCGATTCCACGCCGTCGACGAGCGTTGCCACCGATCTCGGCATCCGCCCCAACTTCTTCATGGATGTCTGGGGTGGCGGCTCAAGCACGGAAGCACTGGTCGGGATTGCCATCGGTGTGATCGAGGCCGGGATGTGCAACACGGTGGCCGTCTTCCGCGCCATGAACGGGTACAGTCGAACCCGCATCGGTGGTACGGGCGCCGGTGCCCAGGCGCCGATCTCAGGTGATGAACTCCACTATCGCCCATTTGGCTGGCACAGCCCGGCGGAATGGTTTGCGCCGACGTTCATGCGCTACATGTACGAGCATGGCATCACGCCGGAGCAAGCCGCAGCCGTGAAAGTCGCGCATGCGCGCCATGCGGCCAACAATCCCAAAGCTCTCATGAAAGAGCGCGTGACGATCGACGACGTGCTGTCGAGCCGGGTCATCGTTCGTCCGCTGCACCTACTGGACTGCTGTCTTGAGACCGACAATGGCGCGGCAATCATCGTGACTCGCGCCGAGCGGGCTCGGGACTGCCGCGCTCATCCCGTGCTGATCAAGTCCGTTGCCGGTCGGGTGTGCAAGCCGCGTCCCGACATGTCCCTGCAAACGGGGCCAAGTTCCATTGTGGCCGGCCGCTATGCGCGCGATTTCCTGTGGTCCAATGCCGGTGTCGGTCCGGAGGACATGGATGTGACCGGCGCCTACGATGCGTTCACGTTCACGGCGATGCTGCAGTTCGAAGCGTACGGTTTCTGTGAACCAGGCGGCGCCGGTGCTTATGTGAGCGATGGCGGTATCGAAATTGGTGGCCCGCGTCCGAACAACACGAGCGGCGGGCACCTGTGCGAGGGCTACACCCACGGCATCAGCATGGTGATCGAGAATGTGCGCCAGTTGCGTCACGACGTCGACGACAGCTGTCCGATCGGATCTGACGGTCGCCGGCAACATACGTTCGATTACGCAGAGGCGGGATGTCGTCAGGTGCGGGATGCGCAGCTTTCGGCGAACTTGGGTTGGGGCACGCCAGGTTACGGTTCGGCCCTCGTTTTGGGGCGGGCCTGAGAGGAGGGCTGATATGACAACCGCCGTGTCCGGCAACCATCTCGGTATGCCACTGGAGATTGATCCGTCCGACCATGAAAACCGGGCGTTCTTTGGCTATCTCGCGTCAGGTGAACTGCGTCTCCAGAAATGCACGTCGTGCGGCTTGCTGCGCTATCCTCCTGGAACGGGATGTCCGTTCTGTGGGTATCCGGATGCCGAGTGGCATGCCGTCGACCCGCGCGGTACGGTCTACACGTACGCAGAGGTTCATCACGCGATCCAACCGGCGTTTCGCGACCACGTGCCGTATCTCATTGTGATCGTCGAACTGGATACGCAATCCGGTCAGCCGGGGCCGAATGACGGTTTGCGGATCGCAGGCAACTTGGTGACAGCCGACGGGGAACTCGCGTCGCCGGAATTGGTGCGCACTGTCGGGATTGGGACGCGCGTGCGCATGGTCTTCAAAGCCGTCGGTGACGATTTCGCTTTGCCCATGTTTGCCGCCGATGACACCCAGTCGCAACTGTCGGCACCCTGGCGGTATCCCGGCACATGAGCGATGCCAAACTGGCCCACAAACCGGGTTTGATACCAAGAGAGGTCTATTTGTCCGTTTGATCGTCGACAAACCACTTCTCGACTTCGTGGCGTTGAATCTTTCCGGTTGTACTGCGTGGGAAGTCCGCAAAGGCGACGAACCGAATGTCCTTGGGCTGCTTGTAGCCGGCAAGAGCGTCTCGGCATTGGGTCTTGAGATCTTCAGCCGTTAGCGTTGGATCATTCAGAGCAATCGCGGCGACGGGGACCTCTCCCCATTTGTCATCGCGCCTGCGGACCACGACGGCATCGTCGACGCGAGGGTCGGACAGGAGAACGCGCTCGATCTCGGCAGGATAGATGTTCTCACCGCCCGATTTGATCATGTATTTGACGCGATCCATGAACTCGAAGCGGCCGTCCTCTCGGCGTGCGAACACATCGCCCATATGGAACCAGCCGCCGCGGAAGTCCTTGGCGTTGGTTTCGGGCGCGCGCCAGTAGCCGCTAAAAACGGTCGGGCCGCGAATGGCACACTCGCCAGGGGTTCCGATTGGAACCTCCTGGTCCCCGGCGTCCACGAGCTTGACCTCACAAAACGAACTCTGCCGCTTTGCGAGGTCGGATGGCGCTTCGCCGATTGGAATCAATGCGCCCGTGCCAGGCGGCAGTCCGGTTTCGGTCGCGCCGAACGAATTCACATAGGGGGCCTGCAACAGTTCCGTCGCCTCAGCAATCTGATGAGGTGGCACGAGGTCTGGCATCGCGCCGATGGTGCGGATACCTTTGATGCTCGGTCGCGCATCCCGCAAAACGCCGACAAAGTTCTCCAGCATGCCTGGAATGAGCGGCAGCCAGCCGATGCGATGGTCTTGAACGGTTCGGATCAAGCGTTCCGGGTCGTAGCCGTCGATGACGATCGCGGCACCGCCGCGCAACAACGTCGCCAGCGCGTGATCCGTGGAGGCCATGTGGAAGAAGGGCGCCCACGCGACAAAGGCTTCACCGGCCGGGAGTCCAAGGTCGAGCATGAAGACCATCGCGCGTGCGATCATCGCGCGGTGATTGATCAGTGCTCCCTTGGGCAGGCCCGTGGTGCCGCTGGTGTAGAGAATGACGAGGCCGTCTTCCGGATCGACGGACACGTTCGGCTCACGCGTGCCGGCATTTGCGAGGCACATCTCATAGTCGCGGCCAACGACGATGCGATCAGTGGCTTCAATCGGAAGCCGGTCCAGCGTTGCGACGTATTCCGGCGCGACGATGGTCAGCTTGGGTGCCGCAAGGTTGATGCAATGGGTCAATTCGTCGTCGGCAAGGCGCCAGTTTTGAACGGCGAGGATTGCGCCGACCTTTGCAGCCGCCAAGAGCATCTCAAGATATTCGGAACAGTTCCGGGTGAGGACCGCGATCCTGTCGCCCCGTTGAATTCCGCGCGACAACAGCACGATCGCAAGCCGACAACTGCGGGCGTTCAACTCGCCGAACGTGATTGTGCGTTCGTCCTGGATCACAGCCACCGCTTGGCGATCAATCAACGCACGTTGCCGGAACAGCGTGCCAACCGTTGATCCGCCGACCCAGGCGCCGGCGGTCGGTGACGCGTTGTTATCAGGATCAGGTTCTGAGGACATCATATCGACCTCCGGGCTTTGCTTGTCGGCTCTCACGTCAAACGCTGGCAGCGCACGATATCTTCAAAAGTTGGTTCTTGCGGCAGCGTCCTGATCGGGCGAACCGTATCATCTTGGTTGGTCCGCCCGTTCCAGTCGGCCGGCCTCTTCGGCAGCTTCCATTAAGTAGCCGGACACGGTTTCAAGCAAGATCGCAGCCACGGTCGCGTCGTTGCGGATGATCTCGAGCAGTTCGTCCTTGCGGATGCGGAGCGTGATGATGTCTGTTGTTGCGACGAGGTCGATCGTCCGCGGTGTCTGCATAATCACGGAGAGATCTCCGATGACGCGACCGGGTTCGACCTCCATTACCGGTTCGTCGCCGGGCTGAGCGTTCGGCCAGCGGAGTTCCGCTTTGCCTTTGACCAAGAGATATGCGCCGTCTGTCGGGTCACCGTGTCTGAACACGACCGCGTCCTTTGGCCGTTTGACCCAATCGGATGCGAAGGCAAGCAGACGCGTTTGCGCCCGAGGCAGATCTCGGAACAACGCGGTATTCCTGAGCAGGCGGATCTTCTTGTCGAGTTCCGCCGATGCGCGACCGTCCGCAGCCTCGTCCGCCGTCGAGACCTGACCTGCGATGCGTCCGTCCTCGATTTCAAGGACCATGTCGAAGCTGGCGGTCTCCTTGAAAGCCGGCTCGATAAACAGAATGGTCGTGTCCGGCAGCAACGTCCGCAGGCGCTCTCGCGTTTGTTGCCGGTTGCGCTCGTCATGACTGGCAAGCGCCCTGTCGAGGATCAAGACGTCGGGCCGCTTGATAACGGCACGAACAAAGGCAATGCGCTCACGCGCGATGGGCGGCAATGCTGAACCCCCGAGCCCGGTTTGCAGATTCGCAATCGTAATGGCGGCATCGGCCTTCAGACCCGCCTCGACGATGACTTCAATGGCGAGTTCGCGAATGGCTTCGACACGTGCCGAGCCCAGGGCCACTTTGCCATATAGCGCATTCTCAAGAAGCGTGAGGCCGGGGGCGTAGGCGTTCGGACTCAGCGGAACGAACAGGTCTTCGGCAGCGGCCAGGAGGTCTGCGCTTGATGTTTGCCGGATCTCCAGCGCGCGCTCTCGAATGCGGTCGGTGATGGCCTCAGGCAAGGTTTCGGCCGTGATCAGAAACGGCAGTGTTAGCAGCAGCGTTTCAACGTGCGGGTCGCGATGGGTGACGCCGTGATAATTCCTGAACGCGTCCGCCAATGTTGCATATGTGTCGGCGTCGATCGGCAAGCGATTGAACATCGGATGGTCCGTGCCAATCTCGCCGAACGTCCGCATCAGGACGCGCAGTATGTCCATTGCGGTCGCCCGCAGCTCGTCTTGAATGCCCAGCCGATTGATCACGTCTCGGAAGCCCGGATCTTCGACGATTACCTCCGCATGTGCCGGATTGCGCGGAACAGCGTGCAGCACGTTTTCCGCCAGTGCGAGGCCGGGATGAAACTGCGTGGCATCGAAACGAATGATGTTTTCGAGCAGGCCTTTTTCGGCCAGCCTGCGTGTGATGTCGGGGCGGAGCTTGACGATGGCGTCGGTCAATTCGCGGTTGTCGCTAGGGTCGACGCGGGCATCGAGTGCGCGATGAACAAGAAAGTCGTCGGTGCCCATCGTCTCGACAATACTCAGCCACCAAGACCGGAGCTCCTCACGCGTGTTGACGCCGGCGATCGTGGGATCAAGCCAAGGGACGTCAACCGGATCGGCGCTGTTGCCGACCGCTGCAGCTTCCTCAGCCAAGCGACGTGTGGTGTCCGGCCAACTCTCTTCATCGCGGGGCGCGATCCGCAGAGGCGCTGTCAGGTTCTGGCCAATCGTGCCACTCAGCAGATAGGGCTGATCATTGACAACACCGATCCGTCTGCCGATGGCCTCCTGGTGCAGGTTGCCCAGATCGTGGCCGGCGATTGAGATTTGTCCGGATCGTAGCAAAACCGTACGGGAGAGGGCCTGCGCGAACGCCAGCCGTTCCATCGCATTCGGGCATTGGACCGCCACCATCGCGCCAGCCGGAATCTCGACGCTGATGCGATCGAGCACAGGATGGTTGTCATTGCCCGTGACCGTGACGTTGTGCATGACAATCGGCCCGCGGAGGCTGGGCGTCTCCATGGCGCGGCCCTCAATCAAGGGCGCCGGGATCATGCCGGGTGGGTCGAACTGTTCGATCACCGTGCGATAGCGCAGGCTCATATCCTGGAACTGATTGTAAAACGTCAGCAGCTCTTTCCAAGGCGCCGACAGGTCTTTGAATGCGGCAAGTGCGGCGACAAGAGCGCCGAGCGTCAGTTGACCTTGAATCACCAGATACCCGCCGATCGCAAAGAAGAAGAACGGCGTCAGCTGGTTAATGAAGTTGTTCAGGAACTTCATGAAGAACTTGATTCGATAGATCCTGAACCGGATCTGGAACAGTGTGTGCAGGCTGGATGAGAACTGGGCGAGCGCAAATGGCGTGCCGTTGTTCGCGCGCAGGTCCGGCATGCCGCCAACGCTCTCCCCGATCTGTTCGGCAAGGTGGCGCACCTGCTGGATGCGGGATTTGTTCAGCAGATTGATCCGGCGTTGCAGGCGCGGGATCAGGTAAGCTTGGACCGGGATCAGCGCGACGGCAGCGATTGCGAACCACACGTTCTGTATCAGCAGAAACAGTAGAATGGTCAGCATCTGCCCGGCTTGAAAGAGCGGGTGCGCGATCAGGTTGCCCATGATGCCGCCCAGCGGCTCGGCCTCTGCCGTGACCATAGATACCAGTTCGCCCTGGCTGGTCTGGCGAAAGCGGGTCAGCGGAAATCGATGAGCTCGCGCGATCAACTCATAGCGGAAGCGGCGTAGGAGCCGCTCTGCAAGTACGCCCTTCATCGTATTCAGCTGCATTTTCACGAGACCGCTCACAATGACGGCGGTCAGGAACATGGCGCACAAGATCGCCAGGTACTCAAGCTGCGTGAAGCTGAAGCCGAGGATCGTTGCGGGGAAGTTGGTTCCGCCGATCGCATCGTTCACGATCTGCTTCGGGATCTCCAGCGTCAGATACAGGACCGGAAAAGACGCAAGTGTAATCGCGAGCAGAATGAACTGATCACGCCGGCTGTGCTGCCACGCGTATTCGAACAGACTAGGCGGCATTTCGATCCTCTCGACAGATTTCGCCTCACGGCCACACGACAGATCTGGTCAGCGTCGCACCAACATAACGCGAACAGCGGGGGTTCGGGCGATATAGGGCGGCAACGGCGCGTGGTCACGGTGCCTTCCGTTCGTTGGTTGTGCCCTGTCGCTCCAATCCCACGTTTCGAAGGCATACGTTGCGCCTGCTTGCCAAGTAGGAGCAATCCGTGGCGGCATCTGCGGAGAAATAGAATTTTTGTTCTTATTTGACTGTATTTCTGGAGTCTCGGTGGAATTTTTTTGCTCTTGCCGCTATCTCCTTCATATGGCTCAGGCCGTAATAGGGGGCAGCAATGCGCTACTTTCCGGTGTTCATGGACGTCGCCGAACAGCCGATCGTTGTGGTTGGAGAGGGCGAGAAAGCGGCGCAAAAGCTCCGGCTTTTGGCGAAGACTGATGCGCAGATTACCGTTGTTGGCCCCGAGCCGAGCGCTGAGATTGTCAATCTGGCGGATGCCGGCGCCGTAACGCTTGTTCGCGACGGCTTTCGCGACGAACAATTGCGGTCGGCGCGCTTTGTGATCTCGGCAAACGACTGCCCGGTTATCGATCTGGCGGTTGCTGAGGCAGCGCGCAGCAAAAACACACCCATCAACGTTGTCGACCGGCCGGCGGAAAGTACCTTCATTGTGCCGGCTCTGGTTGATCGCGATCCGGTCGTCGTTGCGATCGGAACGGAGGGGACGGCACCAATTCTCGCGCGCGAAGTCAAATCCCGGCTTGAGGCGATGTTGCCGTCTCGATTTGGCAATCTGGCCCATCGCGCCGGTGCGCTTCGCGAGCGCGTGGGGCGTGAGATTGTCGATCCGCAGCGGCGACGGCGGTTCTGGGAAGGTTTGCTGCGCGGCCGATGGCGCGATGCGATCCTGTCGGGCGACTCCGAGCGCGCAGATGTTGAGTTGACGTCACGGCTGTCGGCGACCCTTGCCGGTGACATGGACTTCGGCCGGGTCTCGTTGGTTGGTGCCGGTCCAGGAGAGCCAGACTTGCTGACACTGAAAGCGCAGCAGCGTTTGCAGGACGCGGACGTCATCATTGTCGATGGATTGGTCGCACCGCGGATCCTTGAGTACGCCCGGCGTGACGCCGAGCGCATCGCGGTGGGCAAGAAAGGCTACGGAGCGGCAACCGATCAGGCGACAATCAACGGACTCCTCGTGCGGGAAGCGGCACGCGGACGCAACGTTGTGCGCTTGAAAGCTGGTGATCCGTTAGTGTTCGGGCGTGCGGCGGAAGAGATGGCTGCGATCCGCGCGGCCGGCATTCCTGTCGACATTGTTCCCGGCGTCACGGCAGCCCATGCATGCGCGGCAAGTATCGGTCTGCCGATCACACTGCGTGAGAAGGTTCGTGAGTTTTCTGTCGTCACAGGCGCCACCGTTGACGGTGTTCCGGATCTCGATTGGGCGGCGATGGCCCGGCCCGGGCAGGCATCCGCTGTCTATATGGGCGTGCGCAGCGCGCCTCTGTTGCAAAGCCGTTTGCTTTCTGCCGGTGCGGCACCTGATCTCCCGGTGATTATCGTTGAAAACGGAACGCGGGATAACGAGCGTGTGGTGGCAACAACTCTCTCAGCGCTTCCGGCGGCAATGACGGCGAAGGCCATCAAGGGGCCTGCCATCCTGTTCATCGGTCTCTCGTGGGCGGCGGCGCACCTCTCGCCACCTGAGCACGTGGAGTGGTTCGAGGCCGAACCGCAAGACGTCGTTCAAGACGCCGACAACGAAACGACGGGCAAGTCTGAGCCACGCGCGTGGACGCCTCAGGACATCGCAAACGCAACGATGTGGGTCGCCGGCTGATGTCGGCACCAAGTGATCACAGGGCTGCGAACCGCAACGCGCGGGGAGAAGATACATGAGCGGGGAGAAGATACATGAGTAGTCTTGCGCTGGTGCCGCAAACCGCGCCGTTCTCGACCGATCAAATCGCTGCGTTAAATACCGTTGTCGGCAAATCCAACCCCGCGCAACGCAGTTGGCTTGCCGGGTTCCTGGCCGGGCTCGATGCGGCGAACGGCGTGCAGCCTGCACCCGCGGCGTCGCCAAAGACAAAGGTGCCGTTGACCATCATCTACGCGAGTGAATCCGGTAACTCCGAGGGGCTGGCGCTGGCGGCAAAGAAGGCAGCTGCGAAGCAAGGCTTCGACGCGCGCGTCTTCGACATGGGCGATAGCGACGTCAGCCTTCTCGCCAAGGCCAAGAATGTGCTGCTCTATGCTGCGACTTGGGGTGAGGGCGACCCGCCGCAACGCGCCATCGACTTTTACGAGACCCTGATGGGCGACGATGCGCCGAAGCTTGACGGCGTGAACTTCGCCGTCATGGCTTTGGGCGACAGCGCTTACGTCAACTTCTGCGAGACCGGCAAACGTATCGACGCGCGCCTGGAAGAACTGGGCGCGAAGCGGATTGCCGATCGCATTGATCTCGATCTCGACTTTGCAAAGCATGCGCCGGCTTGGACAGCCAAGGCGCTTGAAACCCTTCGGCCAACGGAACCTGACACATCTGACAACATCGTCCATGTTGATTTCGCGCACGTTCCGGATGGTCTCGCTGATGGGGAACCGGCTTTCACGGCCGAGGCCCCGTACGAGGCAGAAATCGCCGGTCTTGTGAACCTCAGCGGTTCGGGGTCCACGCGCGAGACATGGCACGTCGAACTGGCTATCGAAGACCCGCGGTTTACGTATGCGCCGGGCGACTCCATCGGTGTGGTTCCGGAGAACAACCGCCAGATCGTCGCGGACGTTTTGGATGCCGTCGGGTTGGGCGGCGATGCGGACGGTGCAGCCCGGCTCGCCACCGAGTTTGATGTCACCACGCTTTCGAGACCGTTTGCGCAAAAGTATGCCGAGTTGACCGGCCGAGACGATGTGGCGCGCTTGGCCGGCGACGTTGATGCCTTCCAGGCCTATGCGGTGGACCGTCAGCTTGTTGACCTGCTGGCCGAGCATCCCGAGACGCTCAGCCTGGACCAGCTTGTATCTGTGCTGCGGCCGCTGCCGCCGCGGCTGTACTCCGTGGCGTCGGGCCCGATCGCGCACCCGGATGAAGCGCACTTGCTTGTCGGCGCCGTGCGTTGGTCGTCTCACGGACGGGATCGCCATGGCGTGGCTTCGACATTTCTTGCGGATCATCGCAAAGCCGGTGACACGCTGAAGATTTATCCGAAGCCGAACAAGCATTTTAAGCTGCCCACCGATCCGGCAACGCCGATCATCATGATTGGCGCTGGGACGGGTGTGGCGCCATATCGTGGTTTTGTGGCCGAGCGGGCCGAGCGCGGTGACACAGGCAAGAATTGGCTCGTGTTCGGAGAGCGCAACTACACGTCCGACTTCCTTTACCAGCTCGAGTGGCAAGACCACTTGGAGAGCGGCGCGCTGGCGAAACTGGATGTCGCGTTCTCGCGCGATCAGCCGGAGAAGGTCTACGTGCAGCATCGTCTCTGGGACGCGCGCGATGCATTGCGCGGCTGGGTCAATGATGGCGCTCACGTCTACATCTGTGGTGATGAGAAGGGTATGGCCCGCGATGTCGACGCAACCCTGGCGAAGATCTTTGCTGAGACAGTCGGTGGAGATCTTTCGGCTGGAGAAGTCAAGCTCAAGGCGCTGGCGAAAGCGGGCCGCTATCAGCGCGACGTCTACTAACGCGCGCGCCGTGTCCGGAGCAATGGAAGAGTAGAATGAGGCCAGCGCGGTCTTTTGAAGTCTGAGCCGCTGGCCATGAGATTCATTTGTTGTGAGCCGAGATCATGAGCGACACGCCAAAAGATCCGCGTGCGAAGAACGAGCACATTAAAGAGCAGAGCCATCAGCTGCGCGGAACGATTGCCGCGGGACTTGCCGACGTGTCGACCGGAGCGATCTCCGAAGACGATACGCAACTCGTTAAGTTCCACGGTACGTATATGCAGGACGATCGCGACCTACGTCCGGAACGCACGAAGAAAAAGCTCGAAAAAGCCTTCAGCTTCATGATCCGTGTCCGGGTTCCGGGTGGACTGGCCACAGCGGATCAGTGGATCGCGATGGACGATATCGCCAGCACGTACGCGAACGGCACGTTGCGGCTCACAACGCGCCAGGCTTTCCAGTTTCATGGTGTGATCAAGTCAAATCTGAAGACGACAATGCAGGCGATCAATGCGAGCTTGCTCGATACGCTTGCGGCTTGTGGCGACGTGAACCGGAATGTCATGTCGACAGCGAACCCATTCCTGTCGAAGGCGCATCGGGCGGCCTTTGACCTTGCGAACGATCTCAGTGATCACCTGACCCCGCGCACGGCAGCGTATCATGAGATCTGGCTCGACGGTGAGAAGGTCGCCGGAGGCGAAGCGGCGCCGAACGAAGAGCCGATCTATGGCGTCCACTACTTGCCGCGCAAATTCAAAACCGTCGTTGCGGTGCCGCCCGACAATGATGTGGACCTCTATGCGCAGGATCTCGGTTTTGTTGCGATCGTGTCGCAAGGCAAACTTACGGGATGGAACGTGACCGTCGGCGGCGGCATGGGCATGACACATGGCGATACCGAGACCTTTCCGCGCACGGCAGACATCCTAGGGTTCTGCCTCCCGGAGCAAGCTGTCGATGTTGCCGAGAAAATCGTGACAGTCCAGCGCGATTGGGGGAACCGCGAGAAGCGCAAGCGGGCCCGGCTCAAGTACACAATCGAAGATCATGGATTGGATGCGTTCCGCGCAGAAGTCCAAGCGCGGCTGGGTTACAAGCTTGGTCAGCCACGCGACATGGCGTTCGATCGCACGGGCGATCCGATCGGGTGGCGTAAGGGTTCCGATCGCCGCTGGCATTTGACGCTGTACATCGAGAACGGCCGGATCAAGGATCAGCCCGGTGTGGCGCTGCGGTCTGCCCTGCGCGAAATTGCGGAAACTCAATCGGTCAGTTTTGTTCTGAGTTCGAACCAGAACCTGATCATCGCGCAGGCAACGGCCAAGACCAAGCAGGCGATCGACGATATTCTTGCAAAGCACGGTGTTCCTCAAGGTCACGTTTCCGGGCTGCGGCGCAATGCGATGGCGTGCGTGGCTTTACCGACGTGCGCTCTGGCACTCGCCGAGAGTGAGCGCTATCTGCCGGAGCTCGTCTCGCGCCTGGAAGACAGTCTCGATCGTGTCGGCCTCAGCGATGATGATATCGTCATCCGTATGACAGGTTGCCCGAATGGATGCGCACGACCGTACCTCGCTGAAATCGGGCTCGTGGGACGCGGGCCCGGTACCTACAACCTGTACCTTGGTGCAGCCTTCGATGGGTCACGATTGAACAAGCTCTTCGCCAATGACGTCAACGGTGACGCCATCGTTGCGCAGTTGGATCCGATGTTCGAGCGCTATGCAAAGGAGCGCGACGACGGCGAACGGTTTGGGGACTTTGTTGTGCGCGCGGGAATTGTTGCGCCGACGACGGCCGGAAATACGTTTCACGATGACGTCGGGCGCGCCAAATAACACGCGGCGGCCCTTGCTTCCCTTATCACAGGGATGATCGAAGTCGGCCGCGCCGTATTCGACTTGAGCGTTTCAGATCTGGATCGGGCAGGGCGACCCGATTGATCCGGCCGAGGTTTCCGTTGGCGAATGTCGGATCGCCCCCCACCCCGGCCCGTGTCTTGGACATCTTTGGTTCACATGAGCCATGGCAGGCCGTGTGCTAGTGTCGTGACCCAAACGTTCAAGATACAGGCATCAAGCATCCCGCCATGTTTGTCGAAATCTCACTGTCTGCTGAGCCCGGCGCTGACTATTCAGCTCGCGACTTAGGCTTCCTGCTGCACAAGCATCCCGACCATTTGCACGCGCGCGATACGAATGCGGGCCAAGCCGCGATTTTCTATACCGAAGTGAGCGATGCACGCACGACCGCAGTCTTGCATTTGGATGTTGATCCGGTGGGGCTTGTTCGCGGCAAGAACAAAGACGCTGACGGCCTGCTGGATCAGTATGTCAATGATCGACCCTATGTGGCGAATTCGTTTCTGTCGGTGGCGCTTGCACGGTCATTTGGCCAGTCCTTGTCCGGCAAGTCCAAGGAGCGGCAGGACCTGGCGGATCGAGCCCTGCCGTTCGAAGTCCGCGTGACGCCAATTGCGGTTGCCGGTGGCAAGGAGGTTATCAACCTGCTGTTCGGTCCGCTCGGCTACAAAGTCGATGTTCATGTGCTGGACGAGACCAGTCACCGCGGGATCTACGAGCTGCAAATCGCGGGAGACGTGCGCCTTCGCGACCTGCTGAATCATCTCTATGTGCTCGTGCCGGTGCTCGACAACGACAAGCACTATTACATTGCGCGCGACGAGATCGAGAAACTGGTCGCAAAGGGCGAAGGGTGGCTCGCCAAACATCCGGAGAAGGATCTGATTGCACGGCGTGCGCTGAAACATCGGCGATCCTTGGTGCACGCTGCGCTCGACCGCTTGGCCGAAGAGCTTGTGACCGAGAATGACGACGACAGTGCGGACGATGCCGGCGAAGGCGGTGAGGCGCCGCGAAAGCCGGACAATCCCGAAGAGGTGCTCGAAAAACCCATCCGTCTCCATGACCTCAGGCTTGACACGGTCCTGGAACAGCTCAAAGCGCATCATGTCTCCAGCGTGCTTGATCTCGGGTGCGGTGAAGGCAAGTTGATCAGCCGCTTGATCAAGGCGCGCGGCTTTGATCGCATTGTCGGCGTTGATCCGTCCGTGCGCACATTGGAGGTCGCGACGCGACGCCTCAAACTGAATACGGCCGGCGCCGCTTTGAGAGATCGCGTACAATTGCAGTTTGGCAGTCTGACGTACGGAGACCGTCGCTGGCAGGGGTTTGACGCAGCCGTTCTGGTTGAAGTGATCGAACATATCGACCCACCGCGGCTGTCGGCTCTTGAGCTGTCGATCTTCGGTGTTGCTGCGCCACGACTGGTGATCGTGACGACGCCAAACCGCGAATACAATCAGATGTTTGAAGCGATGGGGCCGGATGCCAAGCGTCATCCAGATCATCGCTTTGAGTGGACCCGTGCGGAGTTCCAGGACTGGGCAGACGGCGTGGTGCAGCGTCACGGCTATCGCGTGTCGTTATCCCCGATTGGTCCAACTGACGAAACCCATGGTGCGCCGTCTCAGATGGCCGTGTTCACGCGGGACCTGGGTATGGAGGAGCCGGCATGAAAGTCTCCATACCGGATTTTGCTCTGGTCGTGCTGGTTGGGGCTACGGGCTCCGGCAAGTCGAGTTTTGCGCGCAAGCACTTTCTTGAGACGGAGATCGTCTCGTCGGACCATTGCCGGGCTTTGGTTTCAGACGACGAGACGGACCAGAGTGCGATCGGCGATGCGTTCGCGCTACTGCGCTAT
>JBCCOV010000091.1:0-19085 GCA_039039985.1 Pseudomonadota bacterium | reverse complement strand
GGAGATTGCACGGTGTCATCGCTTCTGCTGCGAATCCAGCGACTGGCGCACCTATGAAATGTGGGACATGAGCCTCCATCGGGCCATTGCGCTCGCGACGCAGAACAAGCTTCTCATTCATCTCTTCGAGACGCTGAACCTAGTACGTCGCGCGACCGTTTGGGAGCAGTCCCGCGCGTCGAAGGGACCATCCACGGACTATGTCAGCTTTCGGGAGCATGGAGCCGTGGTCGGCGCAATCGTCAATCGCGACGCAGACGCCGCCGCCGTCTTAATGCAGCGGCACTTGTCGACCGTCCGCAACCGCTTGCAGCAGCTCATGGATCCGTGACGTCTGCACTTTGGTCGCAGACAATGCCAAACACCGACTGCCGCACGATGATAGCCCTGGCCTGACGTATGAAACGCGCGTCCGTGCTTGCGCGCTTGAGGTGACGACCGCGTACTTGATCTACGACGGACACGCTATCGCACGCGCCGCGCAGAACCGCGACGCGCTCCAACTTATACGGCCAAGATCCGCTGCCTCAGTTGCTGGGTGACGGCGTATCACGAACCCACGTGTTGCCCCGCTGGTGGGTCACTTCAAATGTAAAGTCTGTAACTTTCCAGCCATCCGGCGTTCGCTGCAGCTTGTGTGTGTAGTTGCCCCAGACCTCCCACAGCGGATCGCCCTTGCCTTCCATTCTGTTCCAGGCGTAGCCCTGGGAGTATATGACGGCGGTGTCGCCGTTGATCGTTACGAGGCCATGGCCGCGTTGATGATGGCTCTGTTTCTTGGGCCCGAGATTTGTCGACCAAGCCTTGATCAAGTCATCGGCCTTTATGGTCGCTGGCGGCTGCCCGCTTAAGCTTGAGAAGTCGACCCGGATTGTCTCCGCAAAGAACGATCGCGCGCGCGCCCAATCCTTCCGATCCACGGCAATCTCGATTTCGGTCGGCACGCGCTGGATGGCAAGTTCGTCTGCCACGCGCGCCGCACTGACGCGGGCATCAGCGCGCGCGAAGCTCGGTGACGTGGCAAGGAGTGACGCCGATACGAGGGCGACAAGAAACGCTTTCATTTTGGTCTCCATGTAGCGGAATTGATCGTTGCGGATGCTCAGCCTGGCAGGTAGTAGCCGTCGACTTTCATCACCTCGCCGGTGACGAAAGAGGCCTCGTCCGACGCCAGCCACAAAACAGCTTTTGCAACCTCGTGAGACGACCCGGTGCGGTTCATCGCGTGCAGGCTTGCGAACGACTTGATCTCGTCCTGTGTCAAGTCCTTTCCGGTTATGGCTTTCATGAAGCCTGTATCCGTAATCGCGCCAGGCGCCACGGCGTTGACCCGGATCTTCTTCGGCGCCAGCTCCATCGCGACGGACTGGGTCATGCCCGACACAGCCCACTTGGACGCCGCGTAAGCCGCCGCACCGCCAAGTCCCTTCAGCCCGACGATCGAGGATGTATTGACGATCACGCCGCCACCCTGGCGCTCCATTTGGGCCGCCTCATAGACCATGGCGAAGTACTTGCCGCGTGTGTTGGTCGCGAAGATATTGTCGAACTCATCTGCCGTATCGTCCGGTGTTGTTCCGAAGGCCTGGCCGATGCCCGCATTGTTGAATGCAACATCGAGACTCCCGAAACGCGCAGTGGTTTTATCGATGAAGGCCTTGAGCTGGTCGAGCTCGCGGACGTCCGCTGGAATGTACAGGGCCTCGCCGCCGCGCGATGCGATTCCGGCCTCCACTTCGCGCCCGAGGTCCTCGCGACGGCCGCAAAACGCAACCCTGGCGCCTTCCGCCGCGAAGGCCTCCGCTGTGACGCGGCCAATGCCCGACGTCGCGCCTGTTATGAGAACAGTTTTGCCGTTGAACCGGCCACGCGCGCCTTCCGCCGCGGCCGTTGTGGTCGCAATCGCGCCGGCGGCAGCTGTCGCCACAGCAGTGACACCGCCTAACACGCATCGCCGTGTCAGTTTGCTTTCGTGATCATTGGTCATGTTCGTCTCCGTCCGCTTGTCATTTGATGGAAGGATCATGTCTTGTCCCGCCGCCGGTCGATTGAACGGACGTGCGAAGATTTTGAAACATTCTGCTGTTTGCCGGCACGGTCGACTGACAGTCTGGAAACGGTCGCCCACAGCATGAGCCTGATCATCGACGCAAAAAGGCCGTCCGGGTTGGGGCGACCTCGAACGACCTTGATGATGGAGGAGAGTTTGGCGATCAGATGCTGATCTCGTCAGATGCAGCGGTTGCACGGTGCGATGCACACGAAGCAAACCGGAACAAGCCAAACAACGAAATCGTTCCAGCATCCGGATCCGAATGAGCGACAGTAGAGACTTGGACGGGTGCCATAGTCGATGCCAACCCGACAGGCGCCGATCCCGCTGCACCAACGCTGGACTGAACGACAACGATCGCCAACACGGCAAGTGTCGTCAGTAGCCCGTTAACGTGACCATTGCGTCGCATGCGGGTGATCAGCGTGCTCATGAGTGGCTCCATCGGTTCGCGTCATGACCACACTTTGCACCTCCAACGCTCGCAGCGATTGACGAGAAGCACTTCCTTTTTGAAGGATCTGACTGGTTTGCATAACCTGACGGTTTCGAGGGATCTGGTAGGCCGCCGCCCACAGTAACGCCGAGCAGGACGGCGCGACGCGGTCAGACACCGTCAAATGCAGCGCGCAATCGCGCGTCGTGAGGTCTACGCTATACCAACCCTTGCGCAGTGCGCCAGGCTTTCGGCGTCGAACCGGCGGACTGCTTGAACACACGCGAAAAATGCGCCTGATCCGCGAAACCGCAACTGAGCGCGACATCGATCAGAGCGCGATCGGGATCGGCCAACATCTTCTTCGCCTGCTCGACACGGTAGCTGATCACGAACTGCATCGGACTCTGGCCGATCGTCTGTTTGAACAGCCGAGAGAAGTGCGACGGGCTCAGGCCGGCCTCTCTTGCCAGGGTGTCGAGCGTGACAGATCTCCCGAAATTCTCCGACACATAATCGAGCACGCGCTTGTAGTGCCGTGACGTGAACCCTTTCGCCAACTCCGGCAATTCATCACGGTCACCATACTTCTGAAGCAGCTTGATCAGGAAGACGCGCGCAAGTGACTCAAACATCAACTCAGATCCGACATCGCGCGTCTCAAGCGCGTCCTTGAGCAGCCATCCCGCCTGACAGATGTCCGCATCCGTAAACTGCGGCAAGTCCTGCAGTTGACGCGTTGTGAGCAGAAGCCCCAGTTCGCTTTGCGCAAAACGCTCCAGCTTGTCGGGCTCAAGCGTGACAACGATCACTTTCGATGTTGCGTGCCAGCGCCATCCCGATCGCATGCCGGCGGGCGTAACGACAATCTCGTCCTTATGGTAGGTAAAATCGCGGTGTTCGCCGTCGCGCCAGTTTTCCACGCGATGCGGTTCGGCGCGGTAGTTGAGCAATATATGGTGCTGGGCGTAGACCCGCTCGGGCATCGTTCCAGGCTGCGCCTCGAAGTACTCAAGCGTAAGAAGATCGCTCGCGGACGTTCGCACCAAGCGCGTGCTTTCGAGCAACGGCGGCTCTGGATAGATGTCTTGATAACGATCCGGCATCGAGCCCGTCCCACACGCCTGTCCGATCAATTACGTTGCGCCACAGGCCACGGATGACAATGGCTGCCGGTCTTGTGCAACGTGCTGCCTATCATGTGGATCTGCCAGCTGCGGGCGCAAGAGAAAGCAGCTCCGGATCAACGCAAAGGTAGCACGTCCCCTCGATCACACTTCTGCGCAAAGTCCGCAAACCAAATCAAGCCAACCGCCGCCATTCCAAACAGGATGCGAGGGTCTCGACAGGGAGCCAGGAATGAAAATCGTACAACGGGCCATATGGTTTATAGAAAGCCATCTTGCCGATCCGATCGGGCTCAGCGCTGTTGCCGCAGCGAGTGGCGCGTCACGATTTCATCTCTCTCGCAGCTTCGCTCATGTGGTCAGCCAATCCGTGTCATCCTACATGCGGTCGCGTCGTCTGTCAGAGGCTGCGAAACTGCTCGCCGACGGGAACGCGGACATCCTCAACGTCGCTCTCAGCGTCGGTTACGGCTCTCACGAGGCCTTCACCCGTGCGTTTCACGCACAATTCGGTGTGTTGCCGACACACGTCAAAACGCAACGCACATGTGCAGCCATTACACTACAGGAGCCATTCTTCGTGCCAACAGATACAACAACACGTCTTGACGATCCGAGCTATCGCAATGAAGGACCACTGCTTCTCGCCGGCATCAGAGAGTTTCGCACATTCGAAGAGCGGGCCGGAATTCCGGATCAGTGGCGCCGCTTTGTTGCCGTCATGGGTGACATAGCCAATCAAAATGCGACATCAACATTTGGTGTTTGCTTCGAACCCGCTCATGACGAAGAGGGTTTCGACTACATGGCTGCCGTGTCCGTCTCTTCTTTGGATGACTTGCCGGAGGGGTTGACGGGTGTGCGTTTGCCGAAGCGCCGCTATGCTGTCTTTCAACATAAGGATCACGTCTCAACCATAGGCGCCACCTGTGCCGCGATTTTCGGAGACTGGAAACAGGCGACAGCTGACACGCTGGAGACAAGTCCAACGTCAATGATCGAATGCTATGGCCGGTCGTTCGACCCAGAAACCGGACGCGGCGGGTTTGAAGTCTGGATTCCAATCGAAAGCGACACCAACTCCTGACCATTCGACGATCGGTGCTGCGCGGTGCCCGAAACCCGCGCAGCCGTATGAATTTCCGCAACACACGGATCTGAGCCAGCACCCATAGCAGCAAGACCTCAATCAATGCTCGTCGGCAGGTGATCAACCCCAGCGTTTCCGACACGGTGCTGTTCGTTACGGCTTGAGTTCGACGGCGAGCACCTGCAGCACTTGGGCAATGGCTTCGCGACGTGCCTGATAGTGCGTGCCGACATGCGCCGTCCCGCGATTGCCGGGTGTGAAGGCCAAACCATCGCGGACGCGCGTTCGACTGTTTGGTGAGTCGAACCCGTGATAGGCGCCATCATAAAGGACGATCGGTATCTGCCAGCGCTTCGCCAACGCCACGCAGGGCTCAGGCGGTGTCCAGTCATCCGCCGCGCCCATGAGAATCTGGAGCTTCGTGCGAACCGGGTCCGATACTTTCTCCAAGACACGACGACAGCCCGGATAAAACGCAATGATCTGTCTGAGTTCGGCGCCGAAAGACTTCACGGATGTACGCAGTGCGGTTGTCCCGCCGTTGGACCAACCGATTAGTGCAATGCGGTCGCCGTTGACGCGCCGGTTTGTCTTCAGCCATCGAATTGTGCCTTCTACGTCAGCCAGCCGGTCCTTCTGGCGCACGGGCCGCGGTCGCACCTTGCATAGCGACCCGTATCCCCGGGACCCAAAACTGTCTGGAAACACCACATAGTAGCCTGCGTTGGCCAGTATACGGCCCCAGGCGCGGTGACGGGAACTGAGGCGGTCCTCGTCCCGTCGTAGAGGACCGCCACAGCCATGAAGTGCGATGACTGCCGGCGACCGCCCCTCTCGCCCGCGTGGCCGCATCACGTATCCCTCCAAGAGCGTGCCATCCGCTGAAGGAAACTCAACGTCTCGTGTTGCTTGTGCGTGCGCGCTCGTGGCGAGCAGCGTGAGCATAACTAGGAACTGGCAAAGTGTTCCGGCCTGCATGAGTGCTCCACTCCAACAAACATAGATGAAACAGAACCGTGGCCGACCCAATGCCTGATTATCGTCCGCGCCAGCGGCCTGATTGACGAAAGCTCCGCCTGCATCTCCCACGCATTGCCGCGTATAAGCAAGCCACTATTGATCAGCCAGATTTTGGCGGCGGGACGATAGCGCACCTAACAGCAGTCAGGGCGCATTGGGCCGCACGCACTGCCCCTTCGCAAGGTATTAAGAATGCGCTTACAGCTTGGGCGCAAGTCAACGTCTATCGCAAGGCTACGCGAAACGTTTCGGACCAAACGAATGAATCAAGGCTATTGAAATACTCGGCGCCCGCGAGTTTGGCTCAACATTAATATTATTCTGCTAGGATCTGTCTTTGTATTGGCGGCAAAGACCGCACGCCAAGGATCAGGGATTGCCCAAATGACCGCGCAGACTCATCAGTCGTTTTTTCAAATGTATGAGGACACGTTAACCGCGGACACCGTGGCTGCACCATCGACAGCCTTGCTTCATGCCGGCTCAACGCGGAACCTGGGTGACGCCGCCATCATGGCTGCCGTTGCCGAAATGTCGCCGGAGCGCCACGTGAGCATCGCGTTTCACGACAACAACCCAATCAACATCCCAGGCTTATCAGTCAGCAGTCATATCGGCGGATCCAAACGATACATTTCCGTCGGTGGTGACATCTTTCACAATGGCCGGCCGTGGTTATGCACGCGCACGTTTCTGGCGAATATTCGGCAGCTCAGCGAAAACGCGAACAAAACAATCGTATTCGGCCAAACGATACCGACGTCTTGCGGTTGGCTGGGCCAGCGACTTTTGACAACCGCATTGCACCGCGCTCGCGCCGTTGTCGTACGCGATAGGGAAAGCTACGGCTTACTTCGGCGCTCCGGTGTCGACGTAGATCTTGCGTTCGATGCTGCGTTTGGACTGACACCAAGCGACAGCGCCATCGCAGTCGCACGGACTCAATTCGCAGCGCTGAGTATCGATCCGAACCGAACGGTTCTGCTATCGGTACGCTCCTGCGACACGATCCCCGGCCGGAGCGCAAATCTCTATTATGCACGGATGGCACGACTGGCTGATCTCCTCGTCACGCGCGGCCACCAGGTCGCCGTACTCGTTCAATCCGACGCCAACACCAACGACAGCGACTCGCAGATCGCGTATGCGCTAAAACGCGATGTTCCCGAAGTCCAGGTGATGGATCTGTTTGCCTATCCCGGAACATTTGACCGCGTCGCAGTTTTGATTGGCGTTATGGCGATTGCCAACATTGTTGTTGCTGCGCGTTATCATGGCGCCGTACTCAGGCTCGTGAGCGGCCGCCAGCCGTACCATCTCCACACCTCGCAGAAGAGCCGGGACCTCCACACCCGCCTTGGCCTGACGGGGTGTGCTCTGGACCACTTTCACCCTGACGACGCCATTCCGGCCATCGAGGCGACTGCAGCGCCCACGTTCAGTGCCACACCGATTCGAGATGACGTGCGTAGTGCATTTGATCGGGCCTATGCCAAGATAGCCTAGCGCGTTTCAGGTTTAGCTCGAACCCCCCCCCCCTCTCGGCCACCCAACGGTGCGATGTGATGGGTGATCGGTCAGCTTGCGTTGAACTGGTGTGGGCCGATGCCGTGAGTCCGCCTATTGCGGAACTGATCTGAAGCGCCGATCGCTCAAGCAAGGTTCGGCTATGAGCCACGATCCATAAATCAAAATGCCGCTCGCCGTTGCCGGACAAGAGTCTGGTCTTTGCCCGACCGCAGCGCCAAACCAACAGTGCGGCTTTCACGCGAGTTGAGCCAGACCCATGAACAAGCCGGGCCCATGAACAAAGCCGGGCCCATGACTGAAGCTAGCTCCATGACGTAGAGCGAACACCGTTCGACATAGAAGCCACACATCGAGACAATGGGGAAGACCTCGATTCGATCCGTTGACAGATATTCTGTCTGAGCTAAAAGTTCGACGGGAAAAGTAGAATTGTGCGTTCTAGTCACACTGTGATCGTACCATGAGCCACGACACTTCAGACGCCAATCCTCTTATGTTTGCGCATCGGCAGTCGCCACTCGGCCAGCGTGTGACGGAGGTAGGCGGCGAAAAACACAGTGAAATCTCGTCTCTTGGGGATGAACGCTGGACGTGCAGGCCAGCGTTTGTTCTAAGCCGCTCACGCCACTTCGGACCTCAACGTGCGACATCGGTTGATCTCTGCACCGAAACTTTGGTGGCAGACAGCAGATTTCGCGCAGATTCCATTGTGATTGGTCCGCACATTGATAAGCCGTTCAAGCATTTGAGCTTTATCGGTGGCTCATCGATTGATTGGCAGTCTACCAGGAAACGTGTGCCGGCGATCAAACGCATGTTGGAAGAGCACGGCGCAACTGTCGCCGTTGTTCAGGAGCATCTGCCGACGGCGGCACAGCTGGCCTCATCTTGGGCTGGCCCGGTCATTCTGCAGACCCACAACTATCAAGCCGTCGATTTCACAGGCGGCATCATACCGACCGCTGCCCGTCGGTGGTATCGCGCACGGCGATACATACGGCTTGCCGGCCTCACACATGTCAGCGCGGCTTGCCAGCATCATTTTCAAACGGCGTGGCCGGACATCACCACACAGCAAACCATCGTTCCGAACGCCCTTATGTTCGACAACTGGACCCCTCGTGTTGAGCGCAGCGCCAAAATCCTGTGCGTCGGCCGGGCCTCCGAAGAAAAAGGAATACTGCTCGCAGCCCAGGGCATTGCAACCGCTCTTCGGCAACATACGGACTGGTGCGCAGAGTTCATTCTCTCGGAAGTCCATCGGTTTCCCGAATACATAAACCAGGTGCGCCAAGCTCTGCTGCCATTAGGCACGCGCGGCCTCATTCACATTCAACGTCCATTTGACTACGTCAAATCCGCATACGAAGATGCAGCGATTGCAATCGTACCGTCGAAATGGAACGAGCCGTTCGGCAGGACCGCGCTGGAAGCTCACGCGGGCGGCGCTTGTTTGATCAGTTCCGGCACTGGTGGCCTCGGGAGTGTGAGTGGCCCTGACGGGGCGTATTATTTGCCAGAAACCACGCCTGACGCCATCAGCCGCGCCGTAACCGAACTCATATCAGCCCCGGCCCTCAGACACGCAGTGGCCATTCGCGGTCGAAGTTATGCTTCAGCGCACTACGACATTTCCGTCGTGGCGCCAAAGTACGATGACTGGATCGCGGCCATTGCACGTGCTTGGCACGCGCGCAGCCGCAATTCGGCAATAGCGAACACGTAAGAGGCGTCCATGACGCATATCCGAAATCATCAAACCGGAACCGATCGCAAGACAACATACGCAACATCGCGAACGCTCAACATGGCCGATGCATAGCCATGACAGCGCCACCACAACCCGATCGCAACTGCGTCGCTCATCACTGCATCGCGTTATGCACCCGCCAGGACGGGGCACACCTCGATATCTGCCTAGCTGCTATAACGGCACAAGTGCAAATGTCGGCTCTCAAGGTCTCCCTTGTCCTCGTTGAAAACAGCCATCACAGAACATGTGACCGCATTATCTCTCAACTGAAACAGCGCAACATTTTTCATTCGTTATCTTACATGACTGAACCGAACCCCGGCATACCCGCCGCGCGCAATACATCAATTGACGAAGCGCTACGCCTGAAAGCGGACTGGATTATCTTTATCGACGATGACGAATTCCCTGAAACAGGCTGGCTGCAAAACTTGACCGCAGCAAGACGTCAGTTCTCTGCTGATGTTTATCACGGGCCTGTTCGACTGCTTTACCCTCCCAACCAACCGAAGTGGCTGCAACTAAAGTCGTTCGACGGCGGGCAGCATGGCTCATATTTATCAACCGCTGCAACGAACAACACGATGGTATCCAGACGCATTTTCTGCACAACAACCGGCTTAGGATTACGCTTCGACAACGCATATCGTTTCACCGGTGGTTCAGACGTCGCGTTGTTCTACATGGCGACAAAACGCGGCGCAAAAATCCGATGGGTGGCTAATGCAATCGTCAATGAACGACAAGACGGAGAACGTCTGAAATCCGAATGGCTTGCGAGACGCTCACAACGTATAGCAGCAAATGCGGTGCACCGGCACATGAGCGAACGCCCGATCCGCTCAATACTGAAAACGGCAACCACTGTACTGCGCCTTTCGACGGAAGTCATCGCTTACTCCGTCTTGTATGTATCGAAGCGCGCTGTGAGCCTCACCCATCAGCCTGCCAACATCACCAAGCACCTGGATCGCCAAAACGAAATACGCTTCCGACTTCAAGTCCGGCAGGCCAAAATATCCGGCTACATTCGTGGCATTGTGCGCCGCCCCCCTCAGCCCTACTTAGTCACCAAGGGCCATACGCCGCCAGGTTATCAGTCGCCCGCACCTTAAGATCATTCGCCAGCGAACTCTCGACCCTTCCCGCCGCCAGCGGTAATGGTTCAACACCGTAGCCCCAAAACCGCGTCAGCAGTTTTAACAACATCGGGCCAAGCCAAGCGATGTCCAGCGCACAGAATTCCAGCACAATCTCGCGGTTCATCACGAGAACAATACAGCACGCACGCCAAGGCGACGTCGATATATTCCTGCGCATTTTTCAAGAGTACTTTTTCAAGAACTGGCGCACATATGTTGTCATTTTCGTATTGATTTCGATTGCCGCTCTCACGACTGCTGCAGCCGCCTGGCTGGTCAAAGATGTCGTTAATAGCGTTTTTGTCAATAGAAATGCAGCCCTTCTAGCTCCTCTTATTGTGGGCGTCTTAGCAATCTTTGTCATCCGAGGATCTTCGACTTACTTCCAATCTGTACTGGCAGCAAGAATCTCAAACTCCATGGTCGCCGATATCCAAAACCGCTTGATTTCTCATATCGTCACGCAAAATGTCTCGTTCTTTTCCAAGAACACGTCCGACTCACTTTTGATGCGCTTCAACCAAGGCGCTCAAGGGTTTCATTCCATCCTGAATATTGTGCTTGTGTCGGGTTCAAGAGATCTTGCCACATTGATCTGTCTTGTTGTTGTCATGGTGCTCCAAGATCCGATACTGACGCTTATAAGTTTGACAGTATCCCCTATCGTCTTTTTTGGCGTCGGCAGATTGCTGAGACGCATGAAGGACATGTCGCAAAACGAAATGGCTGGTTACGCCCAGCTCAACAAGATCGTTCGCGAGACAGTTCAGGGTATACCTGTCATCAAGGCATACAATTTGGAGCAGTTTCAAAAACATGATGCTGCGAAAACCATCGCCGACATCGAAACTCAGCGGAATCGAATCGCGACATTGCAAGCGGCGCCGGTCCCGTTGCTCGATACAGTCGGTGGCTTTGCTGTCGCGCTCGCGCTTTTGTATGCCGGCACGCGCCTTATGGATCCAACAACGCCGTATGATCCGGGCACCTTCGTGTCATTCCTCACCGCGCTTCTGCTGGCCGCCGATCCGGCCCGCCGCCTCAGCCAAATTCGCCTACAGCTTCGGCGCTCTTTCGTTATGGCCGATGGCATCTTCCGGCTGATCGAGGCGGACCAAGCGGAACCTCTGGGATCGAAGTCCATTCGGTCGGCCGATCTCTTTACGGCATCGAACAACACATCGGACAACGCGGGCGCATCGTCGGACACGCTGTCCGAGCCCATTATTTCCTTCCGGGATATCACGTTCGCTTACGATACAAAGAATGATGCCAAGTCCGCTATTCTTAAAAACCTCGATTTCGACATCGCAAACGGCGAGAAGGTTGCGCTGGTTGGGCCTTCGGGCGCCGGCAAATCCACCATATTCAAGCTTCTCCTCAAATTCTATCAACCCACCAGCGGACAAATCCATATCGGGCATCACGATCTTTCCGACGTCAGAACGATCGACGCCCGTCGCCTGATGTCCTACGTGGGTCAGTCGAACTTCATCTTCTCCGGGACAATCCGGGACAATCTCGTCCTTGACCTTCAAGATGTTTCACAACAGCGCGTGGACGACGCCTGCCAATCCGTGGGGTTGTACGATTTCATCGCGTCACTCGACCGGGGCTATGCCACTCCGGTTGGCGAGCTCGGCGGGATGATATCCGGCGGGCAAGCGCAGCGTCTCAACATGGCGCGCGCCATTATTCGCGACGCACCAATCCTGCTTCTTGACGAAGTGACGTCCTCACTCGACGCTGAGAACGAGGAACTCATCGTCCACTACATCCGCAATAGCAGCGCGCATAAAACAGTCTTGACCATCGCCCATAGGCTCTCAACCATTCGGAGCTCTGATCGGATCTTGCTCCTGCGCGACGGACAAATTGCCGGCCAAGGCAGCCACCAAGAACTCGTCGAAACAAACCCGTATTATGAACGAATGGCCGCGCTTCAATTTGCGAGTTAGTGTTCGACTCTGGGTTTATCCTGCCCAACTTTTTCTGTAATGATTTTCACGAACTTATCTCCCTGAATCCGTCGATTATGATATAAGACAACCAAACGTCGCCCAGCAGCGGCGTAACGCGCCATGTCGTCTCGATTATTTTTTGCCCATTCGATAGCTTTAGCTAAAATATCTGCCCGCCCCTCAGGCACTAATAGCCCCGTCACGTTATGACGAATAACCTCCGGAATACCAGAATGTGCCGTTGCGACGACCGGCAGCTCGCGAGCCAGAGCCTCCAGGATGACAATTGGCAGCCCTTCACAATCGCCATTCGAAGCCGTGCGACTCGGCGCAACGAGCAAATCCGAACTCCTCATAAACTCGTAAACCTTATCCCGAGGCTGTGCACCATGAAATGCAAAACAGCGAAGCAATCCCCGCGCATTAATCCATTCAACGATACCGCTTAGCAATGGCCCATCACCAATACAAGTTAAGAGAACCGCTACACCTTTATTCCTCAAATGATCAACAGCCTCTACCAAATCCATAAGTCCTTTTTTTTCGACAACGCGACCAACGAACAGAATCCGAAACGGCTCATCTGCCTCCGAGGGGCGGCGGCGAACGTCACAATCCACGTCCGTACCCAAATAGTGGACTCGGACATCCTTCAACTGCCCCAGCCTGACTAAAACGTCTGCCCACCGAGTGTTTACGGCCAAAGCGATATCGATTTCGTCCCGCAGTGCCTTATAAGTTGACCAACCGCTACCCGCAACATGCACTGAAACATCAAAACCATGAAAGACGACGATGTGAACCATTTCAGGGAAGAAAAACTTTTTTAGCTGACAGCCAATGTGGGCGTTATGTCCAAAGTTCGTTACACAGACATTTGGTTGTCGACCAATTTGGCCTATCAATCGAAAACAATGAGAATCAATTTTTCCTGTCGCAACCAAATATATAGCCCTGGCCATAGTGGCCGGTGACAACGCAATTCTTTTGCAGAGGTTATACATTACCCTCACCGATATCGGACGGGAAGCTATAATTTCCGCGAACTCGACCATGTCATTGTCGACTGCCCCGACAATGCGTCTCGAAAATATCGATACGCGGTTACCGCAAGCGCCCATAACGTCTCGAATCTGATCAACAACAAACGTCTGAGAATATTCAGGGAAAATTCCATTTACGAACAGCACATTCAATGAACCCGGGGCCAATTCGCCGGGCTCACCAGTCCGGTCAAATAGTTCTAACGACGAACTCACAGGTAACGCCCCTCAAGCCAAATAACTCGCCAAGTACTTACCAGACCGAATTACCCAGCACAACCCATACCGCTGCACCACACCCCTGAGTTACCTCATTATCACCTCAAGTTGCATTCAACCCAAGAACACGAGCCACCATACATCATCTAGCACACGACAATGGCACCACTTTCCGATTATTTCTTGAAACGTCACAATCATATCCGCAAACACGTCTTCCGCGCATGACAAAAACTATGTACACTACCAAAATCAGAGCGCGTTGTTGAATTGCCGTCAAACGCCCCCGTAGCCCGTATCAAGGTACACCCGCTATGAGCACACGTCCAGACCTTCAAAAATTGCTGTCGGATCCCAGCATTGCTGCCATAAGCTTTGACATATTCGACACCGCTATAGTTCGTCCGTTCCTCGAACCGAAAGACCTGTTCTATTTTATTGCGCGGAAGGCTAGAATTATTAGTGGACTTACAAACTTCCAATTTGCAGAGGTCCGCATCACAGCTGAATCACGAATTCGACAACAGTTGAACCAGCAACACAAGTACCGAGACCCCGGCCTAGCCGAAATCTATCAGGAGGTTTCCAGAAGCCACCTACTAAACGCACAAACCATCCAAGAGTTAATGCGACTTGAAGTCGAAACTGAAATTAAACTTGCCCAATCCAACAGCTCGCTGTTGAAAGTGTATTGGGAAGCCTTAAATGCGGACAAACGAGTTATTTTTATTTCGGATACGTATCTTGACACGTCAACGATACGTAGAATGCTGAACCGATGCGGGTATAACAAATTTGAACATCTGTTTATATCATCAGCTGAAGGGGCGACAAAAAAACACGGTGGATTGTTCGACATCGCCGCATCCACTCTTTCTGTGCAGCCAAGCCAAATTCTTCACATCGGAGATAATCGTCACTCAGACATTAAAATGGGACGTCGGCGAGGGGTAACGACATACTACCTTCAGTCTCCCCGAGAACGATATCTAGCTCACCACAGCACGATATCGATATGGGGAAACACACGTGCTCTTGATGACGTGACTCGAGCATTCCAAGCCATTTACGCAAATCGTTATCACCAAGAGCTGCTGGACTTGTACAGGCGGCCCGAAGGCGAGTCCTCGACAACGTTGGAGCAGACTGGTTACTATGCGCTTGGCCCGTTCTTATACTCTATGCTCACGGAAATTGACCTTGTCGCAAACCGTATGTCTATTGACTCTTTACATTTCTTAGCTCGCGACGGTTTTCTACCGCTCCAGGCTTGGCAGATCATGTTTCCCGAACATGAGACAAGCATCAAGGCGAGCTACTTGCATATATCTCGTCGCGCCGTTGCCCCATATCAGATTGTGAACGGCGATATAATCACAACCCTTTTAAGTGGGCAAGTTGATGAAGAGTACTCGGTCGAGCGGCTTTTTTTCACGCGATTGGGCTCCGAACAAGGGGCTGAGTTGAAAGCAATATACGAGTCAACGGTCGGCCCAGCCACGACACCTGTTTCTGAAAAACTAGTCGAACTCCGACAATTTCTAATTTCAAATCGCGAATTTATTATGCACCGCTTGAGGCCCATAGCGAAGGCAACCGAAGACTATTTTTCGACGGCGTTCGCAGATGCCACGCGACCTGCAATTTTTGACGTTGGCCGCAAAGGCACTTACCAATCGTTTTTGAGTTTTCTGCTTAATCGCGATGTTTTCGGTTTCTACGTGATGACTGAAGGCAGCATCACGGCAAACATGCGGAGCGACGAGTATCACGCGTTGTTCCCCCAGGTAACAAGATCCGTATTCCGGGACGAGCCAGACACCGTCATCTTCGAATCCCTTCTGTCCGATCCAGGACCAAGTATCCAAGGATGGAACGGGGACTGTGAAATGCTCTTCGCTCATGATACATCATTGGATGACCACTCGAAACGGCGTGTCGAACTCGTACAGAAAGGCGCACTAAACTTTGTGAGAGATGTCGAAGAAACATTTGGCCCTGCGCTTCGGGAAGTCCGCCACAAGCCCCGCATCGCGCTCCACCCACTAAACTGCGTACTTGCATCGACCTTCGGTCGCAATGTCTTTCAGGACATCCGTCACGAAGACGGCTTTTCTCTAAAGACGCGACGCGACGTTGCAAGTTATCATCGTGGTCCAGCCCCTGCAGTCTTATCAGACCAATCAGCCGCCGAAGATGCCGTTGACCACAGGAGCCAAGCTCTTGTTTCGTCAGCCAACAGGCGGCGCATCGCGATCTACTGCCCGCGAATGAGCGCTGTCCGCGGCGGCGCGGAGCGAGTCACTTCAATTCTTGCCACTTACTTTTCCGCACATGGCTTCGACCCCGTCGTATTGTCATCAGGAGATCTGAACGACCGCACGCCGACCCCCGTTTACCCCTTACCAGCGAACTGTCCGGTCATCCATGTTGATACCGCAGAGAACCAAAATTTAAGGCAATCTTTGGAAGCAATTAATCCAAGTTGTCTCTTAGTACTGGCGTCCGGTCTTGCTGTCCGGAATTTCCCCAAGGCATGCCGTCAACTGGGGATCCCATTGCTCCTTTCAGAACGGGCTGATCCAGCCGCTTCGATAGAAGCGTACTGGCACTCCAACAACGCTAAGTACTTCAGAACCTATCGTAGGGCCGACCTTATTGCATTGCAGTTGCCGAGTTTTGCTGCTCACTTCCCGTTTTACCTGAAGCCGAAGATCATCGTTCTACCTAATCCCGTTATCCCACCTCATCTGTTAGGAACGACCGACGTCGATGTCGATGGACCGCAACGGAAGAACATAATTCTAAACGTAGCCCGTTATGCACTTGCTCAGAAACGGCAAGATCTTCTGATCCGCGCATTCAAACGCATAGCAGAGGAGGCCCCGAACTGGGAGCTCCACTTGTACGGTGATGATGTCCACGGGAATAAGGCCGCCCTCGAAAAATTGACGGCTGAGCTCGGCCTGACAGCAAGGGTCCGCCTTAACAATTCTACCAACAATATTTTTGAGATTTATGCTAATTCCAAAGTCTTTGCATTTCCAAGCAAATTCGAGGGCTTCCCAAATGCCCTCGCGGAGGCCTTGATCTCTGGACTGCCGGCTGTCGGCTCCGGAACATGCCCAGGAGTCAACGACCTCATTCACGATCGGAAAAATGGTATTCTAGTGTACGAAAACGGTAATTGTGACGTTGCGCCCTGGTCAAAGGCTCTATTGGAGCTGATCCATAACCAAAAGCGTCGTCAGAAAATGGGCAGTCAGGCCAAAATTTTCATGGATGACTATCACTACGAAAACTGTCTTTCACAATGGCATCAGGCCGTAAACGCTTTAATTCGGCTTCGCACGCGTAACTTTTCGCAACACGGTCCATTCGCGCGATGGATCCGGACGAAGACCACAAAGCACGAGACGAAACTGACCCTATAAAGGGTGACAATAACAATTCCCTCGCTAAAGTGAACGACTCTAGGAGTAGCAACGTGAAAAACGACGAACTCAATGATCTCGTGCAAATGTGGGCACAAGCTGGCAGGCCAAACCTTTCCGTTCATGAGGATAGTCACAAACTCCAACTCAGCACGCCCACAATACAAGCAGCACATGTTGATCATTTTGCTCAATGCGCTGAAGACTTAATTGTCGATGCCTTATTCGTTGCTCATTACGGACGAAGTTTTGATTTTTCTACGTTTCGATATCTGGATATCGGTGCAAATCATGCCATATCTACATCAAATACCTGGATGTTCTACAAGCGCGGTGCGAAGGGCGTCCTAGTGGAAGCCAATCCCGATCTCATACCTGAGCTGGTTTTGGCACGTCCAAGGGATGCGGTGATCCATGCGGCGGCCGCCAATAAGCGCGAAAACGTGCAGCTTTTGATTGCGACAAAGCATGAAGTTTCTTCGACGAACTCGGACTTTCTACAGCGCTTTTTGGACAGCAAGGGGGGAAGCGCCAAAGGGTGGTCAGTTGACAAAGTCATCCAGGTGCCCGCTATTTCTACCCATCAATTACTGGAGTTGCCGTTCATATCTGAAGGCTTACACCTACTAAATGTGGACACCGAAGGATCTGACCTTAACATACTGGAGTCTATTGATTTTAGCGCGTTCCGGCCGAACTTTTTGGTTGTCGAGCCGAGTGACGAAATTGTAGGAGCGAGCAAGGGCTCTGAGGCAATTTGTTCACACATGCACCGCGCTGGATATATATTGGTTGCGCGCACCAGAGTTAATTTGATTTTTAAGGATGGCCGCTTGAACGCATAGTTTCACCCCCAGACGATGCGACCGTCATTCGCCATATTGCAGTATTGCTTCGATCACCGAATGGGCCTCAGTGCAGCGGCTTGTTGGCCAAGTGTAATCGACATGATACATGCCCTTGGTCCCGGTCGGCCGAATGCCCATCCTCAGGCGATTTTCTTACCCGCTAACCTTCCCATACTACATGCTTGCGCAGGGCCCGGCGCACGCGGCATCGCCGTAACGAATGACCGGCAAACGCCCTAACGCTCAAGCGACTTCGCGGCATCGACATAGGCCTGAATGGCGCGCGCTGTGGGCGTACGAAGTTGACGGTAGAACAGCACCGCGGTCGCTACGAGAGTGGCGAACATACAAGCGTAAGGCGACACGAAAATGCATAGTGTCGCAATCGTATAGTAGTAACCGCGAATGCCGAAGTTGAGCGTGCGAATGGCCTCGGAAAGCACAGTTGTTGCCGCGTCCACCATCGTATCGTGCGTGGGACACTCTTCGGAAACATCGGGCAAAGCGCCGATCAGTGCCGTCGTGTAGATCAGCTTCCTCAATGCATACGTGTAGGACAGAAAACACAGGACCAACACAAAGGCGAGCAGGCCGGTCTCCAGCGCAAACAATTCAAGACTGCTGCCACGGCCCACCTTGAGTTCCGAGATGGTTTGGTGGATCACTTTGATGTTGGTGAAAATCGAAAGCACCCCGGCGAGCACGATCAGCGTCGCGGACCCGAAAAACGCAATCGAGTTCATCATGTTTCCAAGCAAAACCGCATCAAATGGTTTCGCCGGGCGGCGCGTCGCAGCCGACATCCACAGACGCCGCACCACTTCCAGCTGAGAGTTGAGCGAGCCACGCCCGACGATGGATAGGACGTGGGCGTAGCCAAACCAGCAGACGAACAACAGTACGATTGCCACGGCATGTGCCAGCTCAAAGTCGTCGGGTAACATCGTGCTCAAGGCCCCAGATAGCGTGCACCGCAGGATCACTCATGATCGGCGCCCATGATGCGTGTCATCGGCCAAGCCGGCAATCGACACCACGGCAACGGGCGTCGGTCTCGTGATTTGTTGCGAGTGCATATCGCATTACATGCGCTTCGCTCTAGCTTGCTTTCGCTCACGGCTGTTCCTCGCTGCGCTCGGGCCTCCGCGGGGGCGGCGCAACGCGCCGGGCCGCAGTCGCGGCCTGGGGTGCCAGACGGCGAACCCGCGCTGGTTGCTTATCGATAGCGGACTGTTCCAGCCTGGGGATCGTTCTCGCAGGATAGCCAGCGCTCGAGCCGCGAGCCCGCGAGCGTGCGAACAGCGCAACGAAAGACTCTCGCTCACGGCTGTTCCTCGCTGCGCTCGGGCCTCCGCGGGGGCGGCGCAACGCGCCGGGCCGCAGTCGCGGCCTGGGGTGCCAGACGGCGAACCCGCGCTGGTTGCTTATC
>JBCCOV010000090.1:0-19385 GCA_039039985.1 Pseudomonadota bacterium | reverse complement strand
GCAACGTGGCTCCGCACTATGTCGACCAGCTTGCGGACGGACTGCGCGCCGGCGGCGTCGAAATCCGCGGTAGCGTCATTGTCCCGCCGGGTGAGCGCGCCAAATGTTGGGCGGAGGTCGAGCGCGTTTGCGATGAGCTGCTTGCCCTTGGGCTTGAGCGGGCCGATGTCCTCATTGCGCTGGGTGGCGGCGTTGTCGGAGACTTGGCCGGTTTTGCCGCAGCAGTCATTCGGCGCGGCATCGCGTTCGTTCAGGTTCCGACAACACTTCTGGCTCAGGTTGATTCGTCCGTTGGTGGCAAGACCGGTATCAACACGCCGCGTGGCAAGAACCTTATTGGCGCGTTCCACCAGCCTGCGCTTGTCCTGGCCGATGTGTCGTCCCTGGCAACACTGCCGAAGCGCGAAGTGCGCGCAGGTTACGCCGAGGTCGTCAAATACGGACTGTTGGGCGATGCCGCGTTCTATCGCTGGCTCGACGACAATCGCGAGGGCGTTCTGTCGCGGGACCCGGCCAGTATCGTGCACGCGGTGACCCGAAGCGTGGACATGAAGTCTGACATTGTCGCGCGGGATGAGCGTGAGACCGGCGATCGTGCGCTCCTCAACCTCGGGCATACGTTCGGTCACGCGCTTGAGGCCTGGGCGGGCTATTCGGATCGCTTACTTCACGGCGAAGCCGTGGCGATTGGGATGTGTCAGGCGTTCCGCTTCTCTGAACAGCTGGGCTTGGTTGCGCCGCAAACGGCGGCACAGGTTGCCAGCCACATCAAGTCGGTTGGCCTTCCGACACGGATTGACGATATTCAAGGCGACGCAACCCCAACGATCGATGAGATTATCGCCTTGATGCGGCAGGATAAGAAAGTCGTGGACGGTGAATTGACGTTGGTCTTGGCACGCGCGATCGGATCGGCTTTTGTAACACGTGCATACGGAGTTGATGCCGTCGCGTCCTTCCTCGCCGATGAGGTTGCGACTGACCCGTAAGACGCCAATTGGCGTCACAACTGAAACCGGTCTGAGATGATCGTAAGCCAATTCAACAGTGACTTGGCAGCCAGGTTCTGAAACCCGATGGATACCGCGATACTTCTGACACTCGCAGCTGTGATCCTGCTGTTGACGTTGTCTGCCTTCTTTTCTGGCTCCGAGACGGCACTGACCGCCGTTTCCAAGGCGCGCATGCACGCCCTGGAGCAGGAAGGGAACGAACGAGCCACCGAGGTCGGGCGTTTGCTGCAGCGTCCCGAGCGCATCATTGGTACGGTTCTGCTCGGGAACAATCTGGTCAACATTCTCGCGTCAGCGCTGACCACCAGCGTGCTCATCGCGCTGTTTGGTGAGGCGGGGGTTGCTTACGCGACGATTATTCTCACCCTCATCGTCGTCATCTTTTGCGAAGTCCTTCCCAAAACATATGCGATTGCGTTTCCGGATCGCTTTGCGATGACGGTCGCACCGGTGATGCAGATTCTGATTGTGGTGCTCTCACCAGCGACGCGCGCCATAGAGTTCATTGTCCAGGGATTTTTGGCGTTTACGCCGGGCAAGGCGGATGACGCAGCGAACATCCTGGCCGCCACTGACGAACTGCGCGGGACAATCGAGTTATCCACGCGCGAAGGTGGCGTCGCTCGCGACGATGCGCATCGCCTTGGCGGTGTGCTTGATCTCAAGGAGCTGCAGGTTCTCGACATCATGGTTCACCGAACCCGGATGGAAATGATCAACGCGAATGATCCGCCGGGAAAGATCGTTGAGGATGTTCTGAACAGTCGCTACACGCGCATGCCGTTGTGGCGGGACCAGCCGGAGAACATTATTGGCGTTCTCCACTCCAAAGATCTTCTCGCCGCTCTTGGCCAGGCGCGGTGGGATGCGACCAAGATCAGCGCCGCGACGATTGCGTCCGAACCCTGGTTCGTGCCCGATACGACAAGCGTGAACGATCAATTGAACGCCTTCCTTCGCAGCAAAGCGCAGTTGGCGCTTGTCGTCGACGAGTATGGCGAAGTCCAAGGGCTGATCACGCTGGAGGACATTCTTGAGGAAATCGTCGGGCAAATCACGGATGAGCATGATCCAGGCGACAACTCGATCCGGCCGCAAGGTGACGGCACCGTCAATGTTGATGGTGGTGTTCCAATCCGCGACCTCAATCGTGAGATGGATTGGGACTTGCCAGATGATGAGGCCACGACGGTTGCCGGTTTGGTGATCCATGAAGCGCAGACCATCCCCGAGCCGGGCCAGACCTTTACGTTTCACGGGTATCGCTTTGAAGTCCTTCGCAAGAGCCGCAACAAAATCACCGCGCTGCGCGTGACGCCGGTTTCGGTCGAACCGGTGGGGGCCAGCTAATTTGACCTCGTCCAACAACAGGTGCGGCTAAGTGTCATCGGCGCTGCGTGATAGGTGAGCTGATGGGGGCGTTACTCTGCGTTAGGTGCCGGCGCATCCGTTTGCTCGTCCGGCGCGTATGCTTGAATGGCAAGAGCATGCACGCCGCCGGTGGATAACTCCTCTGCAAGCAGTGCATTGATTTGGCGATGCCGTGCGAGGCGCGTTTCGCCAGTAAATGCATCGGCCACAACGATAACTCTGAAGTGGCTTTCACCCGTGCCAGGCGAGCTGCGATGCCCGGCGTGAAGGTCGCTCTCGTTGATAACGTCCAGATGCCGCGGCGTCAGGCCGTCGGCAAGCTTTTGGCGGATACGGTCTGCAAGCATGGTGTCTCAATCACTGTCGTGGCGATGCCGAAACAGTTACGCTTCGGACAACACATTTGAGGTTGTCAATGGCTTGTGTCTCATCGTCTGTCTGATCATACTTCGCCGCTCATGAGCCGACAGTCCAAATACTTCGACATGGTCCGCATCCGCGGCGAACGGCCTACCGAAGAGCCGGTCCGCCCAGAGGTGCCCCAGTGTCAATGGAAGGGTTGCACAAAGCCCGGCAAGTACCGTGCCCCGAAAGGCCGCGGTCGCGACGGTGAGTTTTTTGCATTCTGCGCTGAGCATGTGCGCGAGTACAACGCGTCGTACAACTACTTCGACGGCATGACGAATTCCGAGATCGAAGATTTTCAGCGCGACGCGTTCTACGGTCATCGCCCCACCTGGAAGATGGGTGAGAATGCGCATTCGCCGAAGGCAACGGGCCGACGCGGCCGCGGCCGCGGTCGCCAAACGAGCAATGATCCTCCGATGAGCGCAAGTGCGCAGGAATTTCATGCGTGGCGGGCGCGACAGGCCCGCAAGTCGGCCAAGAAACCTGCGCGCCGGCTCAAGCCGTTGGAGCGGAAGGCGATTGAGACGCTCGGATTGTCCGACTCTCCGAGCAAAGAGGAAATCAAAACGCGGTACAAGGAACTGGTCAAAAAACACCATCCTGATGCCAATAGCGGCGATCGCGGATCTGAAGACACGTTGCGCGAGATTATCCAGGCATATAACTATTTGAAGCAAGTGGGGCTGGTCTGACCGAGCAGGCATGTTCGGTTGCCAGTTAGCGTTCAGCCGTTCATGACGGCTGCAATGGCCAATCCAACATCAAGTCAGGTCAAGAAACGGATGCGCTCAGTTCAAGTCGCAGCGGCCGAGGAAGCGGCCGGTTTGCCGGACCAAATGGTCTCGGTACGCGAGGTTTTCGGTATCGACAGCGATATGCAGGTTCCAGCCTACGTTGACACATCGCCGCATGTGCCGGATGTGGATAACGACTATCAGTTCAACCACGCGGTCACCCTCGCGATCCTTGCCGGCCTCAAACACAACCGGCGCGTCATGATCCAGGGCTATCACGGCACGGGCAAGTCGACGCACATTGAACAGGTCGCAGCACGCTTGAACTGGCCATGCGTCCGGGTCAACCTCGACAGTCATGTTTCGCGGATTGATCTCGTCGGTAAGGACGCAATCGTTATCAAGGACGGGAAGCAGGTCACGGAGTTTCGCGAAGGGATTCTCCCTTGGGCGCTGCAGAACAATGTCGCGCTGGTGTTCGACGAGTATGACGCCGGCCGGCCGGATGTGATGTTCGTCATCCAGCGCATTCTGGAAGTTTCCGGAAAGCTGACGCTGCTCGATCAGTCGAAGGTGATCCGCCCGCATCCGGCGTTCCGCCTGTTCTCGACAACCAATACGATCGGGCTGGGTGATACGTCCGGACTTTACCACGGTACGCAGCAGATCAACCAGGGCCAGATGGACCGCTGGTCGCTGGTCGTCACGCTCAATTACCTGCCGCATGATGACGAAGTACAGATCGTGCTGGCCAAGGCAAAGAGCTACGCCACGAGCGAATCGGGCCGCAAGGCGATCGACAACATGGTGCGGGTCGCCGACCTGACGCGGAACGCTTTCATCAATGGTGATCTGTCGACGGTCATGAGCCCTCGTACCGTTCTGACGTGGGCTGAGAATGCTGAGATCTTCGGCGACGTCGGCTTTGCGTTCCGTCTGACATTCCTGAACAAGTGCGATGAACTGGAGCGGTCTGCGGTCGCTGAGTTCTACCAGCGGTGCTTCAACGAGGAACTGCCGGAGAGCGCTGCCAACGTTGCGTTGAGTTAAGGGTGCGATGGCAAGTCCGGGCAGCAACCGAAAAGAACCGCCGACTGAGCCGCTAAAGCGGGCCGTGGGCACGACTGTGCGTGCGATCGCCGGCGATTCTGAGATGCAGGTCAACTTCGCCGCGGGCCGGCCCAGCTTGGACGGCAATACGATCAGCCTCATTGAGCCATCTCGCGCGCCAACCGCAACGGAAATCTCGGTGCTTCGCGGGTGGGCCGACAGCCTGGCTCTTTCGTCGGCCTGCCATGACAACAAGCTTCACCGGACATTGTTGCCGGAGGCCGGTCCGGCCCGGACTGTTTTCGATGCGGTCGAACAGGCGCGGATCGAGGCCTACGGCGCCCGACGCATGGGCGGCGTTGCCGCAAACCTCGCGGCAAAGGTTGAGGATCAATATGCCGATGGCCGCTTCTCAGGCGTGACAGAGCAAGCGGATGCTCCTTTAGAGGACGCCTTGTCGTTACTCGTACGCGAACGTCTGACTGGCGCGCCGCCACCGGAACTTGCGCAGCCTCTTGTCGACGTCTGGCGTTCCTGGGTCGAGGATCGTGCCGGGGACACGTTGAGCCGTCTTGACGGATGCGCTGACGATCAAGCGGCGTTCGGTGAGCTGATCCAAACGATGTTGCGTCAGCTGGATCTGACTGAGGACGCCGCACAGGGTGAACCTGAGGACGGGGACGATCAAGACGAGGATGCACCGGACTCCGGCGATCAAAGCTCGGAGGATGAGAGCGACTCGACTGAGGGGCAGGAGCGGGCCAACGAAGAGCAGACGGCGCAAAGCGAAGATGGCGACTTCGACGAGTCCAGCGAACTTGCCGACATCGACGACTTTGAAGCCGACGGCGACAGCGACGACGCGGCCGAGACCGACGAGCCCTGGCGGCCAAACCTTAGCGTTCTCGATGATCCGCGCGCGTTTGGATACAAGGTCTTCACGCAGAACTTTGACGAAGAGATCGCCGCCGAAGATCTGTCAACGCCGGACGAACTGGAGCGACTGCGCGCGTTTCTCGACAAGGAGCTGCGGCAATTGTCGGGGGCGGTTTCGCGGCTTGCCAACCGGCTCCAGCGCCTGCTGATGGCGCAGCAGAACCGCGCCTGGGAATTCGATCTTGATGAAGGAACGCTGGATGCCGCGCGGCTGACCCGCGTCATTATCGACCCGACAGCGCCACTGTCGTTCAAACATGAGCGTGACGCAGACTTCAGAGACACGGTTGTCACGTTGTTGCTGGACAACTCCGGGTCGATGCGCGGGCGTCCGATCATGGTTGCGGCGTGCTGCGCCGATATTCTTGCGCGTACGCTGGAGCGTTGCGCCGTCAAAGTCGAGATCCTTGGATTTACAACGCGTGCCTGGAAGGGCGGGCAGTCACGGGAATCGTGGTTGGCGGCGGGCAAGCCGGCAACGCCCGGGCGCCTCAACGATCTGCGGCACATCGTTTACAAGGCCGCCGACGCGCCTTGGCGTCGTGCAAAGCGCAATCTGTCTTTGATGATGCGTGAAGGCTTGTTGAAAGAGAACATCGACGGCGAGGCGCTGGCTTGGGCGCATCGCCGACTTCTCGGCAGGCCCGAGCAGCGTCGCATTCTGATGATGATTTCAGATGGGGCACCCGTTGACGACTCGACGCTGTCGGTCAACTCAGGCGCTTATCTGGAGAACCACTTGCGGCAGGTCATCGAAGAAATTGAAACGCGATCACCGGTTGAACTGATTGCGATTGGGATCGGCCACGACGTGACCCGGTATTATCGCCGCGCCGTGACGATTACGGACCCGTCCGAACTCGCCGGCGCCATGACGGATCAGTTGGTCGATCTCTTCGCTGAAAATGGGCCACCGAAGGCGATGCCCGGTCGCGGGCGGCGCTGATACCGGTTATGCGGCATGCGCCCGTCAATGCGAGTTCGCCCATGGCGGAAATGTTCTAGGTTCGCGCTATTCACGAAACGGCCAGTGCTGCGGTATGACACGAGCAGCTAGGCTGGGAACGTTTATTTGCTGGCTTGTCGGATCAGGCGACAAGATTGAGTGTGCGTATGATGAATCGGAAACCAACCATGCCGCAAGTTAATCGGCAGATCGTGTTGGTCTGGGCGCTTGCGTCACTCATCGGCCTCGGACTTGTTTCCGCCCATCGCCATGGGGCCTTTGCGGCCGGTGAGGGCCAGCGTATGGCCCAGGCGGCCGGCAGTCCATCTGACCCAACACGCCGACGGGCAGAGGAACTGAGCCGCGATGCGGGAAACGCGGCAGATACGTTTTTTCGTGATGGTCGCGTCTTGTCCGGTGAGCGCACCGCGAGCTGGACGTTGAAAACCGGAACTGCATTGGACGACGTGATTGCTTGGGTGGTTCAATCGACAGCGGCTTATCGCACACATGTTGCTCCGAGGCTGGCCACAGGCGGCGGTTTCGCGAGGCCGTCGCGACGCGATACCGCGACGGTCGCCAATACGGAACGCGGCCTGGCCGGCTCTGAGAGACGTTCTGATCCATCGCGGTTCGACACGATCGTGACGCGCGTTTCGAGGTGGGTCGTCCGTGCCGTTGACGCCTATGACGGTGACATCGTCCCGAGGCTTTCCGGCGGCTTGTCGGAAACTGCGACGGCGAACGATAAGACCCCAGAGGCGAAAACGGCCGCGTCAGATACTCCGCCTGTGCCGTCCCGTTGGCAAACATCTCAATCCGAAACGCCCCGTACCACGCCCCCAGAAGCGCGCCAAGCGCCGCCTTCCGTCGAACCGGATCGTGGTGCGACTCCATCTCCCCGGCCGGCTGTTCGCGCTCCAGCTGCTTCGCCGTTTGAACGGGACGGCGACGTTGCGGCTTCATCGTCGGAGCCTACCTCTCGGTCTGCTGCGACCGACCCGCCGGCAACACCGCGACTGGAGCGGCCGGCCGTCGTGGCGACACCGGCAGATCCAACGAACGCCGATCGGCTGCGTGACGAACTGCATCGCGCAGCCGATGCCAAGCGGCGAGAGGAGGATGCCCGTCGCGTCGAAGCCGAACGCAAAGCTGAATTGGCTCGGCTGGCGGCTCTTGAACGTCAGCGCAAGGCGGCTTTGGAGGAGGCAGAACGCCGTAAGCTTCTGGCCGCTCTGCCATCAGCGGATGAGCGCCGCCGTTGGGCTGAGTTGCTCGCGCGCGCTCAGACAGCGGCGGAAGCCGTCGCACGCACGCGTACGCGTGTCGTGCCACGGGTGTCGGTGGCCGAACGGCGGGCGACGGTCATTGCGCGCGTTGAGAACGACCAGCAGGCTGAGCTTGTCACCTTACGTCGTGCGCGAGAGGAGATCGAAAGTGCACGCGGTCGCGCGTTCATCGGTGAAGCGATCGTGCGGTTCACGCGGCACTATGGAGACCTTCGGAGATCGGCTGCTCGTGCACGTTCTGTCGCCTCTGACTGGCGCGGGATCCGAGATCGGATTTCGGTTGATCTGGGTATGGCGCGCACCGGCGTCACATCCGCCGAGACTGTTCTGCGCCGGCTGGAGACGACGCCTGGTCGACAGAGCCGTCGTGCGCTTGAGCTGCGATTGGTGCGTGCCGTCATGCGCGTGGAACGCTTACGCAGTCGCGCGTCATCCCGATTGACGAGCGCACCTCAGCCGGTTGCCATACCTGAGGTGCGCCGGGTCGCCGGCGTTATTGCACGCGCGCGAACGCTGGTTGATCCAGAGCCTCCGCGGCTGGCCGGGGTACCGCTTCCCCAACGCAAGCCGCTGTCGTCTCGCGGCGCCCGGGTCGCATCTGTTCGCGCAACAACCGATGCCGTGCGAAGCTATACACTGCCGGAACGCAATCCGGCTGCTCAGCGGCGCGAGGATCGCCGTCGCTTTCGTCCGGCTGCCCGTGTGCCGGATCGGCGAAGCGTTGTCGCGATTCCCGATCCACCAACGAGAAATGCCCGCCGTTCGCTGCGCGTGGCACGCGTCGAGCGACGTGTAACGAGGCGGGACGTAAATAGGCGACGTGCAACAAAGCGGCGTGTGCGCAAAGCGCGGGCGCGCAGTCGCACAGGTGCACGCGCGTATCGGCGCAGGCGATGGCGTGGACGCTATCGGTCGCGACGGTATGTGGTCCGCCGCGGCGACAGCCTGTGGGCCATCTCGCGGCGCTTCTATGGTCGCGGTCGACGCTACCGGCGCATCTACGTTGCGAACAGAGCCATTCTGCGCCGGCCAAGTCGGATCTATCCTGGTCAGAGGTTGATCATCCCTGCTGTGCGTCAGCGGTAGTGCCAACCCCACCCCTATCACGCGCGACGTATGCTATGTCAGCTGACCGTGCGCATCGGGTGGCGATCGCTTTCGCAGCGGGCGGCGTTATGAGGCTTGAGCACTCGGCGGTGTGTCGCGTATCGGCCGCTTTCCGCATTAGGACATCCATTTAATGTCGTTTTCTGAATCACTCATCGGGGCTGGAGTCCGGATGGCTCGCCGGATCGCCGCGACCTCCCGCAAGCTCATGTTCGCTCGGAAGGACACCGGCATTCAGGCCTTGCAAAAGGCGACAGTATCCGACCTGGGGCGCAGCGAGCACTGGATCGTCTTTCGCGGGCTCCTGCCATTTGTCTGGCCCGAGGGACGGCCGGACCTGAGGCTCCGTGTTGCGCTGGCATTTGGCGTCCTGGTGCTGGCGAAACTCGTGACTGTTTCGGTTCCGATCTTCTACAAGGAAGCGACGGACTGGCTGACTGAGCATGCCCCGAGAGCTGCTGATGGCTCCATCTTTCAGCCGACAACGCTGGCACTGTGGGCGACGCTTATGATCGTTGGATACGGCGTCGGCCGTGTCTTGATTATCGTGCTGAACCAAATTCGCGATGTCTTCTTCACAAGGGTCGGCCAGAATGCCGTTCGCCAGCTGAACAATCGCACGTTTCAGCACCTCCATCGTTTGTCGCTGCGGTTTCATCTGGAGCGGCGCACAGGCGGATTATCGCGCGTGGTCGAGCGGGCAACACGCGCCATCGAACTGATCATTCGGATGGGTATTCTGAATGTTCTGCCGACACTGCTGGAGCTGGCCCTATTAGCCGGGGTAATGGTCTACTTCTTCGACTGGTCCTACGCCCTGATCGTGATGGCGACTGTTGGCGTGTACATGTGGTTCACCTTCGCCGCCTCGGAATGGCGTATTGCGATCCGTCGGGAAATGAACGACAGCGACAATGAGGCGAACACCAAGGCGATCGACAGTCTTCTGAACTTTGAAACCGTAAAGTACTTCAGCAACGAAACGATGGAGGCGCACCGCTTCGATACGGCGATGGCGCGTTACGAAAAGGCGGCCATTCGCACGTACTACTCGCTGGCTCTTTTGAACTCGGGCCAGATCGTTATCTTCATGACGGGGATGACGCTGTGCATGTGGCTGGCGGCGCGGGGAGTCGTGCAAGGCGTCCATACCGTCGGCGATTTCGTGATGATCAACGCGATGTTGATCCAGCTTTACATGCCGATGAACTTCATGGGCATGGTTTATCGGGAAATCAGGCAGGGCTTGGTTGACCTTGAGACCATGTTTGCGCTGCTCGACGAGAGTCCCGAAATCTCGGACAAAAAAGGCGCCCGCCCACTTGTTGTGTCAGATGGCCGGCTCCGCTTTGAAAACGTGTCGTTCGCCTACGAGCCGGAGCGGCCGATTTTGAAGTCTGTCAGTTTTGACGTCGCGCCCGGCAGTATGGTGGCGATTGTCGGGCCCTCAGGGGCAGGCAAATCGACAATCAGCCGCATTCTGTTTCGTTTCTACGAGATCCAAGACGGCCGCGTGACCATCGACGGCCAGGATATTCGCGACGTCACACAGGAATCGCTGCGATCTGCAATCGGCGTGGTCCCGCAAGACACAGTCTTGTTCAACGACACCATCGCCTACAACGTCAGCTACGGCCGGCCCGGCGCGGACCGCGAGGACATCATCCAGGCTGCGCAACTGGCGCAGATCGACGATTTTATCAACCAACTGCCTGAGGGTTACGACACGATGGTCGGCGAGCGTGGGTTGAAACTCTCAGGCGGCGAGAAACAGCGCGTGGCGATCGCGCGAACAATTCTCAAGGGGCCGCCAATACTGATGCTCGATGAGGCGACGAGTGCTCTCGACAGCCACACCGAAAAGGAGATTCAGAATGCGCTCGACAAAGTCGCCAAAAGCCGCACGACCTTAGTTATAGCGCATCGCCTGTCGACGGTTGTACACGCTGACCTGATCATTGTGCTCGACTCGGGTCAAATTGTGGAGCGCGGGACACACAAGGAGCTGATCGAACGCGGCGGACTGTACGCGGCGTTGTGGGATCGACAGCGTCAGGCAGAAAAGGCGCGCGAAGAGCTTGCGCTTGCGCTGGAACAGGCCGACAAAGCGGGTGTTAACTAAGCCGTTCGCAATGAGTCCGGCGGCCTGTGCATAGTCGGATTTTGGTCCGCATTCTGTTGCATTCCAACGGCTGGAGGCCTCAGCGCTGTTTAGGAACACATTTAGAGTACGATAGCTTTCAGAGCTGTCGATTATGGTTTACGAAGGTCTCTACTCAATCGAGGGGGTCGATTGAGTTGCAAATACCAGATAGGGCATAACGCTCGACGTTATGACGGAACATCTTGCGTAGTCAGTTTATTCAATCGCTCGCAGTCGTCGTCCCTGTTTTGGCAACCGCAGGTTGCGCCTCGTTCCCGTTCTACGGATCAACCGAGTCCACTGCAACTGCGACTACGGCGTCGCCGGCTTCAGCGCCATCGGCGCGTCTGTCGTCTACGCGGCAAAAGCCCGTCACTGCTGCGGTGTCGGATGAAGCCAAGCCGCGCCAGGCGAAACCGAAGCCGCGGCGTCAGAAGCTGACGAAGGCTGAAAAGCAGGCCATTTACGTGCGCTGCTTCAAATCAGCCTACAAGAAGCGTGGCTTCGGCGAGCAAATGGACAAAGAGTACATGAAGTGCCTCAAGCGGTACGGCTTCAAGCGTCGGCTTCCGACCGGCTGACGCGCGGGACTTCTTACATCACCTCACAAAAGACACGCGACAAAACGCCAGATCTGCTTGAGATTACGCGGGTCCGCTACCCGTGGCGTATAGCGTCGTCAGGTAGATGACATAGGCTGTCAGAAGCAGAGCGCCCTCCCATCGCGTGATGAGATTGCCCTTCCAGGCAAAGGCCAGCAGGGCCAATGTGGCACCCAGCATGACCAAGTTGTCGACGTAGGCAATATGCCACGGGACCGGTATTGCTGCCGGTGCGAGCGTTGCCGTCATGCCGCCGATCGCCAGAAGATTAAACAAGTTCGAGCCGAGAAGGTTTCCAACCCCGATTTCGGATTCGCCGCGCGCAGCGGAAATCAAAAACGTCGCAAGCTCTGGAAGCGATGTGCCAACCGCAACGATCGTAAGGCCGATGACGTGCTCCGGCACGCCCATAACCTTTGCCAAATCGATCGCCGCAATTACCAGAATATGGCCCCCGCCGATCACCATGGCCATGCCGATGATGGCAATCAAAATCGCATAGGCAACGGGCCACACACCGTCGTCTTGACCGTTTTCGCCGTCTGTCTCGCCAGCGAGGGCCATCGACTTGCGATCCTGCCGAACGGCGTAAATCAGATAAGCCGTCAGTATGGCGAGAAACACCAACCCGACCGCCCGATTAAACGGGACCGTCAAACACATCACGATAAACATAATGGTCACGGCAAGGACCATGTAACCGTCGCGGGCAACCACAGATTTGCCGACAGGGACGGTGGCTACAAGTGCGGACAACCCAAGCACCAAAAGGATGTTGGCAATGTTCGATCCGACGAAGTTCCCGATCGCGATCCCGGGCGAACCGGCGTAGACGGCCTGAATACTGGTCACCATTTCCGGCATCGACGTGCCAAAGCCGACAAGCGTTATGCCGATGATCAGTTTTGAAACGCCAAGCCGGGATGCCGCATCGACGGACCCACGCACCAGGGCCTCGCCTCCCAGTAGCAGCAACGCAAACCCGGCCAAGAGCATAAGGATCAAAATCATCGGGGTCTAAGCTCGTCTATTGGTGGAACGGCTGTGGTGGTTGTGGACGAGGTCAAGACCTGACGATGTCTTGCGTCGTGTAGCCCTGCACATAAAGCAACGCGCTTAGATCGCAATGGTCGATCACCGCACCGTTCTCCGTGGCAGCGATCGCATCACGAACTCGCGGTTTTGCGTGATAGGCAACCCCCAGTCCGGCAGCCCGAAGCATGTCGATATCGTTTGCGCCGTCACCAACAGCGATGGCCTGAGACAGGTCCAGGCCAAGCTTGTCTGTGAGATCGTCGAGAGACTTGCGTTTTGCGTCACGGCCCAGAATGGGCGGAACAACCCGCCCGGTAAGTTTGCCGTTGACAATTTCCAAGGTATTGGCGCGATGCTCGTCGAACCCGAGTTCCTCAGCAACGCGTGCCGTAAAGCTCGTAAAACCGCCGGAAACAAGGGCGCAGTAGGCCCCGTTGGCTTTCATGGTCGCGATCAGTTCGCGCGCACCCGACATGTATGTGACGTGCGTCTCCGCCAGTTCATCGAGGAGCTTGGCTTCAATGCCCTCCAGCAATGCAACCCGCTCCAGGATTGCTGCCTCGAAATCAATCTCGCCGTCCATCGCCCGTTCGGTGATGTTTGCGACTTGATCGCGAAGCCCGATGAATGCGGCGAGTTCTTCCAGCATTTCCTCCGCAATCATGGTCGATTCCATATCGGCCACGAGCAAATGCTTGCGACGTTCCTTGGCAGGCGCCAGGAACCAGTCGATCTGACGGCCCAGCAGCCCATCCACGATTTGACCGCGCAGTGCTTCAATTTCTGCGTTCGAACGATCATAGAGTGGGATATCAATCGATTGACCGGCGCACAGCCACTTGAGATTCGTCGTATCGCCAATGATGCCGTGCAGTGATGCGATAAGGTCTTCAGTCAGGGCGGGAGTTCCCGGCGCTGCCATCAGTGTAAGGACGTAGGTTGGTGCTCGCAGCTCTGGCGGCATATGTCGATTCCGATGTTTAGAGGCGAGGACGTGACTTCGTGGCTCAACTTGGCGTCATCCTGATCGCAGGTCCGACGGCAAGCGGCAAGTCCGCTCTCGCAACGACACTCGCCGAAAGAGCCGGTGGGGTCGTTGTGAATACCGATAGTATGCAGGTCTACCGCGAATTACAGCTGCTGACGGCGCGACCGTCCGCTGCAGATGAAATGCGCGTTCCGCATCGCCTATACGGCCATATTCCCGCATCAGATGCGTATTCCGCAGGCCGATTCGCCAAAGACGCGCAGTGCGTCATCGCAGAAGCCTGGCGTGCATCGCAGATCCCGATCCTTGTCGGCGGTACTGGGTTATACTTTAGTGTTCTGTTGGAGGGACTATCGCCAGTTCCCCCCATTCCGGCAGACATAAGAGCGCAGTGGCGGGAAGCGAGCGAGCGTTTGGATGGCCCCGCGCTGCATGAGGAACTGGCACGCGTCGATCCGATTATGGCGCGCCGGCTTCCGCAGTCGGACCGTCAGCGCATTGTGCGTGCGCTTGAAGTGATCACGGCAACCGGGCGTTCGCTGGCATTGTGGCAGCGCGAACCGGGCGAGCCGGTGGTTCCGCGAGATTCCCCGGTTTTGCCGATTGTTGTGACGCGTGAGCGCGCGGAGATCTATGCCCGATGCGATGCGCGCTTCGCGAAAATGGTCGAGATGGGGGCGCTGGACGAAGTTCGCCGATTGCTGGCTTTGGCTCTTGATCCGGGTCTTCCGGCCATGCGTGCCCTCGGCGTGCGGCCCCTTGCGCGACATCTCACCGGCCAAATCGATCTGGATACCGCCATCTCACAAGGGCAAACCGAGACTCGAAACTATGTGAAACGGCAGCTGACTTGGCTTCGGCGAAATATGATTGCGTGGAACTCCATAAATCTTTCCGAAATGAATAGTTCTGAGGCACTTTCCTTTTTGAACATTAACGAATGGATTGACCGTTGCAGACGCGCTCGCTAACCGTGCCGGGCCTCAGCCGCGAGCCATTCGGCGTTGGGCTGATCTTCGGAATGTATGAGGGAGTCTCCAGGCATGGCCCGCATGATGACCGGCGCCGAGATTGTTGTGACCGCGCTTGCTGAGCAAGGTGTCGAAACCGTATTCGGTTATCCCGGCGGTGCAGTGCTGCCGATTTACGATGAGGTTTTTCAGCAGGAAGCTGTGCGGCACGTCTTAGTCCGGCAGGAAGGCGGCGCGGTTCACTCTGCCGAAGGCTATGCGCGCGCGACCGGCAAGGTTGGCGTTGTTCTGGTGACGTCCGGTCCTGGCGCGACTAACTGTGTAACCGGGCTGACGGACGCCTTGATGGATTCCATTCCAATCGTTTGCATCACCGGGCAGGTTCCGACCCACCTGATCGGCTCCGATGCCTTCCAGGAGTGCGATACCGTTGGCATTACACGCTCCTGCACCAAGCACAACTATCTCGTTCGCGACGTCAATGATCTCGCGCGGGTTGTGCACGAAGCGTTCTATGTCGCGAAATCCGGACGGCCCGGACCGGTTGTTGTGGACGTGCCCAAGGATGTGCAGTTCGCAACCGGCGTTTACACCGGCTCTTCAAATATAGAGCACAAAACCTATAAGCCGCAGCTCAGGGGTGATGAGCAGGCGATCCAAGCGGCGGTCGATGTTATCGCCGGCGCGAAACGCCCGGTGTTCTATACCGGCGGCGGTGTTATCAATTCGGGCCCAAAGGCGTCAGCGCTGTTGCGCGAGTTCGTGCGGCTGACCGGCTTTCCGGTTACATCGACATTGATGGGACTTGGCGCCTATCCGGCATCCGACAAACAGTGGCTCGGCATGCTCGGCATGCACGGGACATACGAAGCCAACATGACGATGCATGATTGCGATGTCATGATCTGCGTCGGTGCCCGGTTTGACGATCGCATCACGGGTCGGCTTGACGGTTTTTCGCCGGGATCGTGCAAGATTCATATCGACATTGACCCGTCGTCTATTAACAAGAATGTCCGTGCCGATATCCCCATCATCGGCGACGTTGGCTACGTGCTGCAGGACATGCTTGCGTTTTGGAAGACGCAGGCCCCGAAGATCGATAAATCGGCGCGAACCGCTTGGTGGAAGCAGATCAATGCGTGGCGCAAGCGGAACTCTCTCGCGTATCGGCCTTCGAAGGATGTGATCCTTCCACAAATGGCGGTTGAGCGGATCTATGCGCTGACAAAGGACCGCGATACCTATGTGACGACCGATGTTGGCCAACATCAAATGTGGGCGGCTCAGTTCTATCATTTCGAGGAGCCCAACCGTTGGATGACCTCCGGCGGGCTGGGAACGATGGGCTACGGATTGCCGGCTGCGATCGGTGTGCAGCGCGCGCATCCCGACTCGCTTGTCGTCTGCATCTCCGGTGATGCGTCCGTTCTGATGAATGTGCAGGAAGCGTCGACGGCCGTTCAGTATGGCCTGCCGGTCAAGGTCTTCGTATTGAACAACCAGTACATGGGTATGGTGCGCCAGTGGCAGCAGCTGCTGCACGGCAATCGTCTGTCGGAAAGCTACACCGAGTCCCTACCGGACTTTGTCAAACTCGCGGAAGCGTACGGCTGGACAGGCATTATCTGCGATCATCCAGCCGACCTCGACGATGCAATCACGAAGATGATCGAGACACCCGGGCCGGTCTTTTTCGACTGTCGTGTCGCAAATCTCGAGAACTGCTTCCCGATGATCCCATCCGGTAAAGCGCATAATGAAATGCTGCTGGGTGATAAAGTTTCGGATGAGGATATTGACACGGCCATTGATGAAGAGGGCAAGGTGCTCGTGTAGGCACGGACCGCCCTGCTTTGCATGTCTGAATCTATACCGGAGGCCAGTGTTGTGATGCATCTCACGCTTGGCAACAAATGCTATTCGTCGTGGTCGTTGCGGCCATGGATTTTGATGAAGGCGCTGGGCATCGAATTCACGGAAACGGTGTTGCCGCTCAACACGGACACCTTCTACGCCGAGATTTCGAAGGTCTCCGCCGCGGGCCAGGTGCCCGTCTTGACGGACGGCGCGGTCACGGTCTGGGAAAGCCTGGCAATTCTGGAGTATCTGGCTGATCGCCGGCGGGACTTGCCGGTGTGGCCCGACGACCCAATTGCGCGGGCCCATGCGCGATGTGTTTCCGCGGAAATGCATTCGGGCTTTCGGGCGCTGCGGAGCGCATGCCCGATGAACCTGGGTAAGCGCTTTGCGGTCCGTGATCGTGGTGCTGATGTGGCGAAGGATGTCGCCCGTATTATCACCGTCTGGACGGACGCGCGAAAGTCGTTCGGTGCCAACACAAGCGAGCGATTTCTGTACGGTGCGTTCTGCGCCGCAGACGCCATGTTTGCTCCGGTTGTGACGCGATTGGACACGTACAGCTTTGATGTACCTCACGACATCCGAAGCTACATGGATGCCGTGTTGACCCACCCGGCGTTCGAGGCATGGAAAGCCGCAGCCCTGCGTGAGCGCTGGATTATCGACTCCGATGAAGTCGATGAGCCGGCAATCGAAACCTTCCGAAATCTCTAGCTGTGTCTCGGCACCAAGCCGGCACATCCTCGAAGTAAAGGCACCTCGTCATGGCCTCCAGTGATCCCCGCAAGTCGCACTATCCGGCCCCGCAGTTGTCGGAAGAAATCGTCAGCCGCACGCTGTCAATCCTCGTTGACAACGAGCCTGGTGTTCTGGCGCGCGTGATCGGGCTGTTTTCCGGGCGGGGCTACAACATCGACTCGCTCACCGTCACGGAAACGGAGCGTGAGAAACACCTGTCCCGGATTACGATTGCGACGCGAGGGACGCCGGCGGTCATCGAACAGATCAAGCATCAGCTTGAGCGCCTGGTACCCGTGCATCGCGTTACGGACCTGACGCACGAAGGGATCTCGCTGGAACGTGAACTGGCGCTCATCAAGGTCGTAGGGCGTGGCGACAACCGGATCGAGGCCCTGCGTTTGGCTGAGATTTTTCGGGCGCAGGTTATCGACGCGTCGACCGAGCATTTCGTGTTCGAGCTGACGGGGCGCACCTCGAAAATCGAGCAATTCATCGGGATTATGGGCGACCTCGGCATGGTTGACGTTTCACGCACTGGCATCGCCGCGATCGGTCGGGGCGCGACGCCTCTGTGACGCCATCAACTGCGTCCGCCAATCTTGGAATTGGTCTCGGCCAGGCCGGGCGAATGGGGCTGCGATTGGTTGCGCGCCCTGCTAGTTTGCAGCGCGCGCAGGTGCGCGCGATCCAGCCTGGCAGAGGATATCTCCATGCGACAGATTATTATCGGGTTCTTGTCCGCCTGTATCGCGACGATGGCGCATGCCAGCGAGACCGTCACGTATTCGGCGAACGGAGCCGACTACGAAGGGTACTATGCAAAGGCCGACGGCGCGTCCAAGGGACTGGTACTTGTCATTCACGACTGGGATGGGCTGACCGGTTATGAGGTTCAGCGCGCGGATATGCTCGCGAAGCTCGGCTATGACGCATTCGCCGTCGATCTCTACGGCAAGGGAAATCGTCCGACGGAGACCGGGGCCAAAAAGGCGGAAACGAGAAAACTCTATAATGATCGCGCGAAAATGCGCGCGCTCATCCTCGCTGGCCTCAACGAAGCGCGAAAGCGCAATGGTGGTTCCGTTGTTGTCATGGGCTATTGCTTCGGCGGCGCGGCCACGTTGGAATTGGCGCGCTCCGGCAAGGCAACGGATGTCAAAGGGTTCGCCACGTTTCATGGTGGTCTCAAGACACCGAAGGGCCAGTCCTATGCGAAAGGAACAGCACCGATCCTGATTGCGCACGGCGGTGCTGATGCGGGTATTCCCATGGACGACGTTGCGCAGCTGTCCAAGGAACTCGAGTCCGCTGGTGTCACCTACGACATCGAGGTCTATTCCGGTGCACCGCATGCCTTCACCGTTATCGGCTCGGGCCGATATCGTGAGCGCGCCGACAGGAAGTCATGGAGCGCGTTCACCGAGTTCTTGAAAGAAAACCTCGGCTAAATCGACAGATAGCACGAAGTCTGCCTGCGACCGGTGCCTACAGGTTCGCCGGTCGCGGTAAGGCGCAGCGTGCAGGAGACGCCTTATGGACGCGGATCTCGGATTTCAGATTGCCAATACGGTGTGTCTTTGGGGATGGTTGGCTCTTTTGGCGTCGCCGTGGATTCCGACCTGGGCCGACCGGCTTGCGGGTTTCATCATCCCCGGTCTCGTATCTGTGGCCTATGTCATCTTGATCGTCATGTTCATGGGGACGACAGATGGCGGCTACTTCACGCTGGATGACGTGATCAAGCTGTTCTCCAGTCGCGAGGTTGTGCTTGCGGGTTGGCTGCATGTCATTGCGTTCGACCTGTTCGTCGGCGCCTGGATCGTGCGGACGGCGCGCGCGGAGGCGATTGCCTTCGTGTGGGTTGTGCCGTGCCTGATCATGACGTTTCTGTTCGGGCCGGCAGGTTTTCTTGCGTTCCTTGCGCTTCGGGGTTGGAAGGGTGGCCGCGAGAATCGCGCCGCGACCGCTTGATGGGTTACGTTTGGTAGGGGCGGAGTCTTTGATGGCGCTGTTCGCACGCGAGTCTTTGTTTGCGCTACCGCTCGCGACAAGCGCTCGCTACTTGAGCGCGGGCTATCCTGCGAGGACGATCCAGGCCGCGAATGCGGCCCGGCGCCTTGCGCCGCCCACGCGGAGGGCCCGAGCGAAGCGAGGAATAGCCCGTGAGCGATATAAACAATCAGCGCGG